>JALOOU010000102.1 GCA_025454255.1 Desulfobacterales bacterium | reverse complement strand
GGAGTACACCAAGGAGAACATCGCCCTGGTGGAGAAGGGCTGCGCCAACATGGTCCACATGATCAACGTCATCCGCAAGTCCGGCATGAACCCGGTGGTCTGCATCAACCGCTTCCACACCGACACCGATGCCGAGGTCAAGGCGGTCAAGAAGGCGGCCGAGGCGGCCGGGGCGCGCTGCGCCGAGTCCCAGCACTGGCTGAAGGGCGGCGAGGGGGCGCTCGAGCTCGCCGACGCGGTCATCGACGCCTGCAACGAAAAATCGGAGTTCAAATTCCTCTACCCGCTCGAGATGAAGCTGCGCGAGCGCGTGGCCCTGATCGCCAAGGAGGTCTACGGCGCGGACGGCGTCTCCTGGCTGCCCGAGGCCGAGGCCAAGGCCAAGATGCTCGAGTCCGACCCCAAGTACGCGGACTTCGCCACCATGATGGTCAAGACCCACCTCTCCCTCAGCCACGACCCGGTCATCAAGGGCGTGCCCAAGGGCTGGACGCTGCCCATCCGCGACGTCCTGATCTACTCCGGCGCGAAGTTCCTCTGCCCCTGCGCCGGCACCATCAGCCTGATGCCGGGCACGAGCTCCAATCCGGCCTTCCGGCGCATCGACGTGGACGTCAACACCGGAGCGGTCTCCGGGCTGTTCTAGCCGATCGACCCTTCGCAGCACCCGGGTGGGGCCTGAGCTTTCTTGGTTCAGGCCCCATCAGTTTGATTGGACCGGCAGGTCCCATTCGCCCTATTTCCGGCTCCGACCCCCTTGCCCTTTCGAAGGCTCGCATGCGCGCTCTGCTGATCAACCCCTTCTACCCCATCTCCGAAACCCCCTCGCCCCCCCTGGGGCTCGCCTACCTGGCGGCCGCCCTGGAGGAGGCCGGTGTCGAGGTGCGGGTGCTGGACCTGGTGGTACACCCCTACCGCGCACAGATGCTCGCAGGCCTGCTCGATGAGTTCCAGCCGCAGATCGCCGGCATCACGGCCGTGACCATGACGGTCGACCACGCCATGCGCGTGCTCGCGGATGTCAAACGAACCCACCCGCACATCGTCACGGTCATGGGCGGCCCCCACGTCAGCTTCAGCGCCCGGGAGACCCTGCAGGCCTGTCCGGCCCTGGACGTCGCGGTGATCGGCGAAGGCGAGCGGACGATCGTCGAACTGGCGCTCGCCGCCGCCGACGGCCGGAATTTCGAGGAGATCCGGGGGACCGCCACCCGCGGCGGCGATACGGTGCGCCTGGCACCGCGCCGGGAGTTCATCGCCGACTTGGACAGCCTGCCGCCGCCGGCACGGCACCTGCTGCCCCTGGGCCGCTATCGCGCCCTGGGCATGCCGATCAGCATGACCACGACCCGGGGGTGCCCGCACCGGTGCATCTTCTGCGTCGGCCGCAAAATGGTCGGCAGCCGCGTGCGCTACCGCAGCCCGCAGCGCGTGGTGGACGAACTCGAAGCGCTGAGCGGAATGGGCTTCCACCAGGTCAACATCGCCGACGATCTTTTCACCGCCGACCCGCGTCACTGCCTCGGGGTGTGCGACGAGATCCTGCGGCGGGGTCTGAAAGTCAAATGGACATCGTTCGCGCGCGTGGACACGGTCTCGGAGGAGGTGCTCGCGCGCATGAGCGCCGCCGGGTGCACCGCCGTCAGCTTCGGCGTGGAGTCCGCCAACCGCGGGATTCTAAAGACGATCAAAAAGCGGATCACCCCGGAGCAGGTGGTGGCGGCCGTGCAGATGTGCGCCCGCAGCGGGATAACCCCGTTCGCATCCTTCATCCTCGGGCTGCCCGGCGAGACCCCCGAAACCATGCAGGAGAGCATGGAGTTCGGCCGGCAGCTGAAGGAGCTCGGGCTGCTTTACGGCTTCCATCTGCTTGCGCCCTTTCCCGGCACCGAGGTGCGCGAGCGCAGCGCGGCGCTCGGGCTGCGAATTTTGACCGACGATTGGTCGCAGTACCACGCCAACCGCGCCGTGGTCGAGACGGCCACCGTCACCCGCGGCATGCTGGACGAGGTGGCGATCGCCTGGGAAACCGGCTTCAACCGCTATCTCGGGGAGATCCGGGATCGCATGCAGCGCGGGGAGGCGACGGCAGACGAGGTGCACCAGCTGACCAATTTGGAGCGGATCGTCGCGGTGTACGACCTGATGATGCAGCGGGTGATCGAAACCCAGGGGCACTGGCAGAGCAACGGCCGGAGGCGCTCGATGCAGGAGCTCATGGAGGGGCTGCTCGCCCGGCTGCAGGCAAACGGCTTCGCAGACCGCCCGGCCGTCCGCCGGGCCATCGCACAGGCGGTCGCCGATGATACCCTGATCTGCCATGTCGCCGGGGAGACGGTCGCGTGGCGCTGGCGGGACCGCCTGGGCTGAAGAGAGTTTGCGCGGCGGTCGGGCTACGCCAACATCTCCGTGAGCCGCGTGACCTCCCGCAGCGCCTCATCGGCCAGAGACTGCATCCGGCCGGAGGTGAGCCCCAGCCGCGCGAGGACATCGGCGGCCGGTTCGACCGGCTGGCCGTTGCGAGCCTTCCCGTACCCGATCATCCGGCCGATGGCGTTGGCGACATGCACCACGTCGCTCAGCACACAGGCGTCGCGGCAGCTCTCGGGGGTGTGGTGCCTGCTCACGGCCTGCACGAGCTCCTGGGGCAGCGCCCACTGCCGCAGGATGCGCGCACCGACCTCCGCATGGTTGGTGCCGAGCACGATAAATTCGGCCACATCGAAGGAGAGGCCCTTCTCGACGATCTGCTCGATCCGGTTCAGGTCCTGCTGCACATAGGGCCCGAGGACGAGCTTGCCGATGTCGTGCAGCAGGGCGGCCGTGAACACCTCGTCGGCCTCGGCCAGCGACAGCGCACCGACCACGGTGTTCGCCGCCACCGCAACCGCCACCGAGTGCCGCCAGAGCTCTCCGCGCGGCAGGTCGTAGCCCGGCACGGGCTTCTTCATCAAAGCGCTCATGCACATCGTCATGACGAGCTGCAACAGCCGCCTCCAGCCGAGAAGCATGATGGCGTGGCGGACCGAACTCACCCGGGTGGGCAGGCCGAAGTAGGCGGAGTTGGTCAGCTTGAGAATGTTGGCCGTCAGGCCCGGATCGTACCTCATGATCTGCTCGATCCGGACGGAGTTGGCGTCCGGGTTCTGAAGCAGCGGCATCAGCTTCGCCGCTGTGGCCGGCATCCCGGGAAACGACTTTACCTGGGACAGGATGTGCTCGATCTTATTCTGGTCCACGTGGATTACCTTGATTTTCACCGGCGCCCCGGTTCGCCTTGGGCCCGCCGACATTTCAAGACTGACTATCGCCTGTTCCTGAGAATACTTGAGCCGGCCCAGTCCCCCATCCTTGAAAACCACGCGGCGCAACCGTATGATAGAAAAGCGTACGTGATCTTCTGCCGAGGCCTTTTGGTCAGGGCGCCCCGGGCTCCGCGACGCCCCATGATCATAGCACGACCCACCCCTGTTTATGGAGCGGAAGAGATGAAAACGATGCGTTTCGCTTTTTTGGCCATCGCCCTGGCGGCTTTCGCGGGGTGCGCGGACAAGCGCCCGGTCCTCTATCCGAACGCCCATTTCGACCGGGTGGGCAACGAGACCGCGCAGCGGGACATCGATGCCTGCATCCGGCTGGCGCGGGAGTCGGGCGCCGACGCGAGCAAGGGGGCGGAGATCGCCAAGAGCACTGCCGGGGGGGCGGCCATCGGGGGCGCCGTGGGCGCGGCGACCGGGGCGGTGCTGGGGAACCTGGGACGCGGGGCGGCGGCCGGGGCCGCCGGAGGGGCGGCCGGCGGCCTGGTGCGGGGAGGCCTTGCATCCGGCGATCCGGATCCCGTGTTTCGGAACTTCGTCGACCGCTGCCTGCGGGACAAGGGCTACGATCCGATCGGCTGGCGCTGACCCCTGCCTCTGGGTGGAGGGGGTGTCGCCGCTTCGGATCGCGACCGCAGGCAGGACGCCGGCCGATTCGAAAGCGGGGCAACCTCAACTGGACGAGCTTGCGGATGAAGAGCCGCTTGCCGACATGGGGCGCTAATCCCCGAAGCAGATCCCCAGGTCCCGCGCCGTGAGCACGGTGTCGCAGTCGACCGGCACCGTTTTCATCCGCCGGATGCTGGCGGCGAGCGACACGTACTTGACCGTCGGCGGGTCGAGGGCCACCATCACGCCCGAGCGCCCCTCGTCCAGGGCCCGGACGGCGGCCGCCCCGAAGCGCAGCGATATCAGCCGGTCGTGGGAAGTAGGCCGCCCCCCGCGCAGCAGATGGCCGAGCACGACCACCCGGGACTCCTTGCCGGTCAGCGCTTCGAGCTCCGCGCTCACTTTTTGGCCGACGCCGCCCAGGCGCTCCGCCCGGCCGGCGCTTTTTGCCTCCCGCAGCGTGCGTTCGCCGCCCGCAGGCAGCGCACCCTCGGCCACCACCACGATGGAGAAAAAGCGGCGGTTGCGCTCGCGTTCGGCGATCTTCTCGGCCACCTTGCGAATGTCGTAGGGGATCTCGGGTATGAGAATGGCGTCCGCCGAGGCCGCCACCCCGGAGTTCAGGGCGATCCAGCCCGCATAGCGGCCCATCACCTCGATCACCAGGACGCGCTGGTGGGACTCGGCCGTCGTGTGCAGCCGGTCGATGCACTCGGTGGCGAAATCCACGGCGGTGTCGAAACCGAAGGTGACCACGGTCTGGTCCAGGTCGTTGTCGATCGTCTTGGGCACCCCCACCACGGGCAGCCCTTTTTGGCAGAGGGCATTGGCGATCTCGAGCGAACCGTCCCCGCCGATGGCGACCAAGGCATCCACCCCCTGGCTGCGGAAAAGCCCCACCAGTTCGTCGGAGCGGTCCCGCTCCACGAGCGTCCCGTCTTTTTTCTGCACGGGGAACCGCAGCGGGTTGCCGCTGTTGGTGGTGCCGAGAATGGTCCCGCCCAGGTGCGTGAGCCCGCGCACCGCGTTGCGGTCGAGGGGCATCAGCCCGCCCTGGGGGTAGTCTCCCGGCGCCAGCAGGCCGTTGTAGCCGTCGCGGATGCCGACGCACTCCCAGCCGCGGTTCAACGCGGCGAGAACGATGGCGCGGATGACGGCGTTCAGGCCGGGGGCATCCCCGCCGCCGGTGGATATGGCAATTCGTCGCATGCTCATGGCTCCGCTGCATTCGCCGGGGACGGCCGCCCCGCGGCGCCTCAGCGCATCTCCTTCGGCTGGCCGGTGCTGGTCAGGACACTGCTCCAGACCCAGCTGTTGGGGTCGACTTTTTTGCGGGCGGAGACGGCCAGCGGAATGGGAACGTGGGTGAAGGTGTTCATCCAATACCCGACGACCATGTTGGTGCGGCCGGCCATGCCGGCGTGCACCGCGTTTTGCCCGAGCAGCAGGCAGAAGGCGGAATCGTAGGCGTTGGCGGGGACCCCGCGGATGGTGTAGCTGGGATCGATGTACTTGAGGGTCGAATCCATGCCGGCGGTTTGGAAATAGGCGTTGATCCGGTCTTTCAGGAAGAGCCCGATGTCCTTGAACTTGACGTTGCCCGAGGCGTCGCGCTGCCCGGTTTCGCCCATCAGCTCCTGCCCCGCGCCCTCGGCCACCACGATCACCGCGTGCCCGCTGCGCTCCAGCCGGTCCCGGACGGATTGGAGCAGCTTCTCCAGGCGGAAGGGCACCTCCGGGATGAGGCAGAAATTGACATCGCTGCGCGCCAGCGAGGCGAAAACGGCGATAAACCCGGATTCGCGGCCCATGAGCTTGACGAGCCCGATCCCGTTGCGCGCGCCCTTGGCCTCGGTGTGCGCGGCGTCGATCGCCTTGACCGCCCCGGAGACGGCGGTTTCGAATCCGAAGGAGCGCTCGACGTAGGAGATGTCGTTGTCGATGGTCTTGGGGATGCCGATCACGCTGATCTTGAGCCCCCGCCGGCCGATCTCCTCCGCAATGGCCTGGGCCCCCCGCAGGGTGCCGTCGCCGCCCAGCGCAAAGAGGATCCCCAGGTTCATGCGGTCCAGGGTGTCGACCATCTCGCCGATGTCCTGGTTGCCGCGCGAAGAGCCGAGGATCGTCCCGCCGTACTCGTGGATGCGGCTGACGGCGGCCGGGGTCAACTCCACGGGGGCATGGCCGTAGCGGTGGGTCAACCCCTCGTAGCCGTAAGGAAAGCCGAAGACGTTCTTGACCTTGTAGTTGTGGAAGAGACTGAGCACGAGCGCGCGGATGACGTCGTTCAGGCCCGGGCAGAGCCCGCCGCAGGTGACGACCCCGCACTTGAGCTTGGCGGCGTCGAAATAGATTTTCTCGCGGGGGCCGGCCTTTTCGAAGGCCAGCAGCCCCTCCCCGTTGTCCAACATGCGCTTGAGCACATCCGGGTTCGAGTGCAGCACGACCTTTTCGCCGTCATTGACGTAGCGCACGCCGCTGACCGGGCTGTCGATCCGGCAGGGGCCGAGCCGCTGGACGTCGAGATCTTCTGGTTTCACTTGCATCCATCCGTCCTCATTTGAACAGGGTCGTGTTCTCGCCCCGCAGGTCCCTGACCGCCTGCCGCACGCGCTCCGCCATGGCCTTTTCGGCCGCGGCCAGATAATTGCGGGGATCGTAGGCTTTTTTGTTGCCCACCTCCCCGTCGACCTTGAGCACCCCGTCGTAGCTGCGGAACATATGGTCGGCGATCGGCCGGGTGAAGGCATACTGGGTGTCGGTGTCGATGTTCATTTTGACCACCCCGTAGTCGAGCGCCTCGCGGATCTCCTCCAGGCTGGAGCCGGAGCCGCCGTGAAAGACCAGGGCGAACCGGGCGGCCGGACCGAAGGCCTTCGTCACCGCATCCTGGCCGTCTTTCAGGATCGAGGGCTTGAGCTTGACGGTGCCAGGCTTGTAGACCCCGTGCACGTTGCCGAAGGTGGCGGCGAAGAGGTAGCGCGCCCCGCTGATCTCATTCAGGCGCCGGGCCACTTCGCACATGTCGGCGGGGGTGGTGTAGAGCTTCTCGGAAGGCCCCCCGCCCTTGACCCCGTCCTCCTCGCCGCCCACCACGCCCGCCTCGATCTCGAGGATGATCTCGCTTTGGCGGCAGCGCCTGAGCAGCGCGACGGCGATGTCTAGGTTCTCCTTGAGCGGCAGGGCGCTGCCGTCGAACATGTGGCTGTTGAAGAGATTGGGTCGCCCCTCGCCCCGCCGGCGCTCGGTTTCCGCGATCAGCGGGTTCACGAACTGATCCAGCTTGTCGGCCTGGCAGTGGTCCGTGTGCAAGGCCACGTAGACCGGGTAGCGTTCGGCCATCCGGTGGACATACTCGGCGATGGCGATGGCGCCGAGCGCCATCTCCTTCACCGCTGAACCGGAGGCGAAGGCGCCCCCGCCGGTGGAGACCTGGATGATCCCGTCGCTCTTGGACTCCGCCAGCCCTTTCAGCACCGCGCTGGCCGTGGTCATGGAGGTGACGTTGATGGCGGGATAGGCGAACCTGCCCGCCAGGGCCCGGTCGATCATCCGGCAATAGGTGGTGTAGTCCGCAACCGGCATAGATACCCCCTTGCTGAAGGATTTCGAATCAACTGAGAGATACGGACATCAAATCACGGCGGCAGGCAAGCGTCAAGAGAAGACCCGCATTGCGCAGCCCCCCCGATGCGCCCCGCGGGCATCGCAAACCGCAAAAAAGGGGCGCGGCTGGAACTGAAAGTGAGTCGACGGCGGTTCAGGTTTTCTGCGTGAAGCGCCAGGCGCAGAACCACTCATCCGGGTGGGGGTCCGGCGGGCAGCCGATGCACTCGGTGTGGATGCGCTCGTCGATGCTGCGCGCAAAGTAGGTGTATTCGACCAGGCCGGCCGACTTGCAGGGGTAGTCCGCGAGCCCCTTCCTCTTGCGGGCCGACTGCACCCGGCACTCGTTCATCTGGAAGACCAGGCTGCCTGGCCCCTCCTCGATGATGGACTGGGTGTTGATCTGGGCATAGATCCGAAAGCCCAGCGCCTGTTTCAATCCGGGAAGCCCCGGCCGCTCGGGAATTCCGAGCAGGCGCTTGATGGACCAGGCCTCCACCGGGGAGAACTGCGCCCAGCAGGAGTCGTTGCAACGCTTGGCGTCGTTCATGCCGTCTTTGAATTCCACCGCCTGGAACCAGACGCCGTCGTTGGCCAGCCAGTTCGTGCAGAAGCCATCCAGAACCTCTTTCAACCCGTTGCGGTCCATCTCGAGCAGGGCCTTCGGCAGGCCGTCGGTGAGCTCGAAGCCGAACACCTTGGAAAGCCGATTCAGCTGGATCTCCATGCTGCGTTCATAGGCGGTTTTGAGGACCTCCAGCGCCCGCGCGCCCCCCATCTGGTGGCGCACCTCGGTGAACCACAGCCCGTGATGGAGGATGGAGCGGTGGAGGATGTCCAGAATGAAGCGCACGAGCTCCGCCGGGCCCAAGTCGTCGATGCGCTGTTTGCCTGCCGACATCCGGAACCTCCTCCACGAAAATTGTGCCGAGCGGCGAGATGGGAGTCGGAGCAACACCAGGCGCCCCTGCGCAATGCTTCGTACGCTGCACTCGCCACTGCCGACCCGAATCCGCCTCCACCCGCAGCTGCCGGATTGCGGCCCGGCCAAGGCCGCCGCGATTGGGCAACCGCAGGCGCAGAGGGTCTGCGCCGGGGATGCCGCAGCGCGAGAACGCCGGCATGGGGCGGAAGATGCCCTTTGTGGATAGGGCGATCAGGCCCTGTATTTTTCCGGCAGCACGGCCTTCTCGCCCCATTCCGGCGGGAATTTCTGGCCGGCCTTCTCGCCCAGCTTCTCCTTGAGTTTTTTTAGGCCCGGGCGGGCGAATTTCATGTGCCCCTCTTTTTGGGTGCGGCCGTTGATCACCGCCTCCGAGCGCAGCCGGTGGCCCACCGTGCGCTCCATCTGCCGTCCCAGCCACAGGACCCGGTCGACGTTGTAGCCGTGCTCGATGCCCATCTCGTCGATCTGCACCAGCATGTCCTCGAAGCAGGTCAGCCCCACGTAGCGCGGGTCGTTGTAGTAGTACTCGCCGGTGCCCGGCACCGGGCAATCGTCCAGGAAATTGGCCGGCTGGCCGCCCATCCCGCCCAGGGTCCCCTCGAAGTGGGTGATCCCGGCCTGCAGCGCCGCCAGCACCGAGGCGGCGGCCACGCGCTTGGTCTCGTGGAAATGGGCGATGTGCAGGCGGGTGTCGGGGATCTCGTCCAGGATCATCGCAAAGTAGCGGTAGACCTGGGGCGCGGAGGCGCTGCCGTCGTGGTCGGCATGCTCGATGTCGGCCGCGCCGATCGACAGCCAGCGCTTGGTGAACTCCACCGCGTCCTTCAGCTCCGTGGCCCCCGCGATCGGGCTGCCCCAGATGGTGCTGACCGTGCCGCACATCTTCATGCCGGCATCGTTGCACTTGCGGGTCGCGCGCTCGCACTCCTGCCAGTACTGCGGCAGGGTGCAGCCGGAGTTGGCGAAATGGTGCTCCTCTTCGGTGGAGACCATCATCAGCAGCCGATCCGGGCCCCCTTCTTGGCGCAGCGCTCCCGGAAGCGGTCGCTGCGCAGGTGGGCCAGCACCTGCTCGGCGTCGCTGAACTGGGGCATCAGATAGGGGTTGCCGAGGTTGGTCACCTCGATGTTCTTGCAGCCGGCGAAGATCATCTCCTCGGCGTAGAAGATCTTGGCGCGCGTGGAGATGAACTTCTCCAGGTGCTGAAAGCCGTCCCTGACCGTGATGTCGCCAAGGGTCACCTTCTTGGGCATGCGCGGAAAAATTTTCCAATAATCGTACTCGGTCATGATGGTTGCCTCCCTTCTTCGTGTGGTCGCACTCAATCCGTTTGGAGGAGCGCCTGTTTATGGCTCGCGAACGGCAGGCGGGGCCCAGGCGAACACCCCATAACGCTTCTCCCTGAACCCCGAACCCCGGCGGCCGGCCGCAACCCGTTCCGCTTTCTCGCTGCTCGCGCCTGCTCCTCGGTCGTTGCCTCTTTTTCGTTTTGGCCGACGCATCCTTCCGGCACGGCGCTTATCACTCGTTGCTCGTTGCCCGTCACTTCCCCTGGTAGTTCGGCTTGCGCTTCTCCCGGAACGCCGCCAGCCCCTCCAGGCGGTCCTCGGTGGGGATGCAGACCCAGTAGGCGTTGGACTCGATCGCAAGCCCGGTGGCGATATCGGTCTCGAGGCCGTGGTTGATGGCGTACTTGGCCTGTTCGATGGCGATCGGACCGGTCTCGCAGATCATCGCGGCCAGGGCGCGGCACTCAGCCAGAAGGTTCTGGGGCTCGGCCACCTTGTTGACGAGCCCGATGCGCTCGGCCTCGGCCGCATCCACCCGGCGCCCCGTGAAAATAAGCTCTTTGGCCCTGCCGCGGCCCACCAGGCGCGGCAGGCGCTGGGTGCCGCCCGCCCCCGGGATGATGGCGAGCCGGGTCTCGGTTAGCCCCATGCTGGCATTCGCGGAGGCGATGCGGATGTCGCTCGCCAGGGCCAGCTCGGTGCCGCCGCCCAGGGCGATGCCGTTGACAGCGGCGATCACCGGCTTGTTCAGCGCTTCGATCGAGCTGAAGAGGTTGCGGATCGTAAAGATGTACTCCCTGACCTTTTCCGGCGGCAGGCTCGCGCGCTCTTTCAGGTCCGCCCCGGAGCAGAAGGCCTTTTCGCCGGCACCGGTGACGATCAGCACCCGCACGTCGCGGCGGAAACGGAGCCCGTCGACGGCCTCCCGCAGGGCGGACAGCAGCTGGAAGTTGAGCGAGTTCATGACCTCGGGGCGGTTCAACGTGAGCGTTGCTACCCCCTCCTCCTCCCTGACCAGCAACACCTCCTCACTCATACCGACCTCCTGGAGTGAACGTTTGATGAGCACAAAAATGAACGAGCGCTCGTTCAGAATTAGACGAGTTCGGCGCCTTTTGTCAACCCTTTCCTTGCCGGCGGGAGCCCAGCGCGATCGGTTTGGAAAAATCCGTCGAAGTGTGATAGCGGTCGTGCCGGTGGCTTCAATCCAAAAAATATACTGGGGCTGGTTTGTCGTGGCGGGCGCCTTCCTGCTGATGGCCTTGACCTACGGCACCCGCTACTCCTTCGGCATATTCGTCCAGCCGCTCGCCGCCGACAACGGCTGGCCGCGCTCCGTGGTCTCCCTGGCCGCCTCGATCAACCTGCTGGTCTATGCCGCCTGCGGCATCCTGTCCGGGCGCCTGCTCGACCGGGTCTCCCCCCGCTGGATCGCCACTGCCGGGGCCGCGGCCTGTGCCGCCGGTCTTTTGTGGTGCGCCGGCGCGACGCGCCCCATGGAATTCTTCCTGGCCTACGGGGTGCTCTACGGCTTCGGCTCCTCCTGGGCGGGAACGGTCACAGCGACCTCATCGGTCGGCAAGTGGTTCGTGCGCCGCCGCGGGGTCGCCATCGGCATCTCCAGCATGGGGGTGAGTTTCGGAACGATCACCTTTACGCCGGCGATCGCATTCCTCCTGGAGCGCTTCAGCTGGAAAACCGGTTTTCTGCTGATGGGCCTCGCCCTGCTCATCCCCGGCATTCTCATCGCCCAGCTCCTGCTCCACCGCCGGGTTCCGGAGGACTATGGCCTTGCCCCCGACGGCGCGCAACCGCTGGCGGCCCCCGCAGCCACGCCTACCCTGGAACCGACGAGCGCCGCTGGCGACGCGACCCGATCGCTTTGGGGGGATGCCCGCTTCTGGGTGCTGGCCCTATGCCACGGCACGGCGGTCCTGACCGCTCTGATGGCCTTCGTGCACCAGGTGCCCTACGCCGTCGACAACGGGATCGAGCCGATCGCCGCCGCGGCCTCGCTGGCGGCCATGGGGTTTGCCGGTCTGCTGGGGCAATTCTTTTTCGGGTGGGTCAGCGACCGCATCGGCGACTCGAAGTTTGCGGCCTCGCTCGGCTACAGCATCATGGCCGCCGGTATGCTCATCCTGCTTCGAGCCCGCTCGGTGGAGCTCCTCATGGCCTACGCGCTCGTGTTCGGTTTCGGCTACGGGTGCCTGGGGCCGCTGCTGCCGATCATCGCGGCGGACCGCTTCGGCCGCCGGCGCATGGGGGCGATCTTCGGTTTGCTGGTCTTTTTCGTGGTGGGGGTCGGCGGCTCCCTGGGACCGATCGTCGGCGGAATCGTCTACGACACGACAGCCTCCTATCTCGCCGCCTGGTGGATCAACACGGCCCTGCTGATAGCCGCAGCCGTCGGCATCGCAACCCTCCGGCGCCGACCCGCTGGGCACGCCTCGTCTGGAATCAACGGCTCCGGCGGAGAGGAGTAAGCGAGGCCGCCTCGCTTGACAAGCGTTTCGCCGGCGTGTAAGGGTGTTGGTCGATTGAGCGCTCGTTCGGAAAAAAACCGCCGGACCAGTGCCGTTCTACGCTTTCATTTCCTCAAATCTCGCGGTGCGAGTGAGGTCCGATGCAGCGCGTCCACCGCACGACCGCAATTCCCACCCAGGTCAAAGACCCCGAGCTGGTCGATCGGCGTCGGCGCCAGATCGCCGATGCCGCCGTCAAGCTTTTCGTAGAGAAGGGCTTCCACAAAACCACCACGCGCCAAATCGCCCGCGCCGCCGACATCTCCATCGGATCGCTCTACGAGTACTTCACCTGCAAGGAGGACATCCTCTACCTGGTCTGCGACTTCATTCACTCGGAAATGGAACGCGGCGTCTCCACGGCCATGGCCAGGGCGGCCGGCGGCAGGGACGCGCTGGCCATGGTCATCCGCGAGTATTTCATGGTCTGCCACCGCATGAGCGACTTCATCCTGATGATCTACCAGGAGACCCAGTCGCTGCCCCGGCAGTGGCGGCAGCGGGTGTTGGAAAACGAGCTGCGCATCACCGGGCTGCTCATCGGCGTGCTGGCGCGGCTGTCGCAGTCGGGGGAGCTGCCGCACCTGGATGAGCGCTCCGTCGAGCTGACCGCCCACAACATCGTGGTCCTGGGGCACATGTGGACCTTTCGGCGCTGGTTTCTCGGCCGGCATTACAGCATCGACGCCTACATCGAACTCCAGACGTCGGCCATCCTGAGGATGTGCACGGGAGGCCAGGTTCCTGACGCTTGATTTTGATCTTTTTACAAAGCCGTCGAAACGGATGGCGTTTCACGAGCCCATCACGCAATGGCATAGCGCATAGGGCGCGGCGCATCGGGCAGCGGATCTCCGTTCGGCAGCCGTTGCCCGCGGCACGATAGAGGAGGGGGCATGAGCGCACCGGTTGAGGTCTACAGGCCCAAAAACGCCGTCCGGGTGGTGACGGCCACATCGCTGTTCGACGGCCATGATGCGGCCATCAACATCATGCGCCGGATCATCCAGGACACCGGGGTGGAGGTCATTCACCTCGGCCACAACCGTTCGGTCCAGGAGATCGTGGAAGCCGCGGTCGAGGAGGACGCCCAGGGGGTGGCCGTCTCCAGCTACCAAGGCGGGCACATCGAGTTCTTCAAATACTTGGTGGACCTGTTGCGCGAGCGCCGGGCGGCGCACGTCAAGGTGTTCGGCGGGGGCGGCGGAGTGATCGTGCCGGAGGAGATCAGGGAGCTCGAAGCCTACGGGGTCGCCAAGATCTACTCGCCCGAAGACGGCGCCCGGATGGGCCTGCAGGGCATGATCAACCACCTGGTGCAGACGCTCGACTTTCCCACCGTCCGGGGCTTCGACTTTCCCTTCGAGCGGTTGTCGCCGGACAACAAGCTCCTGGTGGCCAATCTCATCTCGGCGGCCGAGGTCGCTAAAAGCCTCGAAAACGGCCACCTGGCCAAACTGCGGGCGGAGCTGGCCAAAAAGATCGGCAATCGCCGGGTGCCCGTGATCGGCATCACCGGCACCGGTGGGGCCGGCAAGTCCTCGTTGACCGACGAGTTGATCGTGCGCATTCTGCACGACCTCAAAGAGGTGCGCGTGGCGGTCCTGAGCTGCGACCCCTCGCGCCGCAAGACCGGCGGGGCGCTACTGGGCGACCGCATCCGCATGAATGCCATCGGCGATGCGCGGGTCTACATGCGCTCGCTCGCCACGCGCAGCTCGGCGACCGAAATCCCCGAAGCGCTGGCCGATGCCATCCTGGCGGTCAAGGCCGCCGGCTTCGACCTGGTCATCACCGAAACCGCCGGCATCGGCCAGGGGGACTCGCGCATCGTGGACCTCGTGGACGTCTCCCTGTACGTCATGACGAGCGAATATGGGGCCGCCTCCCAGCTGGAGAAGATCGACATGCTGGACTTCGCCGACCTAGTGGCGGTCAACAAGTTCGAAAAACGCGGCAGCGACGATGCCGTGCAGCACGTCCGCAAACAGGTCCAGCGCAACCGCAAGGCCTTCGAGCGCAAGCCGGAGGAGATGCCGGTCTTCGGAACCATCGCCTCCAAGTTCAACGACGACGGGGTGACGGCCCTCTACCACGCCCTGCTGGAGGCGGTCGCCGCCAAGACCGGCATTGGCTTCGACGCCCGCCTGCCGCGCCCGCCGGGCAAAACCTCCTCCTCCAAGACGATCATCATCCCGCCGGAGCGGGTGCGCTACTTGAGCGAGATCTCCGAGGCCCTGCGCCGCTACCATCGGCAGACCCGGGCGCAGATGGACGCGCTGCGCGGCGCCTGGCACCTCGCGGAGAGCGCCCGGGCCCTGGAGGGAAAGACCCCGGAGGACGAGCCGCCCCAGCTGCTGGCGCACCTCAAGCAGGAGGCCGCCCGCGCCTGGGAGGCCGTGGAGCCAGCCACGCGCGGGGCTTTAGAGGAGTGGAAGGAGATCCAGCAGATCTACAGCGGCGATGAGCTGGTCTACTCGGTCCGCGACCGGGAGATCCGGCTGCCGCTCTACACCCGCTCCCTCGCCCGCTCGCGCATCCCCAAGATCGTCCTGCCCCGCTTCGAAGACCCCGCGGAAATATACCGCTGGATGCGCGAAGAAAACGTGCCCGGCCGGTTCCCGTACACGGCCGGCGTGTTCCCGCTCAAGCGAGCCGATGAGGACCCCACGCGCATGTTCGCCGGCGAGGGCGACCCCGCGCGCACCAACCGGCGCTTCAAGCTGCTCTCGGCCAACTACGAGGCCAAGCGCCTGTCGACCGCCTTCGACTCGGTCACGCTCTACGGCTTCGACCCGGACATCCGACCGGACATCTACGGCAAGGTCGGCACCTCGGGGGTGAGCATCTGCACCCTGGAGGATGTCAAGGTGCTCTATGGCGGGTTCGAACTCTGCGCCCCCAACACGTCGGTCTCGATGACCATCAACGGACCGGCCCCGATCATGCTGGCCATGTTCCTCAACACGGCCATCGACCAGCAGCTGGACCGGTTCGAGGCCGAGCACGGCCGCGCGCCGGATGCGGAAGAGGCCGCCACGATCCGCGCCATGGTGCTCGCCAACGTCCGCGGCACGGTCCAGGCCGACATTCTCAAGGAGGACCAGGGCCAGAACACCTGCATCTTCTCGATCGACTTCGCCCTGAAGATGATGGGCGACATCCAGGAGTATTTCATCCGCAACCACGTGCGCAATTTCTACTCGGTCTCCATCTCCGGCTACCACATCGCCGAGGCCGGCGCCAACCCCATCACCCAGCTCGCCTTGACGCTCGCCAACGGCTTCACCTACGTGGAGTACTACCTCTCGCGGGGGATGCCGATCGACAGCTTCGGTCCGAACCTCTCCTTCTTCTTTTCCAACGGCATGGACCCCGAGTACACCGTCATCGGGCGCGTGGCGCGCCGGATCTGGTCGGTGGCCATGAAGCACACCTACGGCGGCTCCGCGCGCGCCCAGCAGCTCAAATACCACATCCAGACCTCGGGGCGCTCCCTGCACAGCCAGGACATCCAGTTCAACGACATCCGCACCACCCTCCAGGCCCTGTGCGCCATCTACGACAACTGCAACAGCCTGCACACCAACGCCTTCGACGAGGCCATCACCACCCCGAGCACCGAATCGGTGCGCCGGGCGCTCGCCATCCAGCTCATCATCAACCGCGAGTGGGGCCTGGCGAAAAACGAGAACATGAACCAGGGCAGCTTCATCGTGGAGGAGCTCACCCGGCTGGTCGAGGAGGCGGTGCTCTCCGAGTTCGACCGCATCACGGAGCGCGGCGGCGTCTTGGGCGCGATGGAGACCGGCTACCAGCGCAGCAAGATCCAGGAGGAGTCCCTCTACTATGAGGCGCTCAAGCACAGCGGCGAACTGCCGATCGTCGGCGTGAACACCTTCCGCGACCCGCACGCCTCCGAGGACCAGATGAGCGACTCCTTGGAGCTCGCCCGCGCCACCGAGGAGGAGAAGCAGTCCCAGCTCAAACGGCTGGCCGATTTCAAAAAACGCCACGCAGCGGAAGCGCCGGCGGCGCTCGAGCGGCTGCAGCAGGCGGCCCTTTCCGGCGGCAACATTTTCGCTGAACTGATGAGCACCGTGCGCTCCTGCAGCCTGGGGCAAATCACCCAGGCGCTGTATGCCGTGGGGGGGCGGTACCGGCGCAACATGTGAAATAGGCTGAAGGCGAGCAGTCGAAGGCTGAAGAAGTCGATGTTTTTGATCTTCACGCTCCCCGCCTTCAGCCTTCAGCCTAATAAAGAAAGGAAAAACTCATGCGGAAAGCAGTCATCGTAAGTGCGGTGCGGACGGCGCTGGGAAGCTTCAACGGCACCCTCGCCGGGGTCGGCGCGACCCGGCTCGGCGCCGTCGTGATCGCGGAGGCCGTCAAGCGCGCGGGCATCGAAACGGCCTCGGTCAACGAGGTGATCATGGGCCAGGTGCTGCCCTGCGGCTACGGCCAGAACCCCGCCAGGCAGGCGGCGGTTTTAGCCGGAATGCCGTGGGAGGCCGAGTGCCTCACCGTCAACAAGGTCTGCGGATCGGCGCTGAAGGCGGTGATGCTGGCGGCCCAGGCCATCCAGACCGGCGACGCCGACGTGGTGGTGGCCGGCGGCATGGAGAACATGAGCGCCGCCCCCTACTACCTCGAGAAGGCCCGCTTCGGCTACCGCATGGGGCCGGGGACCCTGCAGGACCACATGGTCCACGACGGCCTCTGGGACATCGTCAACGATTTCCACATGGGCATCTCCAACGATCTGTGCTCGCAAAAGTACAACGTGAGCCGCGAGGACCAGGACCGCTACGCCGCGGAGTCCTACCGGCGCGCCCTGGCGGCGGTCAGGGCCGGGGTCTTCGCCGAGGAGATCGTCCCGGTGGCGATCCCGCAGCGCAAGGGCGACCCGCTCATCTTCACGCAGGACGAATGCCCGCGGGAGACCCGCTACGAAGTCCTCGCCAAGATGGCGCCCGCTTTCCAGAAAAACGGCGTGGCCACCGCCGGCAACGCCTCGGTGATCAGCGACGGTGCGGCGGCCGTGGTGGTCATGGCCGAGGAGAAGGCCAGGGCGCTCGGCTGCCGGGTGCTGGCGACCGTGGGCGCCCAGGCCTCGGCCGGGCTGGACATGAAGTACGTGCTCGTCGCCCCTATTTTGGCCATACCGAAGGTCCTGAAAAAAGAGGGGCTCGACCTCGCCGACGTCGACCTCTTCGAAATCAACGAGGCCTTCAGCGGCTCCACGGTCGCGGTCATGCGCGAGCTGGCGCTCGACCCGGCCAAGGTCAACGTGAACGGCGGCAGCGTGGCCCTGGGCCACCCGATCGGGGCGAGCGGCTGCCGGGTGCTGGTGACCTTGATCCACGAGCTGATCCGCCGCGACCTCAAAACCGGCTTAGCCTCCCTGTGCCTTGGCGGCGGCGAGGCGGTGGCGCTGGTGGTGAAGCGGTAGGGTCGAGATTTAAAAAAGCAGTCGGAGTCGGAAGAAGAGAGGCAACGAGTAACGAGCAACGAGTCAACGAAAGTCATGGGTCGGAGTTCCGAGTCGGAGTGAAAGAAACGTGGGTACGAGTGAATATCAATCATCAGCGGAAATGGACGGAATCGCACCCTCTCGGAACCCGCTGCTGCGACTCATAACGAAGGAATGGTGAATCGGGGTCGGAGATTCTATCGGGTTCAGTACCGGAATGTTGCAGTTCACTTGAACCCTCGAACCCGCGGCCCCTTGGACCCTTTATTCTTAGCCACCCCACTAAAAGGAGGTTCTCTGCATGGAAGTGAAGGTCTTCGGAGTGATCGGCGCAGGCCAGATGGGAAACGGCATCGCCCAGGTGGCCGCCATGAGCGGACTGAACGTCATCATGAACGACATTCGGCAGGAGTTCGTGGACAAGGGGCTCAAGACCATCGCGGGGCTGCTGGCGCGCGGGGTCGAGAAGGGCAAGATGGCACCGGCCGAAAAGGACGCCGTTCTGGGGCGGATCAAGACGAGCACCACGCTCGACGACCTGGCGGCGGCGGATTTCGTCGTCGAGGCCGCCACCGAGAAGCAGGAGATCAAGTTTCAGCTCTTTCGCGACCTGGACCGCATCTGCCGACCGGGCGTGATCCTTTCGAGCAACACCTCCTCGATCCCCATCGGCCGCATCGCCGCCCAGACTCAGCGGCCGGACAAGGTGATCGGCATGCATTTCATGAACCCGGTGCCGGTCATGAAGCTGGTCGAAGTCATTCCGGGCATCGCCACCTCGGAGGAGACGTTCAAGCTCACGTGGGTGTTGTCTGAAAAATTCGGCAAGACCCCCGCCCGGGCCAACGACTACCCCGGGTTCATCGCCAACCGGATCCTGCTGCCCATGATCAACGAGGCCGTCTACTGCCTCTACCACGGCGTGGGCACGCGCGAGGACATCGACACCGTCATGAAGCTCGGCATGAACCACCCCATGGGCCCGTTGGCGCTCGCCGACCTCATCGGCCTCGACACCTGTCTGGCCATCATGGAGACGCTTTACGACGGCTTCAAGGATTCCAAGTACCGGCCCTGCCCGCTGCTGCGCAAATACGTGGAGGCCGGCTGGCTCGGCCGCAAAACCGGCCGAGGGTTTTACGAGTACAAATAGAGCCGGTCGCCCCGTCAGCCCGTCGCCGGTCAAACGGCCATTGAATCCTGGCAGTTTTCTCCGGCCGGACAGACCGGCGGACGGGCCGACCGGTTGACCGGATCCAGAGGAGGCCATATGTCCAAAGTCAAAAAACCCCGGCGCTTGCCGATCGGGGGCAAGATCAAGCAGGTGCGGGAGAAAAAGAAGGTGCCGCTGGAGCGCATCGCCAACGAAACCGGGTTCGCGGTCGCCTACCTGAAACAGGTGGAGGCGGGCACGGCCATCCCGCCCGTCGGCGCCATCCTGCAGATCTCCCGGGCGCTCGAAATCGACTCGGCTTCGCTGCTCAAGGAGACGGACCCGAAAATCGAACGCCGCATCAAGGTGCACACCCAGCGGACGGCCAACTACGCCTACACCACCCTCACCCCCGGCGCCGAGAACAAGCACCTCAAGGCCTTCCGGGTGGTGGTGGAGGCCCAGCAGAACCACGATAGCGTCGACTACCACCACGAGGGCGAGGAGTTCGACTATGTCCTCTCGGGAAGGGTCCAGGTGACCGTGGGGGACCACGTGAACACCCTTTCGGCGGGCGAGTCGCTGCACTTCAACTCGGGCATCCCGCACACGCTGAAAAACGTCGGCGATGAACGCGCCGAACTGCTCGTGGTCATCTATACGCCCTGAAAGAGGAGAAGACGATGTCCTTCAAACTCACCGAAGAGCAGCTCATGATCCAATCCATGGTGCGCGATCTCGCCCGCGAGGAGTTCGCCCCCCGCGCCATGGAGCGCGACCAGAAGAAGATCTTCCCCGCCGACAACCTCAAAAAACTGGCCGAACTCGGGTTGATGGGGATGATGGTGCCGCCGGAATACGGCGGCTCGGGGGCGGACGCCGTCAGCTACGTGCTGGCGCTGGCCGAGGTCGCCTACGCCTGCGCCTCCACGGCGGTGGTCATGTCGGTGCACAACTCCATCGTGTGCGAAAGCCTGCTCACCTACGGCACGGAGAAACAAAAAGAGACGTTCCTCCGGCGGCTGGCGGCCGGCGAAATCATCGGACCCCGCCCGGCAGACCACCCGGGCGGTGCGCGACGGCAACAGCTACATTCTCAACGGCACCAAGCGCTTCACCACGACGGGCCGCAACGCCGGCCTGGTCATCGTCACCGCCAAAACCGACGACGGCAAGGCCCATCGCGGCATCAGCGCGTTTCTGGTCGAACAGGGCACAAAGGGGCTCAAGCCCGGGCCACTGGAGGACAAGATGGGGCTGCGGGCCTCCGACACCTGCGACCTGATTATGGAGGAGTGCCGCATCCCCGCCGAGAACATCCTGGGCGCGGAGGGAGAAGGTTTTTTGATCGCCATGACCGGCCTGGACTGCGGGCGGATCGGCATCGCCGCCCAATCGGTGGGGGTCGCCCGGGCGGCCTTTGACGCCGCGGTCCGCTACGTTCAGGAGCGCGAGCAGTTCGGCCAGAAGATCGCCAAATTCCAGGGCATCCGCTGGATGATCGCCGACATGGCGGTGGAGATCGAGGCCGCGCGGCTGATGATGCTCTCGGCCGCCCGCCTGAAGGACAGCGGCGAGCACTACACCCTGCAGGCCTCCATGGCCAAACTCTACGCATCCGAGATGGTCAACCGCATCACGGCCCAGGCCGTGCAGCTGCACGGCGGCTACGGCTTCACCAAGGAGTATGCCGTGGAGCGCTATTACCGCGACGCGCGGGTCTTCACCATCTACGAGGGGACTTCCGAGATCCAGCGCATCGTGATCTCCAACCACATTCTCAAAGACAAGCGCAGCCCATAGCTTTCGTGCCCCCCACCGCCTGCGGAGGGTGGGAAGGCACGAAAACTATAGTAGCGGGCTGATAAAACACCTTTTCACCACCCCCTCCTTTTTTTTGAAAAGGGGCGATGGAGGGATTTTCATTGATTGGGTCTGCCTTCCGCCGCGACGGTTTTAAGCCGCCGTCCGATCGCGGCTGGAAGCCGCTCCCACAGATATAAACGTCAGCGCTCGACGCTGCTGAAGCAGGCAAAAAGGAGGCGTTCATGGTACGAACCGAGATATCGTTGTTTCTTAAAAACGTCCCGGGCGAGCTGGGCCGGCTGGCGGCGCTCTTCGGCGAAAACGGCGTCAACATCGACGCGCTCATGATCCAGGACGCCTCGGCCTACGTCCAGCAGCTCTTCCAGAACCGGGGCAAGTCGCTGCAGCGCATCGCCTCGGCCGCGAGCTACAACTCCATGCGCAAGGACTCCGCCGAGTTCGCGCTGATCCGCATGCTGACCGACAACACCGACACGGCCGTGGGGCTGCTCTCGCAAAACGACTACCTCTTCGACATCATGCCGGTCATCGCGCTCAGCTTGGAGAACCGCCCCGGCGAGCTGGCCGCGATCACCAGCAAGTTCGGCCAGGAAGGCATCAACATCAACTACGTCTACGGGTCCGTGGCCGGCCCCGATGCCAAGTGCCTGTTCGTCTTCTGCCCGGAGGACATCGACCTGGCGGCCAAGATCTTCAAGTAGTGAGAGAGGATGTCCGCTGACCCTCTGTTCGCGAATTGGCGCAGCTCTTGTGGGCGCGGCTTCCAGCCGCGATGATCTGAGGCCTTCGCCAAGGCAAAACGCCCGCAGAGGGAAAAACAGCTTACTTAGGAGCACGGGCGGATGACCGGCCGTGCTCCCCGGAGGTGCCAGAAGTGGACTACGCAAAACTGAAGGTGGAGATCAGCCCCGCGCACGTCGCCGAGATCACGCTCAACCGGCCGGAGGCATTGAACGCCATCGACAGCCAGATGGCGGAGGAGCTCTACGGATGCCTCATGGAACTGGACGCGGACGCCCGCGTCCGCGTCCTGCTGCTCAAAGGCGCCGGCAAGTGCTTCTGCGCCGGGATCGACGTGAAGGAGCTGGCAGGCAAAACCGCGCTGGAATACCGCGCGTGGATCGAACGCATGGAGCGGCCGCTGGTCGCCGTCGCGCGGATGAAAAAGCCGGTGATCGCCCAGGTCCACGGGGTGGCGGCGGCCAACGGGATGGGGCTGGTGGCGGCGGCGGACCTGGCCATTGCGGCTGAAAACGCCCGCATGGGGCTGACCGCCATCAACGTGGGGCTCAATTGCGTCGGGCCCGTTCTGCCGGTGGCGCGGTCGGTGGGGCGCAAAAAGGCCCTCGAGCTCCTGCTCTACGGCAATTTGATCGGTGCGGCCGAGGCCCTGGCCGCAGGGCTGATCAACCGGACCGTGCCGGCCGGGGAGCTCGACGCCGCGGCGCGCCGCTGGGCCGAGGAGCTGGCCCAGAAAAGCCCCATTGCGGTGCAGATCGCCAAAAGCGGGTTTTATCTCACCGAGGACATGGACTACGAGCGGCAGTTCGCCTTCATGAACGAAGCGTTTGCGCGCCTGTGCACCACTGCGGACGCCAAGGAGGGCGTTGAGGCCTTTTTCGCAAAACGCAGGCCGTGCTGGAGCGAAAAATAGAGGGCGGCACGGGGCGGGGCGTGCTGCGCCCCTTTGCGGCGCACGCATCGGAGGCGCGTCGCCCCGGCCACCTCATCCGGTGCCCTTGCGGCGCAACCCCATTCCGCGGGCGGCGCGATGGGCGATGACGACGCTGCAGGCGGCCAGGGCAATCCAGGCGTCCTGCCGATCGCCCCTGAGGACCATGCCGACGACATCCCTCAGGTCGCTGTGCCCGGAGGACCAATAGGTTTCAAGCGGCCAGAAAAACGATACGGCCGAAGCGCTGAAGAGCCCATCGGCAATCACATGCGAGAGGATCAGCGTAAAACAGCTCCAGAAGCCCATGCGGGGCAGCCGATCCCATCGCTTGGCAACCTCTGACGCCAGGAAGCCCGCCGCCCCGGCGAACAGCAGGCTGTGGGTCGGCCCGCGGTGAAAGGCGCTTCCGTTCCACTGGAGCAGCAGGCCGAAGACGACATCGATGTCGGGCAGGTTGGCCAGGACGGCAATGGCCATGAAAAGCTTCCAGCGGCTGAAGGCGGACCGGTCGGTGCTCATTTCATAAGCGGCCAGTCCAATCGCGATGTGGCCCAGCGGCAAGGGCATGCGTGCGCTCCGTTCACGAAATGACAACGCGGCGAAATTCGCCGCGCTGCAGGGTGACACGGATCTTCAGCACAACTCATGCCAGAACGTGCAGCATGGTGCGCATACTTTTATCCCCCATCAATTCGCATAGATAAAAAATATTCCATCGACCGGGGAAAGTTTAAGGGCCAGAATCAGGCGCTGTTAATGGACATTTTTGTTTCAATTTTTACACACCACTTCACGCACCGCTTGCGCACACGGCAGGCGCCCTGCCTACTAAGACGGCTTGCCGCCGTAGGCCTCCTTGACCTTCGCCCGGTCGGGCAAGCCGTTATCCAATAGCGGCATCTGTGCCACGAACTCGACGTACTGGGGCTTTTTGAAGCTGGCGATGCGCTCGCCGACGAATTGGGACAGCTCCTTGGCCGTAAGCCTCTTTCCGGGCTTCAGCCGGCAGACCGCTTTGATGCCCTCCTTCCACTTGGGGTCGGGCACCCCGAAGACCACGGTCATCTCCACCGCCGGGTGCTCCAGGATCGCCCGCTCCACCTCGGCCGGGTAGACGTTTTCGCCGCCCGGCTTGATCAGCTCCTTCTCCGGCTTGCGGCCGGCGTAGAATAGAAAGCCGTCCGCATCGAAGCGTCCCATGTCGCCGGTGTGGTGCCAGCCGCCCCTGAAGGCGTAGGCGGTGTCATCGGGCAGCCCCCAGTAGCGCTTGAACACCATGGGGCCCTTGACCGCGATCTCGCCGACCGCGCCGGGGGCGACCGTTTCGTCGTTGTCGTCCACGAGCCGGACATCAGCCAGCGCGATGGTGCGGCCGGCCGAACCGGGCCGGTCGCTGTAGCGGCCGAGGGTGGCAATGGCGGAAGTCTCGGTCTGGCCGTAGAGGACGTAGAAGGTGCCGCCGGTCAGCTGCTGGTATTTTTCGATGGCCTCCGCCGCTTCGATGCCGACGACGTGCTTGAGCGATCCGATCTTTCGGCCCGATTTTTCATGCTCCTCCATGATCGATGCGAGGATGGGCGAAAAGTCGAACAGGACCGTGACGTGCTTCTCCTCGATCAGCTCGACCGCGCGGCGGGCGTCGAACTTGCTCATGTTCACGTTGAGCGCACCGGCGTGGAAGGTCATGGTGGCCATGAACAGGCCGCCCACGTGGAAAAACGGCAGCAGGTTCAGGTGCACGTCCGCCGGCGTGAGGTGCATGAGCAGGTTCAGGTGCACGTTGGCGCTGACGAGGTTGCGCTGGGTCAAGAGAGCGCCCCGGGGCCTTCCGGCCACGGCGGCGGTGTGGATGATGACCAGGCCGTCGTCGTCGGCGACCTCGGCCGGGCGCAGCGCGGCGCCCGTGTCGGTCAACGCGGTGAAACTGTCGAACCCGCCCCCCGGCGGCTTGAGATTGAAGCAGCGTTCGATCGCGGGCAGGCGGCCGCGGCCGGCATCGATCAGCGGCTGGTACTCGGGGTCGACGAACAGAAGCTTCGGGGTCCCGTCGTTGAGGTTGAAGAGCACCTCTTCGGCCGAGAGCCGCCAGTTGACCGGAAGCAGGATGGCGCCGGTGGCGGAGGCCGCCCCGTAGAGCAGGAAATACTCGAGGCTGTTCTTGCCGAGAACGCCGATCCGGTCGCCCTTGGCCACCCCCGCCTGCTGAAGCCCGGCCGCCAACCGGTCGACGTGGTGCTTGATTTCGCCGAACGACATGGTGCGCCGGTCGTCGGCCTCGAGCCATGCCGGCAGGTCTTTGAAGCAGACCGCGTTGCGGTTGATCAGATCGTAGAAGGAGTAGTCGTGTAAGGCCATGGTCTCACCGCCTTGGTTTCGGCAGCGGCGGGTGCCGGGCAAACACCCCTCGCATCCCACTGCCGGGTGGGCGTGGGTCGGGCAACGCAAACGAGTTGGGGCTGCGGGAAATATGCCTGGCCGGCCGCCGCCCAGCCGCAAAAACACGGCGGCGGCCGGTTCGAATGGTTCCGTCAGCTTACGGGTACTTGGCCTTGAACGCCGCCACCTTGGTGATGCCGTCCGCCTTGAAGACGGCCGAGCCCTCCCGCACTTCCACCGGGAAGGAGAAGTCCGGGGCCTTGGTCCACCAGGTTTCAATCAGGTCCCAGGGCTTCTTGCCCATCTTCTGGATCTGGGTCCCGCCGACGACCCCCAGGCTCATGAAGGCTTCGAAAGGCCCCAGCACGCAAGGCACCCTCAGCTGGGTGGTCTTGCCGGCCGGCACCCAGGTGTCGTCCTGGGAGCCCACGGTGTTGAGGTCGAAGCCGTCCAGCGCCACCGTGAACTTCATGTTGTTCATCAGCACGGGGAAGTCGTTGGGGTTGGTGATGTCGAAGACGAAGGCGTAGATCAGCGGGGCGCCGTTGTTGCCGGGCTTGGCTTTTTCCGGCAGGCTCGGCTGGACCTTGTTGTTGTAGAACCAATAGCCGAAGTAGCTCGGCACTTCGGCCCGGTTGAGCGATACGGCCGGGGTCTTGAAACTGGACTCGCTCGCCTTCTGGGTCCCGGCGCAGCCGGCCATCAAGGCGATGACGGCCATGACGCTTATAAAAATCATGAAGAGCGGTTGCTTTCTCATGGCACTCTCTCCTGTCCCTCTATGTTGAATTTAGGTGAGCCATCGTTTGCGGCGCTTGTAGTGCTTCACGTCGCGGAAACTCTTGCGCCCCCCGAGGTCGGTCATGCCGAGGTAGAAGTCCTTGATGTCCGGGTTC
>JALOOU010000034.1 GCA_025454255.1 Desulfobacterales bacterium | reverse complement strand
GCGGGCCACAACGACTGCCCACCGGATTGGGATATCTTCTGGAGCGACCTTGAACGCTTCCTTAGCGATGCCAACGTGCTGCCGCGCCAACCGTGAAGAGGCGAAACCGATGACAAAAAGGGGCGCGCCTGCCATCTTCGCTGCCATCGTTCTGGCGCTGATGCTCCCTGCGGAGGCCGGGGCGGCGGTCGAGGTGATTGCGGTCAAATACCGGAGCGCAGCGGAGCTGCTGCCGATCGTCAGGACGATGCTTTCGGCGGACGGGAAGATCTCCGCCGACGAGCGCACCAACTCCCTCATCGTCGTCGACAGCGAAGAGGTCATTGCGCGGGTGATGCACTCCCTGGCCGCCATCGACACCATCCCCCGGCAGGTGACGGTGCGCGTGCGCTTCCAGGAAACCGCCGAGCGCGAGGAGCGCTCCGGTTCCGCAGGGGTGCGGGTTTCAGGCGACAGGGGGACGGTAAGCGCCGGCCGCCCTGCGCGCGATCGGGACGGGGTGGCGGTGCGGGTCCAGGACCGCGCCCAGAGGAGCCGCAGCGGCTCGGAGCAGTTCATCCGCACGCTCTCAGGCTCCTGGGCCTTCATCGCCGTCGGACGGGAGGTCCCCTTCACGGCGCGCTGGGCGGAGGTCTGCGCCCGCTACGGCCAGGCGGTTGTTTTTCAGCGGATGGAAACCGGCTTCGAGGTCAAGGCCCTCCTTCAGGGCAATCTGGCCGAGGTCGAAATCGTCCCGCGCATTTCCGGAACGAGTTCGAGCGGCCACCCCGGCGAGGTCCGCTTCACCCAGGCCTCCACCCGGCTGCAGGTGCCGACCGGCCGCTGGATCGCCATCGGCGGGTCGGAACAGGCCGCGCACGAGGTGGTCCGCGCCATTCTTGAGGCCGGCCACGGGCGGTCCGCTTCGCAGCTGGGCATCGAGTTGATGGTCGAAGAGCAATAGGCCGATTTCGGCCGACGAATACGGGAAGGGCTGTCCACATGAGCTGGAAGCTGAACCAAGCCGTGGCGGAGATCCTCGCAAAGGGCGCTGACGGCGGCGGCATCTCCCGGGACGAGGCGCTGACCCTGATGCGCCTCGAACCCGACAGCCGGGACGCCTATGCGCTGATGGAGACCGCCAACCGGATCTCCCGCCGGCAGTTCGGCAACAAGGGCGAAAAGCATTTCCACATCGGGCTCAACGTCGAGCCCTGCGCCATGGACTGCGCCTTCTGCTCCTTGACGCGGCGGGCCGGGATCTTCAAGGAAAAAGTAGAATTTTCCGAGGA
This sequence comes from Desulfobacterales bacterium, assembly GCA_025454255.1. Classification (GTDB taxonomy): domain Bacteria; phylum Desulfobacterota; class Desulfobacteria; order Desulfobacterales; family SpSt-501; genus SpSt-501. The sequence goes on along the minus strand of JALOOU010000034.1, from coordinate 29,309 downwards.
GACCCTGCTCGCCTGGGCCCGGCAGGGGGAGGCCGAAGGGGCTGATGCGCTCAACCTCATGACCACCGGGGGCTATCCCTTCAGCCGCCTGCTCGCGGTCGGAGAGCTGCTGTCGGCCGCGATCACGGTGCCCCTGGTGGCCAACACGCGCGACATCACCCACCGCGAGGGGGAGCAGTTGCTCGCGGCCGGCTTCGTCGGGTTCTACCACGCCGTAAGGCTGGGCGAGGGCACCATCACCCCCTTCACGCCGGAACGCCGCCGCCACACCATTCAGGTCCTGCGCGACGTCGGCCTGCGCTGGATGAACTGCATCGAGCCGGTCGGCCCCGAGCACACGGCCGAGGAGATCGTTGAGCTGATGCTCCTGGCACGCCGCCAGGGGGCCACCTACAGCGGTGTCATGCGCCGGATCAATTTTCCCGGCTCGCCCCTGGAGCCCTACGGCATGATCACCGAGCTGGCGATGGCGCGCATGGTGGCGGTCAGCCGCCTGGTGATGGGCGATGTCCCGAGCGCCCATTGCACCCACGAGCCCAATGCGGCCTCGCTTCTGGCGGGCGCCAATCTGGTGTTTCCGGAGGTGGGCTCCAGCCCGCGCGACGGCGAGGCCGACACCGGCTGCGGGCGCGGCCGCAGTCTGGCCGATTGCACACGGCTTCTCCGGGAAATGGAGTGGAACCCGGAGCCTCCGTCGAATTGTTTTCGCCCGGCGGCAAGGAGCCCGCAGCGCCCGGCGGTTGAGGGTCGAGGCTAGTGGGCGGCAGGTGCAGCCATGGCAGGTGGCCGGCGCAAGGCCGTCGCCTGGCGCTGGTTCTTGCGGCGGTAGTGGCGCTGGCCGCGGCGGCGCCCTCCGGCGCGCAGCAGGTGCGGATCGGCACCTGGAAAACCCCCCAGACGATCCAGCCTTTCTTCTACGAGCAGTTTCTGCCGGCGTCGATCAAGCCCCGGGTGTTCGCCTTCACCAACCCCGCGGACCAGAAGACGGCGCTGTTGGCCGGCAGCCTCGAGGCGTGCGGCACCACCCTGGCCCACGCCATATTTTCAGCCTCCCAGGGCCAGCCCGTCGTCATCGTGGCCGCGCTCTGCAACAAGGCCTCGGCCCTGGTGGTCCGAAAGGAGGGGCCGCTGCGGCAGGTGGCCGACCTGAGGGGCAAGCGGATCGGCTACGTGCCGGGCACCATGCACGAAATCCTCCTGCGCGAGACCCTGACCCGCAGCGGGCTCGCCCCCGATACGGACGTGCGGCTGACCCGGGTCGATTTCTTCGACATGGGGACGGCGCTTGCCGGCGGGGCTATCGACGCCTTCCTCTCCGGCGAGCCCCTGCCGACCCTGGCCGTGGAGCAGGGCTACGGTCGGATTCTCTCTTATCCCTATTTCGGGGATGCGATCGGCACGATCAACGCCGCCTTGCTGGTCCGCCGCGATACGATTGCGAACCAGACGCGGCTGGTCTCCGAGGTGGTGCTGGCCCACGCCCGGGCCACCGAGCACCTCAAGGCCCGCCCCGACGAGTGGCTCCGGCGGGCGGAGTCCTTCGGCACCCCGCGGCCCGTCCTGGAGAAGGCCGCGGGCAACATCGAACTGGCCTGGGGCATGGACGAGGAGTACGTCGCCCGGACCCGGGCGCTCGGCGAGCGGCTGCAGGCCCTGCACCTCGTCGAGCGCCAGCCGGACTACGCGAAGCTGTTCGACCTCGGCTTCGTCCGGGCCGCGGCCGAGCAGCTTCGGCCCTGAACCAAGGAGGCGGGCGTGAGCGACGACACCCCCCGGCGCGGCAGCCTGCATGCCGTGCAGCCCTGGCTCATCCCGGCGGCCCTGCTGACGCTCTGGTTCGCCGCCAGCGAATCCGGGGCCGTTCCGGCCTATCTCCTCCCGCACCCGGTTCAGATCGGCGGGGCGGCATACAGCTACCTCTTCGGGGGCCCCGGCGCCATGCCCTATGCCGGCCGCTTCTGGGAGGATTTTACGAGCAGCATCGTGCGGGTGGCGTTTGGCTTCGGCCTGGCGGTTGCCGTCGGGATACCGACCGGTTTTTTCTCGGGCCGGCGGGCATTGGTCAACCGGCTGATCAGCAACACCCTCAACGCCCTGCGGGCGGTGCCGGGGATCAGCTGGCTGCCGCTCGCCATGGTGTGGTTCGGCATCGGCATCCAGACCACCGTTTTCCTGGTGGCCCTGGCCGCCTTCTTCCCCATTTATCTGAACACCGCGAGCGGGGTGCGGCAGGTGAACCCGATCCTCTTCCAGGCCGGCGCCATGCTCGGCACAACACCGATGCGCCGGGTCTTCGCCATCCTGCTGCCGGCCGCCATGCCCCAGATCATCGCCGGGCTGCGGCTGGGGCTGGGGATCGCCTGGGCCTACCTGGTGCTGGGCGAGCTGACCGGGGTCCCGAACGGGCTGGGAGCGGTCATCATGGATGCGCGGATGCTCGGCCGCATCGACATGATCGTGGTGGGCATCATTCTCATCGCCGTGTTGGGCCGGGCGAGCGACCTCCTGCTGCACCAGCTCATGCGGCTGTGTTTCAAGAGCGCGCGGAGGCTTTCGTGAAATCGCGGCTGAAGCTCATATCCCCCGCCGCTGCGGCCGCCCCCCGGCAGCGGATCCTTTCGATCCGCGGGCTGTGCAAAACGTTTCCCGGCACCGGCTCATTTCAAAAGGTCTTGGAGGGCATCGATGTCGATGTCAAGCGGGGGGAGATGATCTGCATCCTGGGCCGGAGCGGCTGCGGAAAGACGACCCTGCTCAACATCCTGGCCGGCTTCATCCCGCCGACGTCGGGCAGCCTTTTGCTGGACGGCCGGCCGGTCGCGCGCCCGGGGCCGGACCGCTGCGTGGTGTTCCAGGAGGATGCTCTTTTCCCCTGGCTCACGGTGGAGGAGAACATCGCCTTCGGCCTGCGCGCCCCCCAGCGCACCGTCCGGCAGGAGGTCGAGCGCTTCCTCGCCCTGGTCGGGTTGACCGAATTCCGCAGCTATCTGCCGCGCGAGATCTCGGGAGGAATGAAGCAGCGCGTGGCCCTCGCGCGGGTGCTGATTTTGAAGCCGGCGGTGCTCCTGATGGATGAGCCCTTTGCCGGCCTGGATGCGCAGACCCGCGAGGAGATGCAGAACCTGCTGCTCGATCTCTGGGCGAGGCTCAACCACACGATTCTCTTCGTCACCCACGATGTCGCCGAGGCCGTCAAAATGGCCGACCGGATTCTGCTCATGGACACGAACCCGGGCCGGATCCGTGAGGAGATCCGCATCGGGCTGCCGCGGCCGCGCGAAAACGAGGCCGGCCATTTTCTGGAGATCTGCCGCGGCCTGCTCGCCAAACTGAGAGGATAGCCCGGCGCCGACTCCCGGCGGCAGGGCGAGGCCAGGGGATGAACCCGTCCACCGCCATCGTGCTGGTCCGACACGGACATGTCCACAACCCGCGCGACATTCTCTACGGGCGCTTGCCGCGCTTCCGGCTGAGCGCGCGGGGAATTGAAGAGGCCCGGGCCGCCGGGTGCACCCTGGCGCAGGCGGACGTGGCGGCGCTCTACAGCAGCCCGCTTCTGCGGGCGCGCCAGACGGCGCGGGAGATCCAATCGTTTCACCCGACGCTGCCCCTGCGGCAGAGCCGCTATCTGGTGGAGATCCACAGCGCTTACCAAGGGCGCCCCGGCGCGGAGGTGGATGCGCTGCACGGGGATGTCTACACGGGGGCGGGGCCGGCCTATGAACAGCCGGCCGACGTCGTCAAGCGGGTGCGCGCATTTTTCACCAAGGTGCGCCGGCGGCACGCGGGCAGCCGTGTGGCCGCCGTGAGCCATGGCGATGTCATCGTCTTCGCGATGCTCTGGGCGGCCGGGCTGGCTCCCACCCCCCGCCACAAGGCGCAGCTCCACACCCTGGGTTTTGCCGGCGGCTATCCCGCGACCGGCTCCTTGACCACATTCGTTTTCCGCACCGGCTCGCCCCGCGAACTGCCCGCGATCCGCTACATGAAACCGTCCGAATCCAGATAGGTTCAAAGCCGGCAACTTCGTAACGGGCCCAAGTCCAAGGTGTGCGAAGCTTCACCGAGCGAGGCGTACTAACCGTACGCCGCAGCGAGTGTGAGGCGAAGCACAACGCCGAAATTGGGCCTGTTACGAAGTTGCCTAAGGAGGGGCTTCGACCCGATGAAACGCCTCCGCCAGCCCGAAGGATTCCCCGGCGGCCATCTCCCGGCAGCGCTGGCGCAGCCACTGCTCCGGGTCGCCGCGGTTGAACTCGCGCACCTGGCTGGCGTGACAGCGCAGGGCGGCGATCTTCAGATCGAAGGTCGCCGAGATGTCGGAGCGGTGGTTGATCTCCTCTGCGCCCCAGAAATAGAGCTCCTGGACCTTGTGCGGCGCAAGCCCCGCGGCGATCAGATCGGGATAGGCCAGGTGATCGCGCGCATAGGGAAAGACGGCGTCCAGCACCACTTGGCCGATGATGCGGTGGTCGCGGTGCCAGATGTAGCGGCGGTAAGGGTCCGAGGTCATGACGATCTGCGGCCGAAAGGTCCGGATCATGCGCACGATGAGCTTGCGAAACTCGGCGGTGTCCTCCAGGCCCTGGTCGGGCCGGCGCAGGAAGACCACCTCTTCGACCCCCAGGACGCGGGCCGCGGCGCGCTGCTCCTCCTCGCGCATGGCGATCAGCTGCTCCGCGGTCAGGGAGAGGTCGGTCGTGCCCTTTTCGCCGCTGGTGCAGACGAGGTAGGCGGCGCGTCGGCCCGTGCGCACCCATTTGGCCACCGTTCCGGCCGCACCGAACTCGGCGTCGTCGGGGTGGGCGGCAATGACCAGCACATCGGTCGCAGCCGTCACATCAACCTCCGCTTTCCGCAGCGGCGAACATGCCGCAGCCGCAGCAGGCCGCATGGGATGGATGGCCGTCGTCCCCCGCGTGCCTGTGCGCATGGGCCGCAGCGTGGGTCGCCAATGCCAGCCGATAGACCTTCAACACATCCGCGGCCACGCGATGCCAGCTGAAGCGCAGCGCCGATCGCCGCACCGCTTCCGGCGCCACCGGACGCTCTGCCCGATCCCGCAGCATTCGGTCGATGGCCGCTGCCAGCGACACCGCGCTGGAATCCGCAGCGAGCCGGCCGCTGGCGCCGCTGTGCAGGAGCTCCTCCATGGCGCCGACCGGCGTCGCTACCACGGGCGTGCCGCAGGCGATCGCCTCCAGGGCGACCATCCCGAAGCTCTCATACGCGGAGGGCAGGACCAGCATGTCCGCCGCGCTGTAGAAATACGGCAGTTCGGGCTGTTCCACCCGCCCGACGAACCGGATGCGTTCGGCCACTCCAAGCCCCCGGGCCAGCGCCTGCGCCTGCTGCAGGCCGGGATCGCCGCCGCCTTCGCCGCCGACAACCACCACCTTAACCCGGTGCCGATGCGGGAGGTGTGCGAAGGCGCACAGCAGCTGGTCCAACCCCTTTTCAGGAGCGATGCGTCCGACGAAGAGCAAAATGGCGTCGTCCATGGCAGCGCCGATGCGGCGGCGGGCGGCCGGTTTCAAGATGGGCTGAAACAACTCCAGGTTGACGCCGCAGGGCACGACATCCAAAAGGGTCGGCCGGGCGGGGGCGTCGCGCAGCAGGTTGGCTTTTTCCCGGGCGGAGGTCAGCAGCACCCGGTCGCAGACCTCGACCAGCTTGCGTTCGGCCCGAATCCGGGCGGCCGGTTCGGTCCCGGGGCCGCACACGCGCAGTTTCATCTTCCCCAGGGTGTGGAAAGTGGTGATGTGAGGCACCCCCCAGGCCTGTCGGGCCCGCTGCCCCACCAGGCCGGAAAGCCAGTAATGGCTGTGGATGAGGTCGTAGTTCCGGTGGGTGGCGGTGTGGAACTGGTCGAGTGCATCGAAAAAAGCAGGCACGTGCGGAAAGAGTGCCGTTTTCGGCAGCGCGCCGCCGCCGCCGGCGGAGAGGGCCACGAGACGCACGTTCTCCGCAAGCGGTTGAACCCTGTCGGCAAACCCGCCGCTCTCCGCCCGTGTGAAAATGTCCACCCGGTGGCCGCGGCCGCCCAAGCGGCGGGCCAGTTCGCGGATGTAGACGCTCATCCCGCCGGTGTCCGGGGTGCCGAGCCGGCCGATAGGGCTCGAGTGCATGCTGATCATGGCGATGTGAAGCGGTTGCGTGCGCATGGATGGCGGCCCTTATCGCGTCAGGTCGATCCGGCAGCGGTAAAGCGCCACCGGCCGGCCCCCTAGTCGAACCTTGTAGGCTTCGTTGCCTTTGAGAAAATCGTAGGTTTTCAAGCCGCGCGCAATCGCATCGCGGATGCTCAGCACTTTGCACAGGATGCCGACGCTCAGGTGGCTGAACGCCGGGTCGAAGCCGCTGTTGTAAAGGTAGCGGGTGTGCCGGTGATCGAAGCACATTACCGCCGCCGCGGGCCTCGCGTCAACGTCCAAAAATCCGATGCGGGTCTCCGGCAGCCGCCCGGCGAGCGACCGAAAAAAGCCCTCCATGCCCGCCGACATGAAGGCGGCCTTCGCGGGGCGATTCCGGCGAAACAGCTCCAAGAACTGATCCATTGCCGCCGCGACGCCAGCCGGATCAAGCACCAGACGGAACGCGAACGCCGCGTTTTGGCCCAGCCGCCTCAGCTTGCGCCGGATCTCGTGGCGCTGCTTGCCGTCCAGGCGTTCAAGATAGCTCTCCCACGAGGCCGGCAGGCCGAGTTCGAAGAGGAGCTCCTCCTGGGAGAGCTCGACCGGATAGCGCCTCAGCCGGGCCCGGGGCACCAGGCAGGTCATCACCGCCGAGTCCGGCCGGAGGTGTCCCAAATCAAGCCGGCGGATCCCCTCCTGCCTCAACATCTCCAGCAGCGTGTCGCAGAACTCAGCGCCATGTTCGGGGCTCGTCACCAGGTCGAGGTGGTCGCACACATCGGTGCTGCCGATGAATCGCACGCTCTCAGCATCCCGCAGCAGGGGGGCGACCCCTATCAATCGGCCGCGGTCGCGGACCGAAACGATCCACGGCGCGGCCGCCGGGGCGAAGGCGTGCCGCCACTCCCCGATCCAGCCGGGCAGGGTGAAAGGGGAGTCCCACTTCAGATGCTGCTCCGACTCCCGCCAGAGGGCCTCCAGACAGTCGAAGGCCTCGCTCGCGGCTGCGCTGGGGGCTGCTTGCTCAACCGGCGGAGTGTCGCAGGTCTTCATGCCACCACCCGCCACCGGGAGCCCTGCTCGGTGTCTTCGATCAGAATGCCCGCTCGCTTCAAACAGTCGCGCAGCATGTCGGCCTCCGCCCAGCGGCGCTCGGTTCGCAGGTGGTCGCGCAGGGCGAGAAGCTCCCCGACCAGCGGTCCGAGACAGTCGGTCGGGGTGCGGAACTCGGCTGCCATGGCAGCCCCCAATTGGACAATCCATGCCCGCAGGGTCTCCCGGGCCGGAGAGATGAACTCCTCGCTCTCGAGGTCATGGGCGGAGCTCCAGAGGATGCGCTCAAGGTCGAGGATCGCCTGGGCGCACTCCCCCAGCCGCCAGTGCTCGAGGCCGGCGCGGAAGCGGCGCTCAAGCGCTTGGACGGCGGACCGTAGCGGCGCGGGTTCGCCGGCGGCCGCCGGGGGCTCCTTTGGGATCGCCGCGGCCGGCCGCGCTCCGGTGCGGGCCTGCCTCAGGATGCTCAGCGGCAGGCGCTGCCCCGCCTCGAAGATCGATTCCACCCCGGCCCGACGCAGAACCATTCGGCCGACCCCGCGCACCTCGACGCTTTCGCGTTCGAGATCCAGGATGCAGGCCGTGTGTTCGTCCAGCCCGAGCACCGCCACATCTGCCGGCAGCAGCAGCTGCAGCTCCTGAAAGCGGGACTCTCCCATGAAACAGCGCCGCGTGTCGTGGGTTTCGCCCTCGGCGTTGTTCCAATGCGGGACCACGACCAGGCTCAAGCCGAAGCGGCCCAGAAGGTCGATGCCCGCTTCCCACCTGAGCGCTTCGCCGACTTTGTAAATCTCGTATACCGGCAGGGTAAAACGGCCCAGCGTGAGGGCGGCGGCGCTGGCCGCAGCCAGGCTGGCCCCGGCCGCGATCCGCCGGGCGAGAATTTCGGGGATCGGGGACTCCCGCCACTGCCGCACGGCATAGGTCGGGCTGCCGGGTCCGATCAGGACGAGGCCGGCCTGCGTGAGGCCCAGGTAGGCCTCTTCGGCGGCAAAGGACGGGGAGGGCGGCTTTACCTTGAAGGAGGCCACCGTCATGGGATGGCCCACCCGGGTGCGGAAGTACTCCGACGCCTTGGCGGCGATCTGGTCGGAGTTGAGCTGGAAGCCGGCCGGTGTGTCCAAAAACACGGCCGGGCCGAGCGGGCCGACCCGGCGCATCTGCTCCTTGTAGACCTCCACCATGGTGGCGGTCAACTCGCCGGAACCCATCAAAACGATGGCGCCCTTGGCTGACATCAAACGACCTCTGAGCGAATGATTTTTTGCCGCTGACAGCGATCGGACGCGATGGCCCGCAACCTCACTTTTCAAGCGTCGCCCGCCGCCCGCGGAAGCGCTGGGTCAGCGAGCAGGTTCAAATCAATGGGAGCAGCTTGCCGCCTCGACCCGGCCGCGGCCGCGCCCGGGCGGACCTTCCACGGGCAACGCCTGCCTTACGTCAAGGTGGCCGCTGCGAGCTCCTGGCCGTGGTGGAGCGTGTCGACATGGCCCCGGCGGTAGAGGGTGACGGCACCCTTTCCGTAGACGGTCCAGCGCCCTTGCGGCCCATCGTTCATCAGGCCGGTCTCCTCGTCTATCCCGATCAGTACGGCCTGCGGCAGCAGCGGCGCAAGCCTTGCCGACCACGATCCCCCGAACCGCTCGTGGTGCGGGACCACGCATGCGCCCGGCACCAGCCCCAATCCCTGCAAGAGCCTCTGGGAGGCGGGGTCGTAATACCGGTCGCACAACACCATTGCGCCGGCGCTGCTGCCGGCGATCACTGCGCCGTCGCGCTGGGCCTTCAGCATCGCCCGCCAGGCGCGGCTGCCTGAAAGGCAATCCGCCAGATGCCGCGGGCAGCCTCCCGGCAGGAACACCAAACGGGCGTTTGCCACCTCATCCGCGAAGTCCCGCCGTTCGGCGGAGGCACGGTCGGTGATGTCGACGGCCTTGACATCCAGCGCCCCGAGGCTTTGGAACCATGCGGTGGCCTTTTCCCCGGCCCGGATGTGGTTGTTGTCCGGTGCGGCCGCAGCGGCAACGATGCGCACCGGCGCCGCGCAGCCGCCGCACACCTCCATGGCGCGCCGGTCGGCTGCGGCCATCCCGGCGCTGAACTCATTTCCGCCTTCGAGCAGCACGAACCCCATGGTGTCGCCATAACCGTTTAAATCGATTGAGGATCAATCTAACACCGAGGCCTATGATGTCAACATCGACAGGCGCGGCGAGGGCGCCGGCTGAAACTTCCCGCGGCCGGCAGCGCGATGATTGCGCAGAGGGAACAGGCCCGATTGGAGTTCCGGCCTTCCTGTCGCCCCCGTCGGCGGTCCCGCCCGAACCGCACTCTCCGGGAAACCCTACTCCGGCACTGGGGTCACCGTGCCAATGGAAACGCTCCCATACCCTGTGATTGCCTTGACATGGCCGGGCCCTTCGCCTAAGATCCAATCCTGTTCCAACCGTTGACCGCAGGGGCTGGAAACGCAGCCTCATAAGTAATCACAAACAAACAAGCAGGGGAGGTGCCAGATGAGAAGACTGTTCAGTGTGTGTGTGGCGGTGATGTTTGCGCTCGGCGCGGTGGCCTCGGTTCAGGCGGCCGACAATCTGGTGCTCGCCACGGGCGGGACCGCCGGGACCTACTACCCCTTCGGCGGGGCCATGGCCAAGATCTGGGGCGCGAAGGTCAAGGACCTGAACGTGACGGCCCAGACCTCCGGCGCATCCGCCGAGAACGTGCGGCTGATCAACAAGAAGGAGGTCGAGCTGGCCCTGGTGCAGAGCGACACGCTCGATTTCGCGTTCAATGCCAAGGAGGCCTTCAAAGAGCCCCTCAAGGCGATGAGCGCGATTGCCGTGCTCTACCCGGAGATCATCCAGGTGGTGGTGCGGGCCGACAGCCCCATCAAGAGCTTCGCCGACCTCAAGGGCAAGAAGGTCGGCGTGGGCGCCCCGGGCAGCGGCACCGAGGCCAACTTCCGGCAGTTGATGGACATCTACGGCTTGAAGAAGGAAGACGTCAATCCGCAGTTCCTCTCCTTTGCGGAAAGCGCCGATGCCTTCAAAGACAAGCACATCGACGCCTTCATCGTGACGGCCGGGATCCCCAACGCGGGCATCATGGACGTCTCCACCCAGCACGAAGTCCGGATCCTCGACATTTCGGCCGACATGGCAACCAAGCTGACCCAGAAATACCCCTTCCTGGCGGTTGCGAAGGTCCCGGCCAACACCTACAAGGGCCAGACGGCGGAGGTTTCCACCGTGGCCGTGAACGCGGTCCTGATCGCCGGCAACCACCTCAAGGAAGGTCTGGTCTACAACATGACCAAGGCCCTGTTCGAGAACCAGGCCGATCTGGCGTCTGCCCACGCCAAGGGCAAAGAGCTAAGCCTGCAGAACGCGGTGAAGGGCGTCTCGATCCCCTATCACCCGGGCGCAGTCAAGTACTACAAGGAAAAGGGATTGATGAAATAGAGACCCATGCCGTTTCGCGGCATGATTTCAGAGTTAAAAGGGGCCGAGGGTTGCGTGAACTGAGTCCGACACCGTTTCACCGCCCTCGGCCTTTTCACATTCACGGCGCCCGGCTGTGGAATGGAGTGCGGGGTTGATCCGAAGGTCCCGCCGCTGGGTGATCGGCGCGATGATCGCCGCGGCCGGCATGGGCGCGCTTGTGTTTTGGCCCTTCATGCCGGAGTTCCAGATCGTCGACGTCACCGACGGGCGCATCGCATGGTGCGCCAGGGTGCGGGCCGGCGAGGAGATGGTGCTCGCCTTCACCCACTCCGTCAACCGCCGCCGGGTGTTCGATACGCTGAGAGTCGAGGCCGACCACCTTGTCATCGTCAGTTCCCGGTTCGACACTTTCGGCGCCGGTATGCCCGAGGCGTCGACCCGGGACGGCACCTTGCGGGTGCGGGAGGACGGTTGGCTGGAGTGGACCGTGAACCGGCCCGTGCCGGAGATCACCGTCAGGGTCGGCCGGGTGGCCGACCACGCCCTCAGCTACAGAGGCCGGGAGATCCCGCTCCTGAGCCTGGCGGAGCCGGGGGCCCCACTCAGCCTGCGCGTCCGCAACTCTTCCGTGCTTGATTACATGAAAGGCAGGTGCACCCCGTGAGCGCAACGCACAATGACCCGTCCAAGCCGGGCACCCTGACCTCCTCGATGGAAGGGGTCGAGGCCGTTTCCCAGGAAGAGATCGAGCGGATCCTCAAAAAGGTCGACAAGGAGTCCTCCGCCCGCAAACTGACGGGAATTCCCCACTGGATCGTTTACGCCATCGGCGTCTCCTGGTCGCTCTTCCAGCTCTACACGGCGGCCTTCGGGCTTTTTCCGGCTCAGCTCCAGCGCTCCGTCCACCTCGCCTTCGCCTTCGCGCTGACCTACATTCTCTTTCCGGCACGATCCGGGGAGGATTCCGATCGCCTCTCCTGGTACAACTGGGCGATTGCCCTTTTTGCCGCCTACATCGGCCTCTACATGGCGATGAACTACATGCGCATCATGATGGCCGGCGGCGACTACTCCCGCATGGACTACATCGCCGGCGTTTGCGGGATCCTGCTCACCCTGGAGGCGGCGCGGCGGGTGGTGGGCCTGCCGATCGTCTGCATGGCGTCGTTCTTCCTCGTTTACACCTACTTCGGGCCCTACTTTCCCGGCTTCATGGCCCACCGCGGGTACTCCCTGGAGCGCATCGCCTCCCACATGTACCTGACCACCGAAGGCATCCTCGGCATCCCGCTGGGGGTCTCGGCGACCTTCATCTTTCTCTTCATCCTCTTCGGCGCCTTCTGCGAGAAGACGGGATTGGGGCAGCTCTTCATCGACATCGCCAATGCAGTCGCCGGCTGGGCCTCGGGCGGGCCGGCCAAAATGGCCATCGTCACCAGCGCCCTGGAGGGGACGGTCTCCGGCAGCTCGGTGGCCAACACCGTGCAGTCCGGCAGCCTCACCATCCCGATGATGAAACGCCTGGGCTACCGGCCCGAGTTCGCCGCGGCGGTGGAGGCCTCCTCGTCGACCGGCGGCCAGATCATGCCGCCCATCATGGGCGCGGCGGCCTTCATCATGGCCGAGTTCCTCAACGTGCCCTACCTGCAGATCGCCAAAGCGGCGGCCATTCCGGCCTGTTTGTATTTCTTCGGAGTCTTCATGGAGGTGCACTTCGAGGCCAAGCGCTGCAACCTGCGGGGCATGAGCCGGGACGAGCTGCCGAAATTCATGGTGGTCATGCGGGATCGGGGCCATCTTTTCGTGCCCCTGGTCGTGATCATCTATTTCCTCTCCTCCGGATTCACGCCGATCTACGCCGCCCTGATGGGTTTGGGGACCTGCATCGTGGCGGGAATGTTGAAGCGGGCCACCCGCATGAGCATCCGCGACATCGTCGACGTTCTCGCGCTGGGCGCCCGCAACTCCGTCGGCGTGGCGCTGGCCTGCGCATCGGCCGGCATCATCATCGGCACCATCACCCTGACCGGTCTGGGGCTGAAGCTCGGAAACGGGCTGGTGGAGCTGGCCGGGGGCAGCCTGCCGCTGACGCTGATTTTCACGATGATCACCTCCATCATCCTGGGCATGGGGGTGCCGACCACGGCCAACTACATCATCACCTCCACCATCGCCGCCCCGGCCCTGATGCAGCTGGGGGTCCACCCGCTGGCGGCGCACATGTTCGTCTTCTACTTCGGGATCGTGGCCGACATCACCCCGCCGGTGGCTCTCGCGGCCTACGCCGGCTCGGGCATCGCCAAATCCAACCCGTTCTGGACGGGGGTCACCTCGACCAAGCTTGCCATCGGCGCCTTCCTGACGCCCTACATTTTCGTCTACAACACCTCCATGCTCTGGGTCGACACCACCTGGCTCCAGATGATCCAGACCCTGATCACCTCCTGCGGCGGCATGACGGCGATCGGGGCGGCCATGATCGGCTTCTTCTGGGCGCCGATGAACTGGGGCGAGCGCATCCTGTTCTTCGCGGGCGGGCTGATGCTGGTCCACCCGGAGGTAACCACCGACATGGTCGGCGTCGGCGTCCTGGCGGCCCTCTTGGTGTTCCAGCGCTACAAGAAGCGCAAGGGGATCGTCAGCACGGCCACCACCGGGGATGCGTGATCGACGGGCCGCTCAGGAAATAGCGTGGGCTGCCGGCGGGCGGTGGCCAAGGCAGCAAGAAGGGTTTGGGCAGGGCGGGTCGGATTGCCGGGACCCGTGGTGTTCCTGCGGTTCGTGATGTGTTTCCGGGGCAGCGGCACCTTGCCGCGATGTTTTGGCTCCGCCCGCGACGGGGCAACCTGCCGCCGCCAGCCAACCGGATGACCGAAGCGGGTCAGCCGATCCCCAAAATACGCCGCGCCTCCGCCGGCGTCGCCACCTCATGGCCCAACAGGCGTACGAGCTGGGCGAGCTTTCGAACCAGCTCGACGTTGCGCGTGGCCCTCTGCCCGGGCGCCCAGAAACAGCTGTCCTCGAATCCGACCCGCACCAGCGACGCCCCTAATCCGATGGCGGTGGCAAGCAGGGTGAAATCCGTCATCCCGTCGTGGATCACGCCCCAGGGAACCGTCTCCTTCATCAGGGATGTCATGAAAAAGAGGCTCTTGGGGTCCGGCGCCAGCGTCCAGCGGAACCCCAGGCAGAAGCAGACGGAGTAGGGCGGCTTGATGGCGCCCTCGGCGATCAGCGCCCGGGCGGCCGGCAGCATGCCCGAGTCGAAGATCTCCATCTCCGGCATGGTCTTCGTCCGCCGCATGCGTTCGGCCCAGTAGCGGATGTCGGGCAGGCGGTTGATGTAGACCTCCTCGCCGAAGTTGACCGAGCCCATGTTGAGCGAGGCCACCTCGGTGCGCGGGTCGTTCAGCGCCACGCAGCGCTCTTCGAGGCTCAGGGTGGTGAGGCCCCCGGTGGAGCCCTGGATGATGATGTCCGATGCGGCCCGGATGCGCTCGAGGGTGGCGGCGTAGGCGCCGATCGCCTCGGTCTGAACCCCCTTGGCGTCGCGCACGTGCAGGTGAACCATCGCGGCCCCGGCGCGGGCGCAGCGGACGGCCTCATCGGCCACCTGCCGGGGCGTGAGGGGGTTTACGGCCGGCGGCACCACGCTGCGGCCGACGGGGGCGACGGCGACGATGACCTTGCGGGGAATAGCTGCTGCCATGGTATGCATCCTCCGATGCAGTGCACGCTGCCTGCGGCAGCGGTTTGTCGGTGAGTAGGTTCAGATGTTGTGGGAGCGGCTTCCAGCCGCGATTCGATCGCGGTTCCGCCATGGCGGGACTTCCACAGAAAAAAAGCCTACGTCTGGTTTCAATACATCGGATCACGGTTGCGGGCAAGGCGGGAGACCGATTCGAAAGCGCAGCAACCGCTACCGGTTGTGAGCACATTCGAGAGGCTGGGGTTATGAAACCAGTTCTAACGTGCGCAAAAGGCTGACCGGCAACGGGCCGACGGACCGCCTCGTTTTAATCCTGCACCTTGGTAATGCGCACGATCTGCCTGTCCGTAAACTGGTCCATGGCATCCCGGGCGATGGTGGAGAAGCTGTACATGACGGCCCCCTGCGCGCGCGCCTGGAACCAGTGCTTGACCCCCGGCGCCAGGGTGATCTGGTCGCCCGGCCGCATGACGAGCTCGTGGCGCATGGTGTAGCAGTGCTCCTTGCCCTTGACGAGGAAGCCCTGCGCGAAGGTGTTTTCCCCCGGAAGATAGAAATAGACCGTGCCGGCGATGACCCGCACGGTCTCCTCTTTGCCCGGGTCGGACCCCACCGGCGGGTGCCAGTGCTCGGGTTCGGTCTGGTGGGGGAAGAGCGCGAGCACCTTGACGCTGATCCGCTCGGTCTGCACGAGGGTCAGCACCTGAACCCCCTCCTCCGCCAGCCGGCTCAGCCCGAAGTCCACCACCTCGATCCCGTCGGCCTCCGGGTCGCTGATGCAGATGCCGGCCGCACGAATCATTTCGGCGGCGCGGCGCCGGGCGTTCTGCACTTCGTCTCGGGTGATCATCGCTGGCTCCTCTTCACGCAGTCGAGGTGGATGTGTCTATGGCCCGTCGCCGCTGCGCGGATGAACATCAGTGCCGTCACGAGCGGGGTTCAACGTGAAAAAAATGCATCATGCCCCTCTGGTCGCAGGCTGATATCCATCGAAGGTCCGCGTTCGCTGCGCAAGCCGTTATGGGCGCGTCCGCCTGAAAGGCGGCGAGCAAAGATCCATCCCGCAATGATACGACCTTGAGCACCCCATCGCGAGTCAAAAGAAGGGCGCGCTGGCCTGATCCGGACGCCTGTTCGACTCGTCCCGGATGCGCATCGAAAACGGCGATGCACCGGCGCGTGCTCACCTGCCATATCACGATCTTCTGGTCGCTGGAAGCCACGGTGAATTCGCCCTCCTCGGTTACGAGGACGCTATTGAAGGAGGCTCGTCCGGGCGGCCCGGAAAATTTATCCGGGTTCTTCCGCTGCATGTGGATAGCGAACACCGAACCGTCCCCGGTTGCAACAACGGCCTCCTGCGGACCTGCAAAGGCGAGTGCGGCGGGTTTGTCCGGCGCATCGGGCCACCAGGAATTTTGCCATCTCGGCTGCGGCGCCGTCGGGTGCAGGGGAGATCGGCGGCCACCGGCATCGAGGCGCCACTCGAAGACCCTTCGGTCTCCCCCACAGGAGAGGGCGCGACGCCCATCGGGTGAGATCACGACGCATCGCGGAGGATCGCCGTCGTAGGTGCCGAGAACATCGACCCTGCCTTCATCGGGCCTCCATCGCGACACATCGCCTCCGGTTACAAATACAACGTCGTTGCCATCTAACGCTATATCGGCAGCGCGTATTTCGCGAGCCGGCAGACTCCTTGCGATCGCATCGGCCTTCAAATCCCACAGGCACAGGAGGTTGTCGTTCCAAGACAGGGCGCGCGGCGCGCTGGCCGCCAGCGTGAGTCCTTTCGGTGGTCCGATGCCGGGGTCATTGAAACCAAGACCAGGGGGGTGCGGGAAGGTAGCTTGCAGCTCCCCGGTCGACAGGTTCCACATACCCAGACGCCCATCGGCCAATACGGCTGCGGCCTGCAGGCCATCGGCGGTAACCTTCACCAGCCCAGTGGCATATTCGTCCCCCCCTTGTTTTTCGTCTTCAGTTGCCTCGACCGCCCACTCTTTGACGTTTACGATATCCGCGGTCACCACGCGGTCGCTGTCCGAATTGAATACGACGCACTCGACCTTGTGCGCATGCGCGCGGGCGTAAATCGCGCTCCGCTCTCCGCGTTCGATGTCCCAGACCTCCATATTCCCCTTTATGGTCCCGACGGCGATATAGCGGTGATCCTCTGACAGCGCGATGGCGGTCGGTTCCTCTTGCACAGAGAAGGCGAGGAGCGGACGATCGGCGGAGGCGATCAGGCGCACCTCAATCCGGCCATCCCGCAGCGCCACGGCAATCAACAGGTTGTCCGATGTGCGGGTCAGCTTGGCCGGTCGACCCTCGAATTTGAAAAGGGTACGCCGCCGCGTCGGCCAAAGCTCCAACAGGTCGATGGATCCGTCCCGGCGAGCCACCCCACTGCTTTCGCCTGCAGCATCCAGGCTCAGCGCCTCGATGCCGTTGCTGCTTTCATCGTAGAGAATCTCCTCCTGTCCGGTGCCGATATCCCACGCCACCAGGCGTCCATGCCCGCAGGCGGAGAGTGCGCGCTGGCCATCTGAACTGATGGCGAGCACGCTTGCGATGGCCAGGTCTCTGTGTGCGTGGCCTTCCCAAGCAGGGCCCCCCATTGCGTCCAGTCGGTGCACCCCCCCAATGGAATCCGCATAAAAGCACCACCGCCCGTCGTTGCTGAGCGCCAGAGCAAACGGATTCGACTGCGCCAGCGTTTGAAAGCGCGGGCCGAGCGATCGCCACTGCCCTAGATCCCAAAGAACCACCTTCGGGGGGTCGGCGTCGAACGAGACATGGCCGGCGAATCGGCCGTTGGCTGAGAAGACGACATGGTCTAAGGCCTCTCCGCGAGCGGGTCCCAGCGAACGAACGGAGCGCTCCTGCGCGAGGGATGCAGTCAAAGGGCGCAACCAGGCGGAGCCTCGATAGTCTGCGGCATGCCTCAACAGCTGCTGAATTTCACCGTCCTCGCACCGTGACAATCGTCCGATGAGGTGGGCGGCCAGCTGATTCTTGTCGCGAGCAAGTGCGTGAGCGGAGCGCCGCAATGCCGTCTGAACGTATTCAAGCGAAAGGGGTTTTTTGCGCCCGCCTTCCCAAACGTCATAATCCCTTACCAGCGCATCGATGGGTGCGGCATTGAGCTTCGCCTGCAGCCAGTTGAAATCCGTCAGCAGTGCGTGCAGGCGTTCATACTGTCCGGCCTCCGCCAGGTGAAGCGGCAGATGCCGCAGACCGTAGTCGTCGCAGGAGCCCCCGTCGGAAGCGGCACCGCTGAAGAGATGGCCGACAACCGCACCATGGCCATCCGCCGGAGGGCAGGCAAAGCGGCCGCTGCGGCCGGGGTCTCCTAAATAGTCCCGCAACGACTGGTGGAAGAGAGCATAGCGTTCATCGCCCGGGGTGCCGCGCACGTCTAAGAATTGCACCAGCACCCCCAGCGCCGTGTTCACCAAGGTAGCGGTCATGCGCCCGCCGATCATCCGTGCGCTGTGGTCGCCGAAGCGCGTGAGCTGCTCACGCGTCAGGGGCTCGCGGGCGACGCAGAGAACGGCCAGCAACGGCTGATAACGGGTTTCCCAGTCCGGCGCGAGGCGCTGGAGAAAACGCCGATAGATGTCATCGAGGCTCTTGGGCAGCACGGCGAGGCGGTCCAGCGGTTGAATCCCGCGTTCGATGTCGCTGAGCAGCATCTTAACATACAAAAAATTTCCGGCCGCCAGGCCGGGCTCGCTGCTGTCGTGCGCCCCGGCGATGAGGGCGACAACGGCATGCTCGGAATGTCCGGCTGCGGCCAGTTTTTCTTTGAAAGCGGACCGGCTGACCCGGGCTGTGACGTACCGGCGGACATCCTCCCGGTTCGTGCGGGACTCGGCGGCCAGGATGCGCGGCTGAAGACGATTGAAGCAGCTCAAGACGCGCTCCTCCGGCCGGCTGGTGCATAGGATCCGCAGCCAGGCGGGCAGCCCCTCCATGCCCGACAGCAGGCCGACCAAGGTGGGGTCGCTGCGCAACGTGGCCGCTTCGTCCAGCGAGTCGATCAGGACGATCAGCGGTTGTCGGGGTGCCGGCAAAGCGGCCAAGGGTGCTCGCAGCAGAACCTCCGCCTCGGTCTGGGGATCGAGGACGGATAGGTGCTTGATGTAGAGGCCGGTGATCTGTCCGCCGGTCATCGAAGCAACATGGACGTCGACGTTGACCGTAAGGTGAGTGGGCTTGATGGAGTTGGCCAGGGCAATGCCGTAGCCGGGCAGGTTCTTGCCGAGCTGCGCGGCCAGGGATCGCAGGACCGTGGAGGGCACTATCGTTTCATTGCGGCCGGCGATACAGAGGTGATACGCCGCGATGTCTGAGCGGCACCGCACCCAGTTTGCAACGATGGCGCTCTTGCCGATTCCCGGCTCGCCGGTGAGTATGAAGAAGCGCTCCGCCGGACTCTTCAACCACGCATCTACTTCCTCAAGAAGCCACTCCCGGCCCGTAAAGTCAGCGGCCAGGTTCTCAAGGTCGGTGCTGAAATCGAGGGCAACTAGATCCGCTCCTGTGCTCAGGGCCGTCCTCCTTCGATCTTTTCTTCCTGCCAGAGAGCCGGGCAACGAGCAATTCTCCCGATTCGTTTTTTTAGGGCAACCGTCGGCAAGCTGTCAACCTGCGTATCGTACCCATCGGCTCTCTTGGGTGATCGCCCGACGGGTTGATCATGCCCCGCCGGCCGGTATATAAACACGGCCGTCGCCGTCGGAGGAGACCAGGATCCATGCACAAGTTGATCTACTCGCTGGGCATCATCGGCTTCGGGCTGATGCTGGGCTATGCACTCCAGGTGCTGGCGAACCGCGGGGCCGTCCGGCTGCCGCTGCCGACGGACCGGCTGCGCAAGCTGCTGCAGCAGGTCGCGCTGCTGGGGGTCAACCCGGTGGCCATCGTGGGTGCGATCTGGGCCATCCGGGGCCACACCCTCGGCGTGGCGGTCCTGCCCCTGATCGGCTTTTTTTCCCTGATGGCCGGAGGAATTCTCGCCCTGGGGGCCGCCCGGCTGATGGGCTTGCCCCCGCGCCAGACCGGCGCCATGTTCGGCTGCGGGTCGTTCACCAACATCGGCTCCATCGGGGCATTGGTCTGCTTCGTGTTTCTGGGCGAGCCGGGGTTTGCCCTGGTCCCCATCTACAAGATGTTCGAAGAGCTCGCCTACTATGGCATCGGGTTTCCGATCGCCAAATATTACAGCGAGCACGGCTCGGCGGGCGAGACGGTCGCGGCCAGGATCCGCCGCTTGGCCCGCGACCCCTTCATCCTCACCGCGCTCGCCAGCATTTTCATCGGGGGGCTGCTCAACCTCAGCGGCGTCGAACGCCCGGAGGCGTTTGCGACCGTCAACGCCGTACTGGTGCCGCTGGGGACCGTGATGCTGCTGACCTCGATCGGCCTGGCCATGCGCTTTCGCCGCGTTCGGGGATATTTGAGCCAATCCGCGGCGGTGGCGGTCATCAAATTCGCCCTGGTGCCGCTCTCGGCCGCGGGGCTGGCGGGGTGGTTCGGCCTGGGTGAGATCCACGACGGGCTGCCGCTCAAAGTGGTCATCATCCTCTCCTCGATGCCCGTGGCGTTCAACGCCCTGATCCCTCCCTCCCTCTACGATTTGGACCTCGATCTTGCCAATTCCTGCTGGTTCGTAACCACGTTTCTGCTGACGCTGGTCTTGCCGCTGCAGCTGCTCGTGATCGGCCGGATCTGACGGCGGCTTGAACGGCCCGAGGGGGCGATATGGCGCAAGAGCTTTTCCTGGGGTTGGACCTGAGCACGCAGAGCCTCACGGCGCTGGTCGTCTCGATTGAGGCCGGGATCGTCCACCAGGAGGCGCTCAATTTCGACCAGACCTATCCGCACTACGGCACGCGCGGCGGGGTTCTGCCGGCGGCAGATTCGCAGCGGGCCCACGTCGACCCCATGATGTGGCTGGAGGCGTTGGAGGATATGTTGGGGCGGCTCAAGCGGCTGGGCCTGACCCGCCGGATCGCCGCCATGGCGATTTCGGCCCAGCAGCACGGTACGGTCTATCTCGGCCGCCGGGCCGCCGCCGGCCTCTCCGGCCTTGATCCAACGGTCGGCCTGGCCCACGGCCTTGCCGGCATCTTTGCGCGTCGGACTTGTCCCGTGTGGATGGATTCCAGCTCCGGCTGCGAATGCCGGGAGATCACCCACGCACTCGGCGGCCATGCGGCCGTGGCGGGCCTGACCGGGTCGGTGGCCACCGAACGCTTCGCCGGGCCCCAGATCCGCAAATTCTGCAAGGAAGACCCCGACGCCTATGCCCGCACAACCCACATCGCGCTGATCAGCTCGTTTGTCACCTCCGTGCTGGCCGGCCGCTTGGCGCCGGTGGACGCGGGCGACGGCTACGGCACCAACCTGGCCGATATCCGGCGCGGCGACTGGAGCGCGCAAGCGCTCGCGGCGACCGCCCCAGCGCTGCGTCCGCGCCTGCCGCGCCTGGTCGCCGGGGATGAGGTCATCGGCGCCGTGTCGGCCTACCTATCCGATCGATTCGGTTTTCGCCCGGAAACCCGGGTGGTGGTCGGTTCGGGCGACAACCCCAGCAGCCTAGTCGGTTTGGGCCTGATCGGCGATCCTGATCGGCACGCGGTCAGCCTGGGGACGAGCGACACCTATTTCGGGTACCTGCCGGGGTTGCCGGATGCGGTGCGCACGGAGGGGCACATCTTCGGCGCCGCCGACGGTCGGGCGATGTTCCTCATCTGCTTCAAAAACGGGAGCCTCGCGCGCGAGCGGGTCAAAAGCGACTTCGGCCTGAGCTGGGGGCAGTTTACGCAACTGCTGCTTAATACCCCTGCGGGAAACCGGGGCCGGATCATGCTGCCCTATTTCATGCCGGAGATCACCCCGTTGATTCTGGACGCCGGGGTGCGCCGCTTCGGCGGTCTTGCCGCCGACGATGCCGCCGGAAACGTCCGCGCCGTGGTCGAGGCCCAGGCCATGGCGCTCTACCTGCACGCCGGCTGGGTCGGCAACCGTCCGGGGCGCCTGATAGCCACCGCCGGCGGATCGCAGAACGAGGGCCTGCTGAGGGTGATCGCCGAAGTGTTCGACGCCGAGGTGCAGACGTTGGAGGTCAAGGAGAGCGCGGCGCTGGGGGCCGCCCTGCGTGCGGCCCATGCCTGGCTGGCGGCGCATGGCACGGGGGTCGGGTGGGGGGAGCTCTTCCGGGCGGTGGTCAAGCCTGGCGCCGGCCGGACCATCCGGCCCGCGTCAGGGGCATCGCTGCCCTACCATGCCCCGGGCGGACTTCTGTCGCTTTACGCGGCCTGCGAACGCCACGCGGCAGGGGCGGGACCGGCGCCGACGGAGGCCCTGGCCGCCTTTCGGGGCCGGTTCCCTGAAAGGCAGTGAAACGGCAGGATAGGGGTGTCCCCCCTCGGGCCCGTGCGCCCCGGCCGGGCCCGAGGGGGGGCCTCACCTCCTCCGGGCCATCCCGCCGATAAGCTGTTTGACGGTGGTTGGGTTCCGGGCGGGTACACTCCGGTTTTCTACGTGAGTTGGCTGCGTTGCCCGGGGGGCGCCCCGGGCACCGGTCAGACGAACCACTCCGTCCGGTTGCGGCCGTTTGCCTTGGCCAAGTAGAGGGCCTGGTCGGCATGGCGGATCAAGTCGGCGACCATAGTCTCCGGGTCCTGGGGCACGATCTTTTTGAGGTGGAAACCGATGGAGACGGTTATGCCGCTGGGGGCCGAATCGAAGTTGAATTTGAATTTTTCGACCGCCGTGCGGATGCGTTCGCAGTAATCATGCAGAATCTCCCGGCTGACCGCGCCGCGGGGAAATATGACGAACTCATCTCCGCCGTAGCGTGCCACCAGGTCCTCGGCGCGCTTGTTTTCAACAACGATGTTGGCAAACCGCGAGAGCACGAAATCGCCCCAGGGGTGGCCGTGGGTGTCGTTGATCGACTTGAAGTCGTCGATGTCGGCCAAAATGATGCCAACCGGCAGCTGGTGCCGGCTGGCATAGGAGAGTTCCATCGAGGCCAGCTTGAAAAAATGGTGGCGGTTGAAAATCCCCGTCAGGGTGTCGAAGGTGGCCGAATAAAGGAGGCTCTCCTCCTGGCGGATTTCGGCCTCGGTCTTGTACTCGATCTTCATGATCGAATGGCCCAGCTGGAAGGGCACGCCGGGGGAGAGGATGGCGCGGCTGACGCGACCGGAGTCCACGAACGTTCCGTTGGTGGACCCCTTGTCCTCGATCGCGATCGCGTCGCCGGCCCACTCGATGGTGCAGTGAATGCGGGAGACCCGGTCGTCGTTGATGCTGATGTCGGCCTGGGGCGAGCGGCCAATGGTCATGGTGCCCCGCCGCAGCCTGTGCCGCCGGCCGCTGTTGTTGCCTGAAAAAATGATCAAGTGCGGGTGATGGCTGTCGGCCTGGATGCAAGAGCCAGAATCGATGATCGTGGTTTGATCCAGATTGACAGCTTCGATATCGCCCATGATGGATCCCAAAAGGGTGTCTTCGAACCGCGCCTTGTGGGGTTATCGGTAATTTCGGCGGCGGTCTTGAGCGGAAATGTGGAATTGCTGTTGACAGCGGAACTGCGACGGGGTATTCCTTTTTTTGCATACAAAATTCAATATTCAAACGTGGAGAGCAGTGCATCATGTCGCCCCCTCGCCTGCAATCGACCCAGGTCCGGCGCCCCGGGGCTGCGAGCGGCCGTCACAGCGTCAATCTCGGGGCCGATCACGAGAACCTGGATCAAAAAGCCTACCAGATGCTCAAGAGCATGATCGTCGAGCGGCAGCTTTTACCCGGGGCCAAGATCGCACAGGAAAAACTGGCGGAGGACCTGGGGATCAGCCGTACGCCGCTCATCAACGCCCTGAAGCTGCTCGAGCAGGACAAGCTCGTCCAGTCCGTACCCCGCCGCGGTTTCTTCGTGCGGCATTTCAACAAGCGGGAGATGATATCCATTTTCGAGTTGCGCGAGGTGCTCGAGGGGTTGGCGGCCCGGCGGGCCGCGGAGAACATCACCGACAGGCAGATCGAGCGCCTCCACGGGTTTTTCGCGCAGTTCAACGGTGCTCACAGGATCGACGACTTCAAAGCCTACGCCAAGGAGGACCGGCTGTTTCACACCTTCCTGATCGAAGTCGGGGCCAAGGAGTTTCTGAAAAGCATCCTCGAAACCTACAACCTAATCAGCTACAGCTATCAGTGGGATTCGTCGGAAGGGCTGATCCAGTCGCCGGACGAAACCCTCTGCGACCACAGGGCCGTGATCGACGCCATCAGCCGCAGGGATGCCGAGTCCGCCGAAATATGCATGCGGCGGCACCTCGGCAAGTCCGTCGCCCTCCTCAAAGAACAATTGGCGGCGGAAGGCAATTGAGGCCGGCGCGACAGGATCGGCCAGGCTGAAAGGAGGGACCTACGGCGCGTATTCGGAATCGGACTGAAGCCCAACAACCCACATCAACCGTTCAAGGAGGGATGGCAATGAAAAAACTGCTGGTTTTTTGCCTGGTCGTGCTGGTTGCCGCCACCGGAGTTTATGCCGCCGGCAAGGCATTTCCGAAACGGGACATCACCAACGTCGTCGTCTGGGCCGCCGGCGGCGGCACCGATGTGTGCAATCGCATCGTCAGCGCCGAAATGGCCAAAATTCTGGGGGTGAACATCAACGTGATCAACAAGACCGGCGGGGTGGGCGGATCCGTGGGGATGGCGTATGCCTTCTCCCAGCCCGCCGACGGGTACACCTTGGCCGGGGTTTCCGAATCCTGCGTGACGGCGGGGGTCCAGGGCGGCTGGGATCAGCGCATGGAGGTGTGGGATTTCTTCATCGTGGGCGGCTCCCCGGATCTGATTTCCGTCACCCCGGACACTCCCTACAAATCGCTGAAGGACCTGGTCGAGGCGGCCAAAAAGGCTCCGGGCACCATCAAGGCCGGCGCCAGCGCATCGGGCTCGATCCATCACCTGAACCTGCTGGCATTCGAAAAAGGGGCCGGCATCAAGTTGAACTACATCCCGTATCCCGGATCGGCCCCCGCTCAAAACGCCGCCATGACCGGGGAGGTGTCGCTGGTGATCACCTCCCTGGCCGAGCAGCAGCAGCTGATCCGCGGCGGCAAGCTTCGCCCCCTGGCCATGTTGATTCCGAACGATTTCGAGGTGGCCGACGTGGGCAAGATCCCCTCCGCCTTCACCGATTACCCGGGGTTGAAACAGTACCTGCCGATCTCCCAGGCCATCGGCTTTGCCGTGCCGGCCAAAACCCCCAAGGAGGTGAAGACGGTCCTGGAAGGCGCCTTCAAGAAGGCGATGGCCTCCGAGGCCATGCAGAAGTGGGGCAAGGAGAACTACTACCTGCTCTCCGGCAAGACCGGAGCCGAGGCCCAGAAAGAATTCAACCATCTCGAGTCGCTGTTCGCCTGGACCCTTTGGGACCTCGGGGCCGCCAAGGTCGATCCGGCCACTCTGAAAATCCCCAAACCGGCCAAGTGACGCGGCGGCATGGCACGGGACGTTGCGCTTAAAAACACCTCGGTGGATTGAGCCAGAAGGCGGATTCACCGCCAAGACCCAGAGGGTGCGAAGGGGCAGCCGGTTTGCGTTGCCGGCGAAAGGCCGGCAACGCAGGCCCCTTCAGCCGTTTCGCGGCACAGGGGGCGTCGGATATGCTGGACAAGGACAAATTGAGAAAAGCGGATGTGTTCTCCGGTGCAGCCATCTTCCTCTTTGGCCTCTGGGTGCTCAGCCAGGCGCTCAAGATGCCCATGAAAGACAGCTGGGGCGGGGTGATGAACGTGTGGTTCGTCTCCCCGGCCCTCATGCCGCTTTTCATCGGCGCGATGATCATGCTGTTGGGGGCCCTGCTCTGCCGCATGGGCCTCAACGCCATCGGCCCCGAAGAGTTCAAAGCCACGCTGCGCTGGTTGGTGAGTGCCGACCTGAAACGGGTGCTGGCAAGCGACGCCAGCGTGCGGTTCTACGCCATCGCCCTTCTCTTTCTGACCCTTGTGTTCATCAACCTTCCCCGGATCGATTTCTTCCTGTGCGCCGTGCTGTTCCTGGCGGCATTTATCACCATGTTTTTCTTTCTCGACGACGGTTTGCTGCGCGCCTTTCTCCGTTTCTATCTGGCCGGCGAGCTCCTGCTCCTGGTGTTTTTCGCGCTGGGTCTCCACCGGCCCGCCGCGGAGACCCCTTCGATGCTCCCGGATCTGCTGGCCGCGGGGTTCATCGCCGGCTACCTCTGTTTCGTGCGGTTCCGTGTGCGGGCGCGCGCCGACCTGCGGAAAAAATTCCGGGTCGGCTTGGTGGTCAGCCTGCTCACGCCGTTTATCGTCGGGCCGATCTTCAAATACTTCCTGATGGTCCCGCTGCCCAAGGAGGGGCTGGTGGTCGCAGCGCTCGACTACGTGTGGTACCTCGAATTCCTGTGAGTCCAAACTTCACGGCTGCGGGGTCTTGTCCATGATCGACACCTTCGGGATCTACCTTCAGAGCCTGGGCCATGTCGTCGGCAGCCCGGCGCACCTGGCGATTCTCTTCGGATCGGTGCTGCTGGGGATCATCTTCGGCGCGCTGCCCGGGCTGACCTCGACCCTCGGGGTGGCGCTTCTGACCGCCGTGACCTACGGCATGGATGCGGCGACCGCCATGGTCTGCCTGCTTTCGATCTACGTCGGGGGGACCTACGGCGGGTCCTACTCCTCGATTCTCATCAACATCCCGGGGACGGCGGCCTCGGCGGCCACCGCCCTCGACGGCTATCCCCTGGCGCTCAAGGGCCAGGCCGGGCGGACCATCGGCCTTGCGACCACCTCCTCGGCCATCGGGACCATCATCAGCATGCTTTTCCTGGTGACGGTTTCGCCGATCATCCTGCACTTTGCCCTGCAGTTCACCTCGTTCGAGTTTTTTCTGCTGGCCTTCTTCGGCATCCTCATCAGCGGCACGCTGACCACCCCCGACCTCGTGATCAAAGGCTGGATCTCCGGCTTCCTGGGCCTTTTCCTGTCCATGGTGGGCCGGGACCGGCTGCAGTTCTACCCGCGCTTCACCTTCGGCATCCCGGAGCTGGACGGCGGGATCGAGGTCGTGCCCGTTTTGATCGGCGCCTTCGGCATCCCGCAGATCATCGAAGTGCTGAAGAACCGGGTGCAGGTGGGGGAGATCCAGAAACTCCAGCGCATCCTGCCGGAGTTCGGCACCATCCTGCGCAACGTTCCCAAGATCATCCGTTCTTCCCTTATCGGGGTGGGGGTGGGCTGCGTGCCCGGCATCGGCGAGGACATCGCCGCCTGGGTCTCTTACGGCGCCGCCAAGAACACCTCCAAAAACCCCGAGAATTTCGGCAAGGGGGAGCCCACGGCCGTGCTCTCGACCGAGGTTGCCAACAACGCCTGCGTGGGGGGGGCGATCATCCCGCTTCTGAACTTAGGCATCCCCGGCAGCCCGCCGGCCGCCATGCTTCTGGGGGCCCTGATGCTGCACGGGGTGACCCCCGGCCCCATGATCACCTTCGAGCACCCCACCTTCATCATCGAGTGCGCCGCCATCCTGCTCTTGGCCTCCATGGCCATGTGGATCGTCGGCATCACGCTCGCCAAACAGGTGGTCAAGGTGCTGCGCATCCCGGCTCCGCTCTTCATGCCCATCGTCGGGCTGCTGTGCATCATCGGCTCCTACGCCCTGGGGCTCGACATCACCAACCTCTACCTCATGATCCCGGTGGGGATCGTCTGCTATTTCCTGACCGAGATGGGCTACCCGATTGCACCGCTCGTGATCGGGGTGATCCTCGGCCCGATGGCGGATGAAAACCTGCGGCGGGCCCTGATGGTCACCCAGGGCAGTTTCTGGCCGATTTTAACTCGGCCGGTGGCGCTGAGCCTGGTGCTGATCATCGCTTGGCTCGTGCTGGTGCAGTTCCCGTCGGTCAAGGCGTTCAAGGAACGCTGGGCGGCAAACGTCTTGGGCCGATTCCGGTCCTCTCGGCACGGCGGTTGAACCCCGACGGCCCGACCCGCCGCAAGGCAGCCGCACATCAACCGCTTCCACTCAAGGAGGTGCGCATGCTCAAATTAGGCATCATCACCGGGTTTTTGTCCAAGACCAAGGACCGGTTCCACGAGTACAATCAGCCGCTCGACCTGGAGGGCAAGTTCAGGCTGATGAACCGGATCAAGGGCTATGACGGAGTCGAGATCGTCTACCCTTACGAAGTCAGCGACCCCGTCAAGACCAAGGCGGCCCTCAAAAAATACAAGCTCGCCGTCGCCGCCGTCAACGTCAACATCAAAGCCGAGCCCGAGTTCAGAAACGGCGGGTTGACCTCGCTCGACACGCAGGTGCGGGCCAAGGCCGTGCGCTTCATCAAGGAGGCCAAGGATTTTGCCGAAGCGGTGGGGGCGGACAAGGTCACCTGCTGCCCGCTGGGGGACGGCTACGAGTTCGCCTTCCAGCACGACTACGCCCTGGCCTGGAGGCACTTGGTGGAGACCTTCGCCGAGGCCGGGGCCTACAAGGCCGACATTCCGCTTTTCATCGAGTACAAGCCGAGCGAGACCCGCGGCCGCTGTTTCGTGGACACGGCGGCCAAGACCCTCTGCCTGCTGAACGAGATCGGGATCAAGCAGATGGGGGTGACGCTCGATTTCGGCCACTCCACCTACGGCAACGAGAACCCGGCCGAGGCGGTCGCGCTCCTGGCCGAGAGCCCCTACCGCTACTACATCCACATCAACGACAACGACGGCAGGTGGGACTGGGACTATTTCTGCGGCACCAAGCACTTCCTGGAATACGTGGAGTTTCTCTACTACCTGAAGAAATACAACTACAAGGACTACCTGACCTCGGACACCTCGCCGACCCGCTGGGACATCCAGGCGGTCTTCGAGGCCAACAGCCGCATGTCCAACAAAATATGGCAGAAGCTCGACAAGGTGGACGGCGGCAAGATCGCCCGGCTGATGGCCAAGGGCGACTACATGCAGACGTGGAAGTTCGTCGAGAAAGAAATTTTCGGGTTGAAATGATACCGAGGGGTTCGAGGGGCAAGGGGTAGAGGGTTCCAGGGTGCGGAACTGGGTATCGGATACCTGTATGCGGGAAACGATATCCACCTCAGGGCAGCGCACCGCAGAGCGGAACGCTCCCGATTCCGCTACCGGCCTCGACGCAGGGCAAAAGCAACCGTGCTGCGCCGGGGGAGGAACCTGACGCCCCGATGCAGGTTGAACTCGCTTTTCGCGTCCACTCGACCCCACGACCCCGCGACTCCTTGAACCCTAACAAAGAGGCCCTCTCCCATGACTGAAACCCCCACCAGCATCGCTGAACTCAAACGCATGGCCGGGATCATCCGCTGCGACATCATCGACATGATCTGCACCGCCGGCGCGGGCCATCCGGGCGGCTCGCTGTCGGCCGCCGACGTGGTGACCGCCCTCTACTTCCGGGTCATGCGCATCGATCCCGGCAACCCCGGCTGGCCCGATCGCGACCGCTTCGTGCTCTCCAAGGGCCACGCCTGTCCGGTGTGGTACGCCGCGCTGGCCGAGCGCGGGTACTTCGACAAGTCCCACCTGGCGACCCTGCGCCGGCTGAACAGCATCCTGCAGGGGCACCCGGACATGCACAAGACCCCGGGGGTGGACATGACGGTGGGCTCGCTCGGCCACGGGTTTTCCGCCGGCCTCGGCATGGCGCTCGCCGGCAAGCTGCGGCGCAGGGACTACCATGTGTGGGTGATGGTCGGCGACGGCGAGTCCCAGGAGGGGTCGATCTGGGAGGCGGCCATGGCGGCCCCCAAGTGGAAGCTCGACAACCTGACGGTGGTCGTCGACCGCAACCACCTCCAGAACGACTTCTGCGTGGACGAGGAGATGCCCATCGAGCCGCTGGCCGACAAGTGGCGCGCCTTCAACTGGCACGTGG
>JALOOU010000166.1 GCA_025454255.1 Desulfobacterales bacterium | reverse complement strand
CTGGCAGGCCTCTTCGCACTTGCGGCAGCCGATGCAGCGGGTGACGTCAAAGAGCACCCCGAACGCGTCCGGGTGGCCGGGAAACCGCGCCGTCCCGGCCGCATGGACCGGGCCTCCGACGGCCGTTCCGGCGCCGGCGGCGCCCAGCCAGCCGAGAAACTTTCTGCGTGAAATCGACATGTCCCTGTCCCTCTGATGGGTTGATGACCCGGTTCCGATTTAAGGCTTCTCCTTGTGGCAGCCGGTGCAATCCGTGGAGGCCGGCTTCTCGATCCCCATGGCCGCATGGCATTCGAAGCATTGCAGGTGGTAGGCGGCCTGCAGCCCGGGCTTGAAAAGGTTGCGCTCGTCGAAGGACCTGCCGTGGCAGCTCGCACAGGCCGGCGGCTTGGCGGATACCGGGCTGTGATGGTGGCAGCCCTGGCACAACGTGCCGGGGGCGGGGTGGAAATAGGAGGCGAGCTTGCTCTCCGCCAGGTTCTTCTGGAGGGCGTGCACGATCTTTCGGTGCGGCAGTTTGACCGGCTCGTATTTCTTGCTCAGGCCCTTGATCATCACGTTCTCCGGTACGGCGTCGTCCGGCAAGGTGGCGGTCACCGGCCGACGCGCTGCGAGAAGCGCGGCCGCGATCTGCTTGGGGTCGGCCTGGGGAGCCGCCTCGGCCGGAGGCGGCACGTGGCAGCTGCCGCAGCCGGAGACGTCCTGCGGGGGGCGCGGCGGCATGGCCGCATGGCAGCCCGCGCAGCGCTTGTCGGCCAGGTAGGATTGATGGCAGCCCATGCAGCTTGCCTGGGCCGTCACCCGGTGCATGGCCGTCTGCAGGCTGACGAATTTGCCCTCCTTGGAACCCTGGAGCGTGTGGCAGGTGCCGCAGGCGCTCATCGCTGCGTGGTGGCAGGCCCGGCAGGTGTCGTTGGCGGCCTCGTGGGCCATGTGGTTGAAGGGAACGACCTTGGCACGCGCGGCGGGGTCGAGCTTCTGCCCGTCGCGCGGGATGGCCTGCACCAGGGTGGCATCGGGTTGCCCGCGCATCAGGCGGGGAATCTCTTTGACTTTCTCGATCTTTTTCTGCAGCCCGGCGTCGTGGCAGCCGCTGCAGGTGGCCGGGCCGGCCTCCTTGTTCGCGGCCAGCCGCCGGCGATGGCAGTCGATGCACTGGTCGTGGGCCGCCTGGCGGAAGGAGCTCACCTTCTCGACCGTCCGGTCCAGGTGGCAGTAGCGGCAGGTCTCCTCCTTGCCCTTGGTGTAGACGAGCTTCTTGGCAACCGGGTCGAACTGGTGGTGGCAGGCCTCGCATTTATTCTCCTGGGCCTTGAGGTGGCGGTAGTGGAGCGACTTGTCCAGGCCGATCGCGGCCCAGGAGGAGGGGATCTGCTTGTCGGCATGGCAGCCGGCACAGACCACGGGCCCGCTCTTTTCGCCCGCCGCGGTCGTCTGGCGGTGGCAGTCGATGCAGTGGGTGTGGTAGACCTCCATCACCTGGTTTTTGGACTCGTCCTTCAGCCGCATGTACTTGGTGGAGATGTACTTCTTGTCGGGCACGGGCAAGTGGCAGGCGGCGCAGTCCTTGTTCTTCGGCGCCAGGGCCTGGGTGTGTTTCTCGTGCAGAAACACCACCGCCGGCCGCTCCAGGGGGCCGAACTGGGAGAGGCCGTCGATACGAATGATATCGGCCCGGGGCGCCTCCACGGCGCCGGGTGAGCTGGAGGCGCTGGTGCAGCCGATCAGGGTCGCCAGGATCAGCAGCGCCGCGGCAGCGCCGGTCGGATGGAGGTGCCGGAAAGGGAAAACGCAATTGAGTGTCATAAGCGCTGTCCTTCTGTTCGTGCCGGGGCCCGCGGCGGCCGCCGGCGCCGTTGGGCCTTGAGGTGGATCTCGTTGTCGAGCAGGTCCTGGATCGTGGTATCGTTATAGACCGACAACACCGCCTGGTTGACCCGGTTCCACATTGCCGAAAAGGCGCAGCCGCGGCGGTGAGAGGGGCAACTGGAGGTTTCCGTGCAGGCGGCGCAGTTCATCGCCGCGGTGGGGCCGTCCAGAAAGCGCATGATGTCGCCCACCGTGATCTGCGCCGGTGGCCGGCTGAGGGAATAGCCACCGGTGAAACCGCGTTTGGACTCGATCAGCCCGCTCCGTTTGAGCTTGTTGAGAATCACCTCGAGAAACCGCTCGGGGATGACCTGGGCGCGGGCAATCTGTGAAATCTTGGTCGGGCCTTCCCCCCGGCGCTTGGCCAGCTCGAACACCGCCCGCACGGCGTACTGATTTTTCTTGGGGGTCATCGGCACCATGCCGCTGGTCTTTCTCCGGGAGGGAGCTTGCTTGTCGACTTTTAAAGTCGAGAAATTTCTTGAGCTTTTTAGTCAAGAAGGCGCGCGAATGTCAACCGCTTTTTTTGACCGGAGAGGGTGAGGCGCGGGAGAGGAAGGCGCCGCAGGCGCAAGGCGCCTGCGGCGAGGGACCGGCGGGCGGAGGGGTCAGTGGATCGCGACCGTGTGAGCCCCTTCCATCGGGTCTTTCAGCTTGAGGCTCACCTTGAGCATCCCGTCCTTGTAGTTCGCCTTGGCGGATGAGGCCTTGACCGGGCAGCAGAAGGCGGCGGCGGCCACGTAGTCGAAATCATCCCGCGGCGCGAACAGGCTGAAGCTGTCGTCGCGAACCTTGAGCTGGATGGCTTGTTTTTTGACTCCGGGCACACAGATCTCGAGGTGAACCCGGTTTTTCGTTTCATCCACATATGAGCAGACATCGGCGGCCATTTTCAGTTTTTCCTTGGCCATGAGTTACCTCCTGCTTCGTTGAAGTCTCGGATGGATAAAGCAATCCGGCATACCGAGCAAGGTAAGATCGAATCGCGGCGGTGCAACCGTAGAGCGGCCGCGGTTGACAAGCCTGCAGCGCTCGCATACGATCCTTTGCCGGCAAAGAGCCGCCGGCGGGCCGGCTCGTGCCGCGGCGCGTTCACCAGGGAGGTCGATTCAGTGGTCATCGCCGGGCTGACGGGGGGGATTGCGAGCGGCAAGTCGACGGTCGCCGCCGTGCTGGCCTCAGCCGGAGCCCGCCTCATCGATGCCGACCGGATCGCGCGCGAGATCGTCCGGCGGGGCACCCCGTTCTATGACCGGATCCTCGCCCATTTCGGCCGCCGCATCGCCGGGACCGACGGGGAGCTCGACCGCCGCCGACTGGCTGCCGTCGTTTTCAGCGACCCGCGGGAGCGGGCCGTTCTCGAAGCGATTGTCCACCCCGGGGTGCGGGAGGAGTGCGCCCGCCGCGTGGAGGCCATCCGGCAGTCGGCCCCGGCGGCCGTAACGATCCTGGATGTGCCGCTGCTCTTCGAAGCCGGAATGGATCGCGGCCTGGCGGTGGTGATCGTGGTCTATGTGCCGGAGGAGCTCCAGATCGAGCGCCTCATCCGGCGGGATCACCTCACGGCGGAGGAGGCGCTCGCCCGCATCCGCGCCCAGATGCCCCTCGATCAAAAGCGGG
>JALOOU010000033.1 GCA_025454255.1 Desulfobacterales bacterium | reverse complement strand
GTCGATGTTGTCCCAGCCCTCCTTGTTGTCGCCCCGGGGCGGGTAGTAGTGGATGCGCACCTTGTGGTAGAGGTTGGCGTAGAGGTCGGGGTAGAGCTCCGGCTGCAGGATGTAGTCGAGCACGCCGAGCTTGCTCACCTCCTTTGACTTGAAGGAGTCGGGGTCGTCCAGCACCTCGCCGTCGCGGTTGCCTAAAATGTTGCTCGAGAACCAGCCGCTCATCCCGAGCATGCGCGCCTTGAAGCCCGGGGCGAGGATGGTCTTCATCAGGGTCTGGCCGGTCTTCAAGTCCTTGCCGGCGATGGGCAGCCTCTTCTCCTTCGCGAGCTCCTGCAGCGCCGGGATGTCCACCGTCAGGTTGGGGGCGCCGTTGGCGTAGGGCAGGCCCTCCATCAGGGCGGCATAGGCGTAGATCATGCTGGGGGCGATGGCAGGGTGGTTCTCCCGCAGCCCCTGCTCGAACACCTCCAGTGATTCGTGCACCGGACCGTGCTCGATGAAAACCTCGGTGCTCCCGCACCAGACCATGACCAGCCGGTCCAGCCCGCGGCTTTGCTTGAAATGGCGTATGTCCTGCCGCACCTGTTCGGCCAGCTCCATCTTGTTCTTGCCCTGCTTCACGTGGCTGCCCGTCAACCGCTTGACATAGGCCTGCTCGAAGACCGCCGGCATGGGCCGGATCGCCTCCAGCTCGGGGCGCAGCCGATCGAGCAGCGTGCGCTCCAGCACCCCCGCCTTGCAGGCCGCCTCGTAGGCGCTGTCGGCGAAGATGTCCCAGCCGCCGAACTCGATGTCGGCCAGCTCGGCCAGCGGCACGAACTCCTTGATCCGCGGGCTGCGCTTCTCCGTGCGTTTGCCCAGCCGGATCGTCCCCATCTGGGTGAGGGAGCCGATCGGCTTGCCCAGGTTTTTGCGCACCGCCAGCACCCCGGCGATGAAGGTCGTCGCCACGGCCCCCATGCCGGGTATGAGGACCCCGAGCTTGCCGTCGGCCGGCTTGATGTCAAATCCTTGTTTCATGTCGACTCCTCAATGTCGGCCGCATTCCCGGAGGTTCTGTCGGGTCGAGTTTTTCAGCAGCGGTTCCGGCCTGTTGTGGCTTGATTGCTGTGAGCTGAAATATTTCGGTCTCTCGGATAGTTAGCCAGAGAGGCTCTATATGGGATCGCCCCGCGCGTGTCAAGAAAAGCTTTGCTTCTCCGGAAACCGCGCACACATTTTGCATATTTGACGCAAAGCCGTTCCTGTCGTAGAATGAGTATAAATTCTACTCATTATGGAGTCCAGTTGGAAAATCTGCTATCCGGTCTCATATCGTCCAAAACCCGCATCAAACTGCTGATGCGGTTTTTTCTCAACCCGGGCACGCACTCGTACCTCAGAGAGCTGTCCAAGGAATTCGGTGTTTCCACCAATGCCGTGCGGGAGGAATTGAATCAACTGACCAAGACCCAACTTTTAAAATCGGAGAAAAAGGGCCGCAACGTCATATACGGTGCCAACAGCGAACACACTCTTTTCCCCGAGCTGAGATCCATGGTCCAGAAGGTCATGGGCATCGACCAGGTGATCGACGGCATCGTCAACCGCTTGGGCAATTTGGAGCAGGCCTATCTCATCGGGGACTACGCCGAAGGCAAGGACACCGGCATCATAGATCTACTGCTGGTGGGGCGGATAAACCGCTACCACCTGCAGGACCTCTCGCGCAAGACCGAGCGCTACATCAAGCGCAGGATCCGCAGCCTGGTCATGGACCCCGAGGAAGAAGAAAGCCTCGGCGGGCTCCTGACCAACCGCCCGC
This sequence comes from Desulfobacterales bacterium, assembly GCA_025454255.1. Lineage (GTDB taxonomy): Bacteria > Desulfobacterota > Desulfobacteria > Desulfobacterales > SpSt-501 > SpSt-501. The sequence goes on along the minus strand of JALOOU010000033.1, from coordinate 28,958 downwards.
ATGTGCTCATCTGGCAATCCGAGCCGGCGAGTCCCCCGAACATTATGACGGCCGCCCCGCCGCCAAACGCAGCCGCCAAACGCTGAGAGGCTTAACGATGAAAGCGGTCATACTGGCCGGAGGGCTGGGAACTCGAATCAGTGAAGAGACGATCCTGAAGCCCAAACCGATGGTGGAGATCGGGGCGAAGCCGATCCTTTGGCATATCATGAAGATCTATTCATCTTTCGGCATCAACGACTTCATCATCTGCCTAGGTTACAAGGGCTATGTCATCAAGGAGTATTTTGCAAACTACTTCCTGCACATGTCGGATGTGACCTTCGACATGAAGAAGAACAAGGTGCAGATCCACCGCAACGACTGCGAACCGTGGACGGTGACGCTGGTCGACACCGGACACGACACAATGACCGGGGGACGGTTGAAGCGCATCATCCCCTATGTCGACGACGACTTCTGTTTCACATACGGCGACGGTGTCTGCGATGTGGACCTCGCGGCGCTCATCGGGTTCCACCGGGCCCAGGGCAAGCTCGCCACGGTCACCGCGGTCCAGCCCCCCGGCCGTTTTGGAACCCTGGTGCTGGAACGCAACCGAGTGGCGCGGTTCAAGGAGAAGCCGCGCGGCGACGGCCATTGGATCAACGGCGGCTATTTCGTGCTCTCCCCAAAGGTCGCCGTATACATCGAGGGGGACCACACCTACTGGGAGCGCGAACCCATGCAGCAGCTGGCACGGGATGGGCAGCTCGCGGCCTACAAACACCATGGGTTCTGGCATGCCATGGACACCCTGCGCGACAAAACCCATCTGGAGAGCCTCTGGGTGCAAGGAAAGGCGGCATGGAAGATCTGGGATTGACGCACCAGGCCCGCTTCGCGTTCTGGCAGGGCAAGCGGGTCTTTGTGACCGGGCACACGGGGTTCAAGGGGTCGTGGCTGAGCATGCTTCTGGACCTGCTGGGGGCACAGGTCGCCGGCTACGCCCTCGACCCGCCGACCCGGCCGAACCTCTTTGAGCTGGCAGCCTCCAAAATCGTGGCACGCTCGGTGCACTCCGACATCCTGGACGCACGGCGGTTGAAGGCCGAGATGCAGGCGGCCCGCCCGGACATCGTCTTCCACTTGGCGGCGCAGGCGCTGGTCGGCGAGTCCTACCGCCGCCCCCGGGAGACCTTCGCCGCCAATTGCCTGGGCACCGTCCATCTGCTGGAGGCCGTGCGGAGCTGCCCGAGCGTGCAGTCCGTCGTGGTCGTCACCTCCGACAAATGCTACGCCAACAAGGGCTGGCACTGGGGGTATCGCGAAATCGACGAACTGGGCGGCCATGACCCCTACTCGGCCAGCAAGGCATGCGCCGAGCTGGTCGTCGACGCCTATCGGCACGCCTTTTTCACCCCGACACGCGAAGCGCCGGGCTGCGTCGGCCTGGCCACGGCCCGGTCGGGCAATGTGATCGGCGGGGGCGACTGGTCCGCCGATCGACTGGTCCCCGACTGCATCCGAGCCTTCAGCGAGGGCCGCGAGGTTGCCCTGCGCCATCCGGACCATATCCGGCCCTGGCAGCATGTATTCGAACCCCTGTTCGGGTATCTCGCACTGGCGCAGCGGCTTTTCGAGGACGGCGCCGGCTTCGCGGGGCCCTATAACTTCGGCCCGCCCGCCAAGGGTCAGAAATCCGTCCAATGGGTGGCGGCGCAGGTCTGCCGGGCATGGGGGGGCGGCGCGCGCTACCGAGTGGAGCAGAGCACGCCCTTTCCGGAAGCCGGTGTGCTGAACCTCGACAGCACGACCGCCGCCGACCGCCTGGGATGGATGCCGGTCTGGGGTCTGGAGACTGCGATCGAAAAGAGCGTCGCGTGGGCGAAAGCCCACCTCGCCGGCACCGAGATGACACGGTTTAGCCGCGCGCAGCTGGCCGAATACATCTTCGCCAAATCGGATGCCGAGGCGGCCCATGGATGAGCGGCAGACCAGGGCCGAGCTGCTCGCGTTGGTCCGGCGCTACCATGCGCAGGCGTTCGGATCCGCCGGAAAGCCCTTCGCGCCCGGGGATCGCATCCCCTATGGGGGGCGGGTCTTTGACGCCGAGGAACTGGTTAGCCTGGTCGACGCGGCGCTTGACTTTTGGCTCACCGCCGGACCCTGCGCCCAGCAGCTGGAGAGGCGTCTGGGGGAATGGCTTGGCAGCGGCCATTGCGCGCTGACGAACTCGGGGTCCTCCGCCAACCTGCTGGCGGTATCGGCCTTGTGCACCCCGTCGCTGGGACCCCGGCGGATCCAACCCGGCGACGAAGTCATCACAGTCGCCGCAGGCTTTCCGACCACGGTCACGCCGATCATCCAGAATCAGGCCGTCCCCGTCTTCGTCGACGTCGCGCTGCCGACCTACAATGTCGACGTCGCCTGCCTGGAAGCCGCGCTCTCCCCCCGGTCCAAAGCGGTGCTGCTCGCCCACACCCTGGGCAACCCGTTCGACGTCGAAACCGTCCTCGCCTTCTGCCGGCGGCACGCGCTGTGGCTGATCGAAGACAACTGCGACGCGCTGGGTTCCCGGGTTCACCTCGACGGCCAATGGCGCCTTACCGGCACCATCGGAGATATCGGCACCTGCAGCTTCTACCCTGCCCACCAGATCACCACGGGTGAAGGCGGGGCGGTGCTGACCTCCTCCGCCCAACTCCAGCGCATCATGGTCTCCCTGCGGGACTGGGGCCGGGACTGCTGGTGCGCCCCCGGCGAGGAGAACGCCTGCCGCCGGCGTTTCTGCCAACAGCACGGGGAGCTGCCGCTCGGCTATGACCACCGGTATGTCTATTCCCACTTCGGCTACAACCTGAAAATGACCGACCTGCAGGCGGCGATCGGCTGCGCGCAAATCGCCAAGCTGCCCGCTTTCATCGCCGCGCGGCGGAAAAACTGGGGACTGCTGCGCGAGGGCCTTAACGAATTCGAGCCGTGGCTGATCCTGCCCGAACCGACTCCAGGCAGCGAGCCCTCCTGGTTCGGCTTCGCCCTCTCCGTTCGCGACCCATCCGCCTTTACCAGAGACGAGCTGGTCCGCTGTCTTGAGGAGCACCGCATCCAAACCCGGACGTTGTTCGCCGGCAACATCACCAAACACCCATGCTTCGACGAAATGCGCCGCTCGGGAAGCGGCTATCGAACGGTGGGCCCCCTTGAGCGGACCGACTTCATCATGAACCACACCTTCTGGATCGGCGTCTACCCGGGAATCACTCCGGCCATGATCGAACACATCATCGAAGTGATCCGCGGCTTTTTTGCGGGTCGCAGCCTGAGGTAGCACCCGATCGCTTGGGCGCCCCGCAGGGCCACAACAGGAGCCAGGAACGCAGCCATGCACATCAGACCGACGGCACTGCCGGGGTGTTTCATCCTGAGGGTTCACCATCAGCCGGACGAACGCGGCCATTTCACCAAACTGTTCGACCGCGCCCAATTCGCCCGTCAGGGGCTGGCCGCGGCTTTCGAGGAGCAGTACACCACGGTATCCCACCGCGGCGTCGTGCGCGGGCTGCATTTTCAGTCACCGCCGATGGACTACACGAAGCTGGTCGGCTGCGTCCACGGCGATGCGTTCGACGCCATCGTTGACCTGCGCAAGGGCTCGCCGACCTACCGCCGTCATGCCACCTTTCATCTGACGGCTTCTGCGGGCGAGGTTCTGTACCTGCCGCGGGGGATCGCCCACGGATTCTGCGCTCTCAGCGCGGACTGCGTCATGGTCTACAGCTGCACCGCGGGACACGCCCCCGCCTGCGATACCGGCATACTCTGGAGCTCTGCCGGGATCTCCTGGCCGATCGACCGGCCTACGCTCTCCGAGCGCGACCGGAGCCTGCCGGCGCTGCAGCACTTCGACAGCCCGTTCACCTATGAACCGCCGGCGCCCGACGGGGGGGAGCGGCAGCAACCATGATCGCTCTCATCACCGGAATCACCGGTTTCGTCGGCTCCCATCTCGCCCGCCGCCTGGTTCAGGATGGATGGCAGGTTCACGGCGTCGTACGCCCCGGTTCCAGTCCGTCGGCCATCGCGGATTTAGGCGCGGCGGTCCAGATGCACGTCCAGAACGGCAGCTTCGCGCAAGTGGAGGCCGTCGTGCGGTGCGCCGCACCGGATGTAGTCTTTCATTTGGCATCCTACTTTACGGCCGAGCATCGCAGCGCGGAGATCGACGCGGTAATCGACGCCAACATCCGCTTCGGCACGCTGCTGCTGGAGGCGATGGCCTGTCATCAGGTGCGCTGCATGGTCAACACCGGCACGGCGTGGCAGCATTACCAGGATGCAGACTACAATCCCGTCTGCCTCTACGCCGCATCCAAGCAGGCTTTCGCGACGCTGCTGCGCTACTACCAGGAGGCGCACGGCATCCGAAGCGTCACGCTCAAACTGCACGACACTTATGGGCCCGGCGATCGGCGCGCCAAGCTCTTCAACCTGCTGCGCCGCCAGGACTCCGCCGAGCCGCTGGCGATGTCCGCGGGCGAGCAGAAGCTGGATCTGGTTTACATCGACGACGTCGTCACCGCCTTCGTGTCGGCAGCCGAACGGGCGCTCTCCGGCATGCAGGGACCCGCGGAGGAGTTCGTCGTCACGTCGGGGGACCGGCTGCGGCTGCGCGAGGCGGTCGATCTCTATCTGCGCATCACCGGAAGGCCTCTGCAGATCGATTGGGGCAACCGGCCCTACCGCCGGCGCGAGGTCATGGAGCCCTGGACGCAGGGCCGGATGCTGCCGGGCTGGAAGGCGCGAGTGGACCTGGCCGAGGGCATTCGCCGCATGGAGGCGATCGATGGCCGGAGGCCGCACGCAGGGGAGGCGCAGGCGAGGTGATGGACGGCTCGACCCCCATACTGGTGAAGCGCATTTCGTCCAACCTGATCTCCGCCAATGCGAATTTCCTCGCCGCGGGGCTGGCGGTCTTCGCGCTCACCCCGGTCTACGTCTTCTCGCTGGGGCCGACCCTCTTCGGATTTTGGAGCGTGCTCCTCTCGATCCTGGCATACATGAGCACGTTCGACGCCGGGCTGCCGCTTTACATCACCCGGACCATCGCCGGAGCCTCCGGCGACCCAAGCATCGGCGCGCAGCGTCCGGTCCTTGCGACCGCCTTCACCGTATACCTCGCGATCTGCCTGCTGCTGCTCGCCGCCGCGGCCGCCGCCGGCATCTGGCCCTCCTGGAGCTCGATCCTTCCGGAGGGCGCCGGGCAGGATGCCGCGGTGCTCTTCCTGATGCTGGCTCTGTATTTGGGCTTCAGCTACCTATCCAAGTTCTTTACCGGCATCTGCAACGGCCATCACGACTACGCCTATCCGAACTATATATCCGTGCTGACGGTCGGCCTGCAGGCGGCCGCAGCCTATGCGCTGCTGGCCGCGGGTCATGGGCTCCGGGGGCTGGTGCTCTCCTACGCCCTCGCCGGCGCCGTCAACGCCGCGATAAAGTTCGGCTACTGCCGGCAGCGCTACGGTCCGCTCGAACTCCGGCTGCGATGGCCGCAGTCTGCGGTCGCCCTATCCATGGCGAAATTCTGTCTGGGGATCTTCGTGACCACCGTCGGCGGCCAAATCATTTTGAATACGGACAACCTCCTGATCGCCCGGATGCTCTCCCTGGAACTCGTCACCGCCTACGCGATCAATTTCCAGATCGTCCTGTACATGAGCCTGATCTTTCAGAGGCTGCCGGACGTCCTTTTCCCGACCTATGCGGGCCTCGATGTCCACCGGGACCGCTCCGCGCTGTGCACCCTGTTCATCGAGTCCTCCGTCTGCTCCCTGGCCGGCTACGCCGGGTTCGCGCTGCTCTACGCGCTGTTCGCCGAGCGGTTTTTCGAGGTATGGATCGGCGCCTCCCACTTCGTGGGCCGCTCCGTGGCGTGGGTCATTCTGGCCTTCTTCTTCTGCCAGACCTTTATCCACAGCCATGCGGTGCTGCTGCTCTCCAAGGCCAGGCTGCGTCAGGTCGTCGCCTGGAACATCGCCGAGGCGCTGTTGAACGTCATGCTGTCGGTCGCCTTCGCCGCGGCCTATGGAGTTCTCGGTGTCGCCATCGGCAGCCTGCTGGCCAACCTGGCGACCAACTTCATCGCTCTGCCCCTGCAGATCCGCAGAGAAATCGGCCTGCCGATCGGCAGGCAGTTGCGCGCGATCCTGATGCCGATCGCACCGCCTCTGGCGCTGCTGCTGGCCGCCGGGAGCGCTTTGCGGGGGACGATGGCCGAACTTTCCGGCCCGGCCATCATCGGCTGCATGGTCATCGCCTCGCTTACCTACGCCGCGCTGGTCGGCATGCTCCTTGGCAGAAAGCGCCGCCAGTTCTACTACACCCACGCCGCCGGGCTATTTGGCCTAGCGGGGTTGAGCACGGTCCGAAGTTGACCGCTCAGGTGCAACCCGCAGAAGGAACTGTCATGGACCACCGCCCCTTGGTCTCGGTCATCATCCCGGTTTTCAACGGCGCCGCCTACATCGCCTCCGCGATCCGGTCGGTGCTGGCGCAGAAATTCAGGGATTTCGAGCTGATCGTCGTCGACAACCGCTCCGACGACGGCACGGTGGAGATCGTCCGCAGGTTCGACGACCCCCGCATCCGGCTGCATGCCGAGGCCGTCCATCTCTCCATCTACGAGAATTTCAACCGGGCGGCGGCCTGCGCCCGCGGCGAATTCCTTAAGTTCCTGTGCGCCGATGATGAGCTGGCGCCGGCCCATTTGAGCACGCTGCTGCCGGTGCTGCAGGCCCAGCCGGGGGTGAGCCTCGCCACCTCGAGCCGCCTGCGCATCGACGAGCGCGGCCGTCCCGCCGGTGTGCTCCTGTTCCCGCATCGCCGCGGGCTCATCGGCGCAGGCGACTGCTATCGCTATGTCGCCGAGTTCGGCAATTTCATCGGCGAGCCGACGGCAACCCTCATGCGCAAAGCGGATTTCGATCGGCACCAGGGCTTTTCTCCCCGCTACCGCCAGGTCGGCGACCTCGACCTCTGGTGCCGGCTGCTGTCCGAAGGCTGTTTGCACTACCATCCGGAGGCGCTCGCAAGAATCAGGAGCCATTGCAAACAGCTGACCCGTCTGCACTCCCGTCAGCCCGAAATCTGGATCCGTGATGAGATCCTTTTCTTCCAGCGCTTGACGCCCCTTTTCCTCAATGTCGAACTGCCGGGCATTGCCCGCAAACGATTGTTGAAGCTCTTCACCGCCCGGATGCTGCGCACCGGGATAATGTCCTATGCGGGTTCGCCGCGCCAGCTGGTTCGGGCCGCGGGGCATCTCGCAAATCTCCTGCCGCGCTCTGCTGTGCTGGCCGGCGTCTTTGAGAACGGCCGCAAGATCGCGGCGCTGGCAGGCCGTCCGATCCTGCGCGGCGTCAAACGAGCGGCCCCCGGCAACGGCACCTCGCAGCGAGCGCCCGGATGACACCTACTATTTCCATCGCGTTGTGCACTTACAACGGAGCGGCCTTCCTGGTCGAGCAGCTGGAGAGCCTGACCCGGCAGGAGCGTCAGCCCGATGAAATCGTCGTTTGCGACGACCATTCGCACGACGGCACCGCTGACATCGTCCATCGCTTCGCATCGCAATCCCCCGTTCCGATCCGCCTGTTCATCAACCCCGCAAATCTCGGCACCGCGCGCAACTTCAACCGCGCCATTTCCCTGTGCCGAGGGGAGATCATTGCTCTGTGCGACCAGGACGACTGCTGGCTTCCGACCAAACTGTCGCGGATCGAGAGTGAATTCGCCCGCACCCCGGCCGCCGTGGGAGTCTTCTCCGACGGAATAGTCGTCGACCGGACTCTAAAGCCGCTCAAGCAGCGCCTCTGGCACGTCTTCGCACTGACACCCGAGAAGCTTGCGGCGTTCCGCCGCAGGGCGGGGTCGGAGGTGCTTCTCAAGCACCATATGATCACCGGAGCCACCATGGCGTTTCTCTCCGCTTACCGCTCTTGGGTGCTGCCCATTCCGCCGAACTGGCATCATGACGCCTGGATCGGTCTGGTATTCGCCTTCGGCGGCGAGTGGGCTCCGATCGAAGAGCCGCTCATTCTCTACCGCCAGCACGCAGCCAACCAGATCGGCGGGGTCCTGAACGCACGGACGCGGTGGATCGCACCGCTGAAGATCAACCGCCGCGCGTTTCTGGCAGCGGAAATCGACCGCTTCCTGCAGCTCTACCGCCGGCTGCGGCAGCTGAACCTGGCATCGCCCGAGCAACTCGCCGCCCTGGTCGGCAAACTTGAGCATCTGTTGCGCCTTCGTCAGCTGCCGACAGCCCGGTTGCGGCGCATCAGGCCGATTTGGCATGAACTCGCGCAGGGAGGCTACGACCGGTTCGCCCGAACACGCCTGACCGCGATCAAGGATTGCATCTTATGACCGGCCCAGCCGCCACCCAGACCGCAGCCGGCCGCCGGGGCGGTCTCGGCGTGGCCGTCCTACACTTCGGCAGCGTTCAGGACACTCGGGACTGTCTACGATCCGTGCTAACCACGGATCCGCCCCCGACGCGCATCGTGGTCGTGGACAACGGCGGCGATGCGATCGAGCGGCTGCTGGCGGCCGAACTCCCGGGGGCGAGAACCCGGGTCGAGGTGCTGAGCCCCGGATCCAACCTCGGCTACGCGGGCGGAATGAACCTCGGCATTCGCACCCTGCTTGGCAGCAAAACCCTGCGGGTGGTCGTGCTGCTCAACAACGATACCGTGGTCGCACCCGACGTTTTCTGCGACCTTTACGAAGCCCTGCGCGACGGCTCCGGCGTACACTTGGCTACGCCGCTGATCCGCCGCGCCGACTCCGATCAGACCTGGTCGGCCGGTGAGCGGGTGTGGTACCCGCTGCTGTGGGCGCGGCGGCAAGCGCCCCCGGCGGCCGGCATCGCCGCAGCCTTGGCCCGCCGGATCAACGGAGTCACCGGCTGCGCCATGGCGATTCGCCGCGAGGTGTTCGAGCGCATCGGTCTATTCGACGAGAACTATTTCGCCTATGTGGAGGACGTCGACTTCAGCTGGCGGGCACATGCCGCCGGGTTCGGTTTCGCCTGCTGCCTGCGATCGGTCGTACGGCACAAGGTATCGGCGTCGCTCGGCAATTTCACCCCGGTCAAGGTCTATCTGAACGTCCGCAACAAAGCCTATTTCTTGGCCAGGCACATTGCTCCTCGGTGGTGGCCACTCGCCTGGCCGTGGTACGCAGCAACGATCGCCCTCTGGGCTGGCCGCGCCATCGTGCAACGTAAGCCAGAGATCCTGCGCGCCGTCCAGGCGGGCCTGAGGGACGCCGTACGGAAGCGGATGGGCCCGCCATCGCTGCGGTTATAGCCCGCACGGAAAGTCCGAACACGGGGTGAATGTTCAGCCGGAGTCGCGCATGCGCATATTGGTCTTCACACAGCAGTTGGCCGAATTCCGCAGCGGTGTCGGGACCTACGCCCGGAGCCTGGTCACCGGTTTGCAGGCCGCCGGCCACCGCGTCACCGCCGTGACGGCCCGCAACGAAGCAGCGGTTATCCCCGGCGTGCGCGTGGTCGGACTGCCCCGGCCGGGGTTCGACCCGAGCCCGGGGGGCTGGCTGGGCCTGGGGATCGGGTTCGCGCGTTATCTGTCGCGTCATGCGCAGGCGGCGGACATCGCGCACTTCACCGATGCCCGCGAGGGGTTTGCGGTGCGCCGCTGCCGGATCCCGGTGACCGGCACGGCCAACGACGCCTATGCCCTGGAGTGGCGGGAGACCGGATACCCGCGCACCCTCTTCCACGACAGGCTCCTGCGCGCCGGCTACTACCGGCTGCTGCGCTGCATAGAGGGCCCAACTTACCGCCGGCTGGACGGAGTGGTCGCCAACAGCCGGCATGTCGCCGTGCGGATTGCCTCCGGCTACGGGCTGGCGGCTGAAGCGCTGCGGGTCATCCCTTACGGTCTGCCGCCGCAAACGCCGGCGGAAGCGACGGCACTGGCCGGCGGGCCAGCGCTTTTGTTCGTCGGCGGCAATTTCGCGCGCAAGGGATTGGGGCCGCTGCTTGAAGCCCTGGTGCGGCTGCGGCCATCTCGACCTGCGATCCACCTGCACGTCGTCGGCGGCGACGCCAACCAGCGGATCTTCGAACAGCAGGCCGACCGATTAGGGGTCCGCGACAACGTAACGTTCCACGGCCGCCGGCCGAATGCGGCGGTGCGCAGCATGATGGCCGGCGCCGCCATCTTCGTGCTGCCTTCCCTCACCGAGGGGTTCGGCCTAGTCTACCTGGAGGCCATGCAAGCGGGAGTACCGGTGATCGCCACCCGCGCCGGCGGCGCACACGAGGTGTTTGCCGAGAACAAAGAGGCCATCTTCGTTTCGCCGGGAAGCGCCGCGGAACTGGCCGCGGCGGTCGAGCGCATCGCCCGCGACCGAGGCCTCGCCGAAACCCTCCGCGCCGGCGGCCGTGCGGCGGCGGCGCGCTTTTCGGTGCAAGCGATGACCGCCCGGACCGTCGAATTCTGGCATGAATTGGAATTGCGCTGATATGAGGACGCGACCGAACCTGCGGGTGCTCTTCTTGGGGATCTATTCCCGCGGCGCGGCATTTCCGCGCAGCAACAACCTCATCGGTGGGCTACGCAGCCTGGGCGTCCAGGTCATGGAGGCGCATGCCGCGGTGGACGGCTCGTTCCATCGACGCGCGAACGCCCCGCGCAGCGTTGTAGCCGCCGCCGGCTTCGCCCTGCAGCTGCTGGGCAGCTTCGCGGGGCTCGCATGGAAATTCTTCCGGCTGCCTGCCGCCGACGCGGTGATCGTCGGCCACCCGGGATATTTCCACGTCCACTTCGCGCGGCTGCTCTGCCGCCTCTCCCGCCGGCGGCCACGGCTGGTCTACGACAGTTTCATCCCCCTGGTCGACGCCATCGTGAACGACCGCCGGCTGATCCCCCCTGCGGGCCGCACAGCCCGCCTGCTGCATGCCTTCGAGGCCGCCTGCCTGCGCAGCGCCGACGTGTGCCTGGTCGACACCGAGGCGCAGCGCCGCTATCTGGCGCGCGAATTCTCTCTGCCGCCGGAAAAGCTCTGCTGCGTGCGGGTTGGCCCGACCATCCGCCCGGTCTTCCCGCGGCCGGCCGCGACCGAGGCAAAGGAGGCGTTCCGAGTCGTGTTCGTTGGCACCTTCATCCCGCTGCAGGGCATCGAGGTGATCATCGAAGCCGCCCTCCGGCTGCGCGGCCGGGCCTCGATCGTGTTTCGCATCGTGGGCTCCGGCCAGATGGAAGCGTCGATGCGGAGGCTGGCGGCACGCGGCGGGGCGGACAACCTGGAGTTCACCGGATGGGTCGAAACCGAACGGCTGGGGGCGCTGCTCCGCAAACACGACCTGGCGCTGGGGGTCTTCGGCAACACCGCCAAGGCCGGACGCGTGATCCCTTCTAAAGTCTACGACGTGTGCGCCGCCGGGCTGCCGTTCATCACTGCCGACACCCCCGCCATCCGCGAGGTCTTCACGCATCTGCTCGACGCCTACCTCGTGCCGGCCGGCGACCCCGATGCGCTGGCCGCCGCCATCCTGCGTTTACAGGAGGACCCGACGCTGCGCCGGCGCCTAGCGTCCGGCGCCTTCGAGATCGGCCGCACGCGGTTCTCCCCGGAGCGGATCGGCCGCCAGGCCCTGGCCGCCCTCACGCAGCCGGCGGTGGGTCGCGCGGGGCCTCCCGCCTGACCGCCCGCGGTGGCTCGCGCCGCTCATAGCGCATCTGGCAGATCTGCTCGGCGATCAGGCTCATCATGAAAATAGTGATCGACGTGGTGAACAAGAGCGCGCTCATGTTCGTGAAACGCCCCTCGGCGATGAAGGTGTAGACGTACCACGCCAGCCCGAGGGTGAACATGAATACGCTGACCGGCAGAAACACCCGCATCGGCGAATAAAGGGTGCAAATTTTGACAATAATCAGGAAAAACCTGACACCGTCTTGAAAAAATTTTATCTTGCTACGACCCTTTTTCCGCTTGCGGGCCTCGATGGGGACGTATTTTACCGGCCGTCCGGATCGCAGAACCCCAAGGGTGATGGTGGTCGGGTAGGAGTAGGTGTTGGGCAACAGGTAAATGAAGCTGCGCGCCAAGTCCGCCTTGATGGCCCGAAACCCCGAGGTCAGGTCCTGGATGGGAAACTTGGCGACATAGGATCCGAACCAGTTGAACACCCGGTTGCCGAAGGCACGCCCCGCCGACGCCTGCCCGCCGTTTATGCGAGCTCCGACGACCATGTCGTATTCCGGTATAAAGTCGACCAGTTTTTTCATTTCAGACGGGTCATGCTGGCCGTCGGCATCCATGAAGACCAGGATGTCGCCGGCGGCCGCCCGGATGCCGCTTTTGACCGCCGCACCGTTGCCGATGTTGTAGGGATGGCTGTAGACCGTCGCGCCGGCCCGGCTGGCCGCGGCCGACGTCTGGTCCGATGAGCCGTCGTCGATCACAATGATCTCCGCCGCCGGCCAGGCGGCTCGAATTTGTGCCACCAGCCCGCCGATGGTTTCGGCTTCTTCAAAGGCGGGGATGATGATGGAGACCTTCGGCGTGCTCATGGGCTCTCATCCGGGATCGGCTTCATGCCGCGCCGCCTGTGGAGCGAGCGGTGTGAACCGCCCCTCGTCTTGTCCGGCACCGGGAAGCAACGGATCCGACCGGTCCGGCTCGGAGCAGCGGGCCGCCGGCGGCTGCGACGACCAGGGTCCGGCCGCCGGCTCGAAGAAAACGATGTACTTCCGGCCTAAAAAATTAACCCCCAGGCCGACGCCACAGGCGACGGCCTTTGCGGCCCAAGCGGAGGCGCCGTTCTGCAGCAGCCCCCAAGTGGTGTAGAAATCGAGCATGGCTCCCAGGCCAACCAGCGCGAGGTAGATGCCGATTTCACCGGGTGCACTCCACCGCACACGATGCCGGAAAAGGCAGGTGATGCACAACAGATAGTTCGTCAGGGCGGCGAACGCAAAGGCCGCGGGGATCGCGATCGGATCAGCCACGCCGGCCCCGCGCAAAGCGAGGAATCCCGCCACGTTGACCGCGGCCGCACAGCCGCCGATGACAAGATAGATCAGAAACTGAAGCGGCAGCGGCGCCTTGAACGCATTGTAGCGCACGATGCAGTAGAGTGCGCGGAACCCGTCCTTGACGCCGATCTTCTTTCCGTCGGCATAGGTCCGGCCGGCGTAGGAAACCCCCATTTCGTAAATCCGGCAGCGCAGCTGGGCCGCCTTGGCGACCAGCTCCGGTTCGATCCCGAAGCGGGCTTCCCGCAGCTCGAGGGATTGGATGACCTCCCGGCGGAAGAGCTTGTAGCAGCACTCCATGTCCGAGAGGTTCAGATCGGTGAACATGTTCGAGAGCAGGGTCAGAAATCGGTTGCCGAGGTAGTGCCAGAAGTAGAGCACGCGATGGGCCTCGGTCAGCGAGAAGCGGGTGCCCAGGACCACATCGGCCAGACCCGCGCGAATCGGTGCGACCATGCGCTTCAAGTCGCGCGGGTCGTATTCGAGATCAGCATCCTGGATCGCCACAATGTCGCCGGTGGCCAGCCGGAAGCCGGTCTGCAGCGCCGCGCCCTTGCCGCGGTTCCGGGGATGGCGCGCCACGACCACGCTTCGGTGCAGCGCCGCGACCTCGCGGGCAATCGCCGGACTTTCGTCGGAGGAGCAGTCGTCCACGACGATGATCTCCAACGCGAGCTCCTCGTCGGCGATGGCGATCAACCGCTGCAAACATGCCCGCAGTGTGCGGGCCTCGTTGAAGCAGGGCACCACCACCGACAGCCGCAGACGGCCGCCCGCTTGCGCCGGATGCTCACCCGTCGCTGGGCTCATGCGCATGTCTCCGCAGGCGGTTTACGAATCCGTCGGGCGGCCGCCCTCCAGACGAATGCCCCCGCGAACACGGCCATGCCGTAGAGCAGCGGGCGTAGCGGGACGGAATAGCGCGGAAAGGGAGCCCCGATCATATGACTGAACATGAAGAAGAGCAGCATCACGGATACGAATCGCACCGCGGCCACGGCCTCGGGCCGCACCCCGCGCACGGCATCCGGCAGCAGCGCCAGCACGCAGCCCAGAAGACCCAGCAGCACGATCGGAGCATGCAGCCACTGCATGAGCCGATGGCTCCAGACGAAGACCGGATCATAAGTGTAAGGTGTTCGGTTAACCGGGTAGACGAAGGCATCCCCCTGTCCCTGGATGATGTTCCAGGACCAGAAATAAAGCGGCTTCTTTAACAGATACCAGACGGCATGTTCCATCGGGGCAGCAGCGAACCGGTCCATGGCCTCCCGGATAACCGCTCCGGTGCTCCGGCTGATCTCCGCAGAGCGCGGGTCGAAGCGGTAGGGGAAACCGAAACTTTCCTTCTTTTGATTATACATGAAATCCGGATAAACGCCATGGTGGAGGAAGGCGATCGGAAGCGTGGGGTCCGTGGGATGGCCGATTGCGGCCAAGTTCCGCCCGAACCAGGGCGCGCTCACCAGGAGGAAGCCGGCCAGCAGCGCCGCCGCCGGTCGGAAGCCACCGCAGCCGGGAAGCACCCGGCCCAGCAGCAGCGCCAGCAACAGCGGAAAAAGCTGCAGGCTGGGTCGGATCAGATAGGCGGCCCCGAGCAGCGCCCCCAACACCGCGGTGATGATCCAGGCGCGGCGCCGTGAACTCCGGCTCGCCCACCAGCCCGCAGCCACCAGGAAAAAGCAGAACAGGGCCTCAGTCAGCAGATAGACGTTGGCGACGATCAGATGCGGACTGAGCGCCGTTAGCGCCGCCGCCAAGAGGGATGCAGGCGGGCCGAGAAAGCGGCGGTAGAGCAGAAAGGCGATGCCCACGGTCAGGGTGGAGATGAGTGCCTGGCTGTAGAGCACTTCCACCAGGAAGGCCCCGATCGACTCGTTCCCCATGAAGAGTGCGAGAAAGAGCGGATAGCCTGGGCTGCGGACAGCGTCGGGGCGGATCGCGGAGTGCTCGTCCGTCAATCCGCGTTCATCGCGGGAATAGATACCGTGCTGGACGAGGTTGTAGGCATAGAGGAAATACTCCCGGGCATCCGCGCGCAGCGGCGAATCGACGACGGTCCGTACGGCCATCTCCGTGCGCAGATAAAACGCGACGATCATCAGCGCACCGAAGAGCAGCAGCAGCGCCGGGCGCCGCAGGGCGGGATGCATGGCTTATCCTTTCCGGATTTCGAATAGGTAGTAGCCGTGGGCGTGGTAGATCCCCTGGAAATGCCGCTGGAAGAGCGTCTCCAGCAGGACGTGGCCCCGTGCGTCGAACTGCGCGTCAGCCCAGCGGTCGAAAATGCCACCCTCAATCAGCAGGTGGGAGATGCCCCGCAGATACAAGGCTCCGGCGACCGCCTCCGCCGAGCGCCCCGAACGGATCAGGTCCCTGAAAAGCTCCACGTCGCAGAGCATCGCCCGATCGCTGTAGTAAATCCGGTTTCCGGTAAAAAGGCAAAGGATCCGGGCATCCGCTGGCAGATGCCGGTTGGCGTGGCGAACGACCTCATACTCGGGTCGGAATTTCTGGATGTAGGCATCCCGGTCGATCTTCCCCCGCAGATAGTCGAGGGACGCGACGCGGCCGAACAACTCCGCAACATAGGCGCCGTTCATCGCCAGGAGCGCCGCCGCGGCCAGATGCACACCGGCCGCCGCCCAGGGCGGGCGGCGCCGGAACTTGCGTCGCAGCCGGGCGGCCAGGTCGTGAATGCCGGTCGCCGCCAGGATGACCAGCGGCGGGATGATCGGGGCGACATAACGAATGCGCATGTCGGCGGACAGAAAGCTCACAAGCACGCAGAGCGCGGCGAACCCGGCCATCAGCCGCTGCTCGAGCACCTGCAATCCCGGCCGACCGCAGCCCCTGGCCAGCAGGAGTGCAACGAGCGGGAAAATCAGCAGGTAAGGGTTCAGGCGCCCGTCGAAATAGCGGGGGTCGTCGTCTGCGCCTTCGAAAAAAATGCGCAGCGGAACGAGCAGGATCTCCGCCAAGCTCTCCCCGAACACCAGAGACCTTATGGCAAAATGATTCAGGCCTGGCCCCTCGCGTTCGGGCAGGGCCGTGCTTCCGTCCGCGCCGCCGAAGCCCTTCTCGCCGGCGGCGACGCGCGCGGCCTCAGAACCCAGGATTTCGGCTGCGAGCGGATAGACGGGGTTGCCGGTCCAGAGGGTGTTGCGGATCATCCAGGGCGAGTAGACCGCCAGCGCGACCGCGGCGAACAAAGCCGCTTGAGCCAGCGCGCGGCCGGGACGGCGCTGCCGGTCGGGCGCACCGGGTGCCCGCAGCGGCAGAATCAGTGCGATCAGGCCCAACAGGAAGACGCTGACCATTCCGTTGTACTTGGTGCCGAGGCAGAGGCCGGCGCACACTCCCGCCGTCAGCAGGTGCCGGAGGCGGAAGCCCGACTCCGCCCACCGAAACAGCTGGAGCATAGACGCCGTCGTAAAGAAGATCAGCCCGAGGTCGACGTAGACCGTGATCGACAGCTTGACGATCACCGGCAACGACAGAAAGAGCAGGCATCCCAGCAAACCGTACGCCGGGCCTTCCAGCCGCCGGCGCAGATGGCCGTAGATCAGCAGGCAAGTCAGCAGGCCGAAGGCGAAATGAATGTATTTGGGCAGGATGTCGTTGCCGACGGCGAGCGCCGCCAGGTAGAGCAGGTCGAGATTCATCGGGTAGTAGGAGAACGGTACGGCCGGGATCTCGACCATGGCGCCGTGCTGCAGGTAGAGCTTGGGCACCGCCAGGTGGTGGGTCAAGGCGTCGCGGTCGACCGGGGGCACAGCGGCCATAAGGAGGATGGCGGCGAGCAGGAGCGCCAGCAGCGTCCAAAGAAAGAGCACAGAGGCGTATTTTCGTATCCAGGCCGTCATCGGCATTACACCCGATCGGATCAACGTTCGCATTGCAGGTGCGGGGGGGGCCGAAGCTTAGTCGGCTACCCGCTTGAGAATTTCTGCCGGTATGCGCCCCTCGAAGAGCCGGCCGTCGATCAAGTAGCTGGGCGTGCCCAACACCTTGGCGCGCATTCCTTTCTGGATCTGAAATGCGAGCAGCGTGCGGTGCGCCTCGCCCTCCAGCGCCGCAGCCAGCCCCGGCAGATCCAGGCCGAGTCGATCGGCCAGCGCCTTTAGTTCGAGCGGCCTGCCGGCGGCTGCCAGCTGGTAGAGCAGGTCGTTCATCTCCCAGAACTTCCCGTGGATCTTGGCATGGATGGCCAGCAGCGCCAACCTGCCCGAGCCGAGGTGGAACGGCTCAGGCACGATGAAGTTGAACTCGTGGTCCATGGGGTAGTGGCAGTGGACCAGCCGGATCCGGCCCGGCCAGCGGGCAACGAGCTGCCGCAGATGGTAGTGCATCTTGCGGCACTGGAAGCATTGATAGTCGGCAAACTCGATAATCTCCAACTCCGGATGCTCCGCACCGATCCAGGGCAGCCCGTCCGTCGTTGTGCCCTGCGGCAAGTCGCGGGGCAAAGCCGCAGCCGGGTCGTTCTCCCAGTAGCTGGGCACAAAGGCCCAGGCAGCCGCCGTTGAAACCGCCAGCACGCCCAGCATCGCCAGGGTGGTCCGGCAACGCCGGAGGATGTGGTGCAAATCCTCGGCCAGGCTGCTGCCGAAAGGCCCGGGGGCGAAGCGCCGCCGAGTGGTCCAGACAGCGAAGGCCAGCAGGAAATTGACGGCGTAGGTCGACACGCAACCGAGGCAGAAGCTCTCGATCAACAGCGCGGAGACGCCTGCCAGGACGAGGCTGGCCGCGCAGAAGGCGGCAGCGATGAGCAGCAGCAGGGCCCAGCCGCGCCGGCGGCCTGCAGCCGGCAGCGCCGCCGACACCACCAGCAGCGTCAGCGCAGCATAGCCGGCAACCCCCCAGAGCGCCACCGGCAGCCCCAGCAAGATCGCGTACGGCGACTCAGAGACCGTGTCGCAGTTGACGGTCTTGGAGACGGCGCAGAAGCTCTGGTAGGTGAGGTCGGTGTGCACCCGGTAGTGGGAGAGCGCCAGGTAGGCGGACAGCGCCAGCCCGGCCAGGCTCAGGCCGATGGCCGCCGCAAAGAAGGCGGCGAAGGGCAGCCGCTGCATGGCCGCGGCGGGGTTCATGGAATCAACCCTCCCAGCCGCAGGGGCCGCGGATCCGCTTCGACCGGAACCTCGGTCGCCAGACCCGCCAAGGCCGCCAAAAGCGCATCGTCGACCGGCGGCGCGATGACGCCCTCATCGGTGATACGGGATTTCCCAACCGTGCGGGCCCAGTCGGCCGCATCGAATACGGGCGCCACGGACGCAAGCATGGCCAGATACCGCTCCGCCTCTATCGGCACGCCGGCCTGCAGATGGCTGCAGGCGAGCCACAGAAGCGCCAGGCGGCCGGCGGGGGCTGCCCGGCGGGCCTCATGGAAATAAAGCTGGGCCTGGGAATCGAGACCGAGCCGATGGAGGGCCGCCCCCACATTGAGCATAAGTTCCGGATCCCTGGCCCCGGCCCGGATCGAGCGCCGCAAATAATCCAGCCCCTCGATCGGCCGCCCCTGCAGAACCAGGATGACGCCCTTCAGGGCGGGCGGATTGCTGCGGCCGGGGTTGTCGGCGATCAGCCGATCTAGCTCCGCCAGCGCCTCTTCCGGCCGGCCGCTGCGCAGCAGGGCCTCGGCCAGACGAAACCGTGTGAACTGATAGCCTGGATAGGTCTCCGCCGCCAGCCGCCACAATTCGGCTGCCCGCTCGTATTCGCGGCCTCGGTAGAAATGGGCGGCCATATTGTTATAGATGACGGCCTCGTCCGAGATGCGGTTCCGGCGCTTGGCCAATGCGGCGGTGTAGAGCCGCAGCGCCGTCTCCCGGTCTCCCATGCGGTCATAGTGATGTACCGCCAGCATCTGGTAGGGGCGGCTCTCACCGGGCGCCTTGCTCAACGCATCCTCCCACAGCAGCTGCGGGCTGGCCCAGGCCATGTTACGGATATAGGCGCTCGACCCGAACCCCACGACCATCACGAAAAGGACGGCCCACGGGGCGCCGGCGGTCAACCGTCCCCGTCCCCGGCCGGCCTCCGCCGCCCGCAGCAGCCACGCGGCCGGTGATAGAAACAGAAACATCGACGGCAGATAGTTGCGGTGCTCGAAAACCAGCTCCAAGCCGATGATCGAGGACTCCACCATGTGGTTGACCAGAAAGAACAGCAGTCCGAAGCTCGCCAACGGCCAAACCCGGATCTGCCGGAAGGCGGCCGCCGCCAACCCCGCCACGAACATGAGACAGACCCCGGTCGTCCACGGGCTCCAGAGGAAGGCGGAAGCGGCGAAGTCATGCACGACTGAAAGCCGCAGAGGGGACGGGTAGGCGATCAAACTGAGGTAGAGCACCAAGGCGCGCGGCTGCGAGAGAACCCGCTCCCAAGCAGTGAAATGGCGGTCGCCGTAGCTGAGCACATTGGCGATGTCGCCGCCGAAAAAGAGCCGGCCGCTCAGCCACAGCCCCGCCAACATCATGCTCGCAACCACGGCGGCCATGAGCAGCGCTGTCTTCCCGCGGCGCAGGTCGCGGAAAAAGACCGCATCGACAAGCAGCAGCGCTAAAGGCAGCGTGGCCGCATTCTCCTTGCTCAGGAACGCAGCGGCAAAGCCGGCGGCGCAGCCGGCGAACCACCAGATCCGCTGCTTCCCGTCGGCGCACAGGCGCCCGCAGAGAAAGAGCCAGACCGTCAGGATGAAGAACATCCCGGACATCGCGGCCATGCGCTGGACGATGTAGGTGACGGCCTGGGTCTGAATCGGATGAACTGCCCACAACAGGGCGGCAACCGCACAGGTGAGCTGGATTTGCCTCGCCGATAAGGTTCCGGCCAGCCGCGGTGTCCGGAACAGCTGCCGGTTGGCCAGGAACAGAAAAACGGCTGCAAGCCAATGGACTGCTGTGTTGGCCAGATGGTAGCCTGTCGTCCGATCTTGGCCGATATACCAGTTCAAGGCGAAGCTGGAATAGGCGAGCGGCCGATTGCGCCAGCCGTCCACCCATACCGTGCGTGCAAAGGTGGCCAGTGGGTCCGGCGCCCACTCCGTCAGATGCAGGGGCTGATTGAATACGATGTTTTCGAAGTCGTCGAAGTGCCAGGGAACGTTGAACGTGTTGCTGTAAATGAGGAAAACGACCGCCCCGAGCAGGGCGATCGTATACAGGTCAGAGGTGCGGGATCGGGCCAGGTTCACCGCCGCTTCAAGCCACCCAACGTGATTAGGCCGCGGGGGTGGGGTAGATTCCCCCACACCCCGCGGCGCGATGCTTGTTGAAACCGGCTTACTTCCAGCCGGAGGTAACGGTGCCTGTGGTGCCGAAGTAGACCGTGTACTTCTTGCTGGGCAGCGACGCGGGGCATCTCTGGTTGCCCTCGGTGATCTCAACCTTCGCGCTGTTGCCTTCGGCGGTAATGGTCACCGAGTTGGGTCGGTTCAGGGTCAGGTTCTCCACGCTCTTGAGCTGGGCAGATGTCGGAATGTTCGAGCGGTTCGGGTCCGCGAAGTAGCTCGACAGCGCCGCCAGCACCGACTGGGCGTCGGTCTCCGCCCGTGAGCAGTAGGCCTTGTTGCGGTAGGAGATGAAATTCGGGATGGCGATGGCGGCCAGCAGGCCGATGATTGCGATGACAATCATGAGCTCGATGAGGGTGAAGCCTTTCGTGTTGTTCAGTTTGATCATTTTCGTTCCTCCTCGTTATGGGCATTCGTTGGCATGTAATCCTTGCGTTGCTGTAAATCCCCCAGAATGATTATTCGCTTCATATCCAGCGGCTGGCGGCATGCGGATTCTGCCCTGCCAGTCTTTGTTCACGGGCCCTCCTTTTCGCTTGCGGTGAGTGGTTTGATTGCTTGGGTTGATGCCGTCAAATTCACTGGCAATCCCCATAAGCAAATCCTATGCCATTTCGAGGAGCGATTTGCCTGCTTTTTAACATTCTGTTTTTATGATCTTTATCGGATACGGTCGGATTTCCTGTTGGAAAACTGTTGCGGTCTGTCGAAATTCGTCAGAAGTTTGCCAAATTTGGTCACCCCGTCTTGGCCTCTCGGCGCTCGGGCGGCGGCGGGAGAATGCCCTGAAAAGCCGTGTACGATGCCGTGTAAGCCGACCAAATAGCCGGGCCGCCTCGAGCGCACCTTAAAAAACGGGGAGGGAAACACTGCTCCCCTCCCCGCTGCAATCCGAAATGTGAGCCCAGGCTATTTCCAGCCGGAGGTAACGGTGCCTGTGGTGCCGAAGTAGACCGTGTACTTCTTGCTGGGCAGCGACGCCGGACACCTCTGGTTGCCCTCGGTGATCCGAACCTCTGCTCCGTTTCCGCTGGCAACGATTTCAGCCGAGTTCGGACGGTTCAGGGTCAGGTTCTCCAGGCTCTTAAGCTGGGCCGTGGTCGGAATGTTCGAGCGGTTCGGGTTTGCGAAATAGCTCGACATGGCCGCCAGGACGGACTGGGCATCCGTTTCGGCCCGGGAGCAGTAGGCCTTGTTGCGGTAGGAGATGAAGTTCGGGATGGCGATGGCCGCCAGCAGGCCGATGATCGCGATGACGATCATGAGCTCGATCAGGGTAAAGCCTTTTTTCTCGTTCAACTTGATCATGGTTTGCTCTCCTATTGGTTTGGGTTAATGGCGGATCGGTTCTAACAACTGGTTTCCATGGTTCAAACGGTTCTCTTTTCGGTCGTCCTCCTCGATTTTATAAGTTAACGTTAGTTTATTTATTCTCGCACCGACTTGCACAGCGCCAGGCCATTGCAATCTATGTGCCAACTTTACGCAAAATGGCGGCTATCTGGTTTTTATGGATATTCTTTCGATAGATTGCTTGGACGGCCGCCGCGGCGGGCATCTGCTCCGGGCCGACTGACAATTTTTGTCGCGAGGCCGACAATTTTCGTCGCCGCCGACAGCCGCGGCCGGAAGGCTGGCCGCTCATGGAAATGTTCCGTCAAGTCAACGATAATTTTAGGAGAAATCCGGAGCTCGGGTAGGCAGGGTTCTGCTTGGCAGGAAGGTTTACTCCAGCCCCAGTTTGTCCAACCGGTAGCGGAAGGAGCGGAAGCTGACCCCGAGAAGCTCGGCGGCCTTGTTCTTGTTGCCGTTGCTGCAATCGAGGGCTTTCTTGATGTAGGCCCGCTCGATCTCCTCTAAAATGGTGTCGAGCGCCACCCCCTGGGCCACCTCGTCCAGGTCGAAGCGCCGGTCCTTGACGCCCTCGATCCAGCGGCGCTTGTGGATGGAGAGGGCCAGGCTGTCGGGCAGGATGATGTTGGTCGTGGAGAGCGCCACGCTGCGCTCCAGCAGGTTCTCCAACTCCCGGATGTTGCCTGGGAAATCGTAGCGCTGCATCATGTCCAGGGCGTAGGCCGAGAGCTTGCTGATCTCCTTGCCCATCTCGCGCGAGTACTTCTCGAGGAAATGCTGGGCCAGCGCCCGCAGGTCCGACTTGCGCTCCCGCAGGGGGGGCACTTTGATCTCGATCACGTTGAGGCGGTAGAAGAGGTCCTCCCGGAACCGGCCCTGGATCACCTCCTGCTCCAGGTTCTTGTTGGTGGCCGAGATGATGCGGATGTCGACCGGAACGTCCTCGGTGCCGCCCACGGGCCGCACCGTCTTCTCCTGCACCGCGCGCAGCAGCTTGACCTGGATCCCGATGCTCAGCTCGCCGATTTCATCCAAAAAAATCGTGCCGCGGTGGGCCTCCTGGAAAAGCCCGGGCTTCTCCTGCGAGGCGCCGGTGAAGGCGCCCTTTTTGTATCCGAAGAGCTCGCTCTCCATGAGCGTTTCGGGAATGCCGCCGCAGTTGATGGCCACGAAAGGCTGCCCCCGGCGTTCGCTCTCCTGGTGAATGGCCCGGGCGATCAGCTCCTTGCCGGTGCCGCTCTCGCCGGTGATGAGGACATTGGTCTTGGTCTTCGAGACCTGCAGGATCATTTTATATATGTGCTGCATGGCGGGGCTGTTGCCGACGATCACCCCGAAATGCAGGTTCTGCCTGAGCTGGTCGTCGAGCAGCTCCTTTTCCTGCTCGAGGGTTTTAAGCTCGATCGCCTTGGCCACCGTCTGGATCAGCTCATCCTTGTTGAAGGGCTTGGGGACGTAGTCGTAGGCGCCCTGGTTCATGGCCTCGACGGCGTCCTCGGTGGAGGCGTAGGCAGAAATCATCACGACCACGGTTTCGGGGTGGCAAGCCCGGCAGGCCTTCAGCACCTCGATGCCGCTGATGTCGCCCAAACGGATGTCGCAGAGCACCAGGTCGTAGGCGTTCTGCTCCACCAGGGCGGCGGCCCGGCGCCCGCTCTCGGCGCTGCTGACCCGGTAGCCTTCCCGCTGCAGCATGACCTCCAGCAGCTCGCGCATGCTGAGCTGGTCGTCGACGATCAGGATGTGGTGGGTGTTTTCGTTCATTGGCTTCGCGCCGGCAAGCGCCGGCTTCGACAATTATATTCGATTCGGCGGGCGATGACAAACGGGCAGGAGGATCTATCGGCGCGTTTAAAATTTTATCTGTCTGAATACAATATGAAAATATGCTTGGGGTTTCAACCCAAAATTTTATTCGAAGACGACCCGGCCGCCGACGATGGTTGCGGCCGCCCTGCCTTTCACCCGCCGGCCGATGAACGGGGAGTTGCGGCTGCGCGACCTGAACATGGCCGCCGCGATCGTGAACTCGGCCTGCGGGTCGAAAACGGCGACGTCGGCCGGGGCTCCCGGGATCAGGCCGCAGGGCAGACCTAAAATCTGCGCCGGCCGGGTCGAAAGGAGCGCAATCAGCCGGCTGAGGGAGACCACACCGTCGGCGACCAGCTCCATGCAGATCGGAAACGCGGTTTCCAGCCCGATGATCCCGTTGGGCGCCTGCTCCAGGCCGGCCGCCTTCTCCTCCGGCGCGTGGGGGGCGTGATCGGTGGCGATGCAGTCGAGCGTCCCGTCGGCCAGGGCTTCGCGCACGGCCCGGCGGTCCCGCTCGGAGCGCAGCGGCGGGTTCATCTTGGCCTCGGCCCCCAGGCGCAGCACGGCCTCGTCGGTCAGGGTAAAATAGTGCGGCGCAGTCTCCGCCGTCACCCGCACCCCGCGGGCCTTGGCCTCGCGCACCGCTTGGATCGATTCGGCGGTGCTCACGTGGGCGATGTGCACCGGCGCCCCGGTGAGCTCGCTCAGGGCGATATCGCGCAGCACCATGATGCTCTCGCAGGCGTTGGGGATCCCGGGCACGCCCAGTGCGCGGGCGGCCGGCCCCTCGTTCATGACCCCGCCGGCGGCGAGGTAGGGGTCCTCGCTGTGGCCGATGACCGGCATCCCGGAGGTTTCGAGCGCGCGGCGCAAAAGACGGGAGTCGAGCAGGGGCCGGCCGTCGTCGGAGAGGGCGACTGCGCCGGCCTGCTTGAGGGCCCGGTAGTCGCAGGGCTCCCGGCCCTCCAGCCCCTTCGTCACAGCCGCCACGGGGTAGACCCGCGCCAGCCCCGCTGCGGTTGCCTGGGAGAGGATGAACCGGGTGACCTCGGGGCTGT
Organism: Desulfobacterales bacterium; assembly: GCA_025454255.1. Taxonomy (GTDB): domain Bacteria; phylum Desulfobacterota; class Desulfobacteria; order Desulfobacterales; family SpSt-501; genus SpSt-501. Next base: position 4,383 of record JALOOU010000033.1, on the reverse strand, counting down.
CGTTGACCGGGCGGGTGTTGGCCATGCAGCAGACCGCCGTAAACCCGCCGGCCACCGCCGCGCGGCAGCCGGTTGCGATGGTCTCCTTGTGCTCGTAGCCCGGCTCCCGCAGGTGGACATGGATGTCGACCAAACCCGGGGTGACGATTTTCCCGGAAGCATCAATGACCCGGACACCCGGGCGGCGTTCCCCTGACGCCTCGGCCGGAGCGCCTGCGCTCGCGGCCGCGGCCACCGCCGCGATGCGGCCGCCGGTGATCAGGACCTCGCCCGGGCCGTCGAAACGGCCGGGATCGATGACTCTGCCGCCCGTAATCAGAATGTCCATTGGCTATTCCCTCAGAAGCCCCGAAAACCGCTCTTCCTGTCGCCCTTTGTTTCCGCTGCGGAAGCCGCTTCCGGCCGCGATCGAGCAGCGGATCAGAACCATCCGACTCGGCTGATGTGGGCGGCGTCCCGAACCATCGGAATCCATGCGGTTGAGCTCTTTGGGCGCTTCTCCCGGAGGACCTCGCGGCGGGGACCGCGGCAGGATGCCGCTCTCCCGGGGAGAGTCGATCCGTTTCGCCAGCGGTGGTCCTTGACGCGAAATTGTCAGCGCCAAGCCGTCATCAGCGCAGCAGGTTCGCCAGCCGGCTCCACCGCACACCGAAGTTGTCGCTGTCCCAGGACCAGTAGATGATGAAGGCCTTGCCGCTCACGTCGCGCAGGGGGACGAAGCCCCAGAAGCGGCTGTCGAAGCTCTGGTCGCGGTTGTCGCCCATCACGAAGAGCCCGTCCGCGGGCACGGTCACCGGCCCCAGGTTGTCGCGCGGGGGGATGTTGCCGGAGTAGATCTGCGGGTCGGTGAAGACGCCGACGTCGGGTGCGAGCGGCTTGTGGTTGACATAGATGGTCTTGCTGCGGATCTCCACCACGTCGCCGGGCACGCCGATCACGCGTTTGATGAAATCCTTGTTGGGGTCCACCGGGTACTTGAAGACGACGATGTCGCCGCGCCGGGGGCCTTCCATGGGCAGGATCATCGTGTTGAGGTAGGGGATTTTGACCCCGTAGGCGAACTTGCTGACCAGGATGTGGTCGCCGATCTGGAGCGTCGGCTGCATGGATCCCGAAGGAATTTTGAAGGCCTGGACCACGAAGGTGCGAATGAAAAGCGCGATGACCACCGCAATGAGAATGGCCTCTACGTTTTCACGAAAACGGCTGCGCTTGACGGTGTCGCTCCGGCCGGAAACCGCTGCTGTCTTGCTCAAGATATGCTGCTCGCCTTTCAGAAGAAAAAATGTGGGCCGCGGCCGGTTCAGCCCGCCGGTACCAAGAACCACCCCAGCCGCAGAAGAAGATTGGTGTAGAGCCCGGCGACCACATCGTCCAGAACGATGCCGACCCCGCCGCGCACCCTGGAATCGATGAGTCGGGCCGGAAACGGCTTGAAGATGTCCATGATCCTGAAAACCGCAAAACCGGCGGCGGCCGTGAAAATCGAAAACGGCAGCCCCGCCAGCGCAATGAGCATGCCGGCGATTTCGTCGACGACGATGGCCGGGGCGTCCTTTCTCCCCAGCAGCTGCTCGGCGCGGCCGGCCGCCCAAATCGCCAAAACGAGAAAAGAGGCCGTGCCGATTGCTTGAATCTCGAAATCCAAGCGGGCCAAGCCGGCGCAAAGCGGCAGTGCCAGGATGCTTCCGAAGGTGCCCGGGGCGACCGGCGCCCGCCCGATGAAAAAGCCCGTGGCCAGGCACAAGGCCGCTTTTTCCCGCAAATTCATGGCCGCTTGTAGCCGCCGGCCGGTGTTTTGTCAAGAAAGATGCAAGCGGCGATTGCAGCTGTGCCGGGAGGTTCAGCCGACCTCCGGCTTGCCCGGGTTCGCCTCGCGCAGCACGGTTTCATACACCTGGCGCAGCGGCATTTTGCGCTCCAGCGCGATCCGCCGGCAGACCTCGTATTCCGGCACGTGGTGCGCAGGATGCGGCGGCCGGTGCACGCGCTTGACCGCAAGCGGCCCGAAGGAGGTCGCCACGGTCACGATCTCGCGCGCCAGAACGCTGCGGCCGGCCTCGTAGTGGCGCACCCCGAGCGTGCTGGTCTCGGCCAGGATGCACTCCACGACGGCGTTGAGCCGATCCGGGGCGCAGAGCGCCTGGAGCAGGGTCCCGGGGCGGTTTTTTTTCATGTGGACGGGGATCCAGCACACATCCAGGGCGCCGGCCTCGAAAAGCCTCTCCATCGCGAAGCCGAAAAACTCCGGGTTCATGTCGTCGATCCCGGCCTCCACGACGGCGATCCGCTCCTGCCGGGCCGCAGCGCCTTCCGGGTGGACGGGCTCGCCCAGCAGAAGCCTGAGGAGATTCGGGCCGGGAGTCAGATTGCGGCTTCCGGCGCCGTAGCCGACCGCCTTCAGGACCATCGCGGGGATCGGGCCGAAGCTGCGGCTCAAGCCGGCGACGATGGCCGCGCCGGTGGGGGTGGTGAGCTCCCAGGCGACATCGGAGCCGCGCACCGGCACCCCTTTGAGCAGGGCTGCGGTGGCCGGGGCCGGGATGGGCAGACGCCCGTGGCTGCAGTCGACAAAGCCGGTTCCGGTGGGCACCTCCGAGGTTATGACCTCGGTGACGCCGAGATAGTCGAGGCCGAGCGCCGTCCCGACCACGTCCACGATGGAGTCCACCCCACCGATCTCGTGGAAGTGCACCTGCTCGGGCAGACACCCGTGGACCCCCGCCTCGGCCGCGGCCAGCCCGGCGAAAATCCCCAGGGCGGCCTGCCGCACCTTTTCCGGCAGCGGGCTCTCCGCGATCAGGTCGCGGATGAGGGCGTAGTTGCGGTGCGCGTGCCCGTGGGCCATCACCTCGACCCTCTTGGCGCGGATGCCGTTGTATTCGACATCGCTTGCCCGGAGATCGAACCCGTCAAGCGGCAGCAGTGCAAGGTTCTCCTGCAGCCAGGGAACGGGCACCCCGAGGTCGACGAGCGCCCCCAGCGTCATATCACCGCTCACACCGGAAAAACAGTCGAAATACAGCAACATAGAGATTGTCCTCTAAATCAAAATAAGAACTTTAGGCAGCTGCCGCGTGCAGCCTGATGATCTCGACCAGGAGCTCCGCCGCCCGCGCCATCTCCGCCAGCTTCACGTATTCCCGGGTGGTGTGGACCTCGCGCATGCCGGTGCCCAGAACCCCGAGCGGAACCCCTTTCTCGAAAAAGATGTTGGCGTCCGAGCCTCCGCCCGAAATCTTGGCCCGCATGGGCCGGCCGAGGCTCGCCGCCGCCCGCACGGCCAATGAAACCAACGGGTGGTCGTCGGGGATGCGGGTGCGGTGATAGCTCCGGCGCACCGCGCACGCCACGCGCGGCAGCCCGTCGGATTCTTCCGGCCGGCGGTGGGCGGCGGCCGTCTGTTCAAAGGCCTCCAGAATGCCCCGGGTCACCCCTTCCAGCTTCTCTTCGTCGTGGCTGCGGGCTTCGCCGCGCAGATCGACCAGGGGCGGCACGATGTTGGTGGCCGTGCCGCCCGCGATCACCCCGATGTTGCAGGTCGTTTCGTGGTCGATCCGGCCGATGGCGAGCCCGGCCATGGCTTTGGCCGCAAGGTGGATGGCATTGATCCCCTTTTCGGGGCTCGAACCGGCGTGCGCGTCGCGGCCGAGCACGCGGATCTCGAAGCGGTTGGCCGAGGGTGAGCGGGTGATGATGCCCTCGGTGTCCGCGGCGTCAAGGGCATAGCCGAACCGTCCGCAAATGCGGCTGAAGTCCAGATGCTTGGCGCCGGCCAGCCCGATCTCCTCGCAGGTGGTGAAGACCAGCTCCAGCGGCCCATGAGCGATCCCCCGCTCACGGAGCACCTGCAGCGCCTCGAGCACAACGGCGATCGAGCTCTTGTCATCGGCTCCCAGGATGGTCGTGCCGTCGCTCGTGAAGACCCCGTCTTCGAACCGCACGCGGATGTTGTCGGCCGGGCCCACGGTGTCCATGTGGGCGCACAGCACGAGCGGAGGCGCAGCGGCGCTGCCGCCCAATCGGGCGATCAAATTGCCCGTGTCGCTGCCGGTGGCCGCAGCGGAGCCGTCGACCCAGGTGTCGGACCCCAGGCCATCGAGCCGCCGCCGCAGGTCGGCCGCCAGCTCGCCCTCGCGTTTCGAAGGGCTGCTGGTCTGCGCCAGCGTGCGGAAGGTTTCCGCCAGTCTTTCCCGGTTGATCATCTGCCTGCCTTGCCCTGAGCCTCCCGGGGATTGACAAAAGTTTCATTCCGACTAAAATAGCGGATGAAATTCAATCCCCTTCGCGGAAGTGCGCAGCTGTCTGGTGAGGCTCCCGGACTTCAAATCCGGTGTGGGGCGCTAACACCGTCCCGGGTGGGTTCGATTCCCATGCACTTCC
>JALOOU010000101.1 GCA_025454255.1 Desulfobacterales bacterium | reverse complement strand
CATGGCCACGATGCTGACGGCCGTGCCCAGGTCGTGGGGGATGCCGGCGGCGTTGCGGTAGTCCACGGCGCGCTTGCCGTTCCAGCTCTCGAAGACCGCGGCGGTGGCCATGCGCAGCTGCTCGTAGGGCTCGGCGGGGAAATCGCGGTTGGACATGCGGCGGAAAATTTTCCGGAACTCCGCGATGACTTCCTGGAGCTGCTCGGCGCTGAGCTCCGAGTCCACCTTGACGCCGGCCGTGCGGCGCGCTCGGGAGAGCACCGCTTCGAAGGGCTCGTCCGCCAGCCCCATGACCACGCTGCCGAACATCTGAATCAGGCGCCGGTAGGAGTCGAACACGAAGCGGGGGTTGGCCGTGAGCGCCATCATGCCTTGGCAGGTCTCTTCGTTCAACCCGATGTTGAGCACCGTGTCCATCATGCCGGGCATCGAAAACTTCGCCCCCGAGCGGCAGGAAACCAGCAACGGATGATGGGGGTCGCCGAACTTGCGGCCGGTCAGGGACTCCACCCTTTCCAGGGCGGTGATCGCCTGGTCCCACATGCCTTCGGGGAAGGCGCCGCCGCAGGCCAGATACTCGTTGCAGGCCTGGGTGGTGATCGTAAACCCCGGGGGGACCGGCACCCCGATCCGCACCATCTCGGCCAGGTTGGCCCCCTTGCCGCCCAGCAGTCCGCGAACCGCCTCGGACCCGCTGCCGGCGGCGGCCGCGGCCTGTTCGAGTTCGTCGAAGAGATAGACCCATTTTCGGTTCATCGTGTCCTCCCCCTGGGGCGATGTGGCGTCCGGCGGTGGGAATCGGTCCTCGTCCGCCAAGCGGCATCGGACGCACGGCCGCTGAGCGACAGTGTTACATCAGGGGCCGGCCGCAAGTCAATCCGAATTGGCGGCCCGAAAAAGCGGCGGGCGGCCCCGCCCGCCGGGGGCTTGAAGATTTCAGCCGGCCGGGGTAGTATTCGCTGCATCGCGTCCATTCCGATCCGACCAGAAGGAGACCGTCATGGAAACTGCCTGGGAAAAGCAGCTCGCCTGCGCCAGCCGCTGCCACCACTGCCAAGCCGACATGGGCCCGCGGGACGCCCGATTCCTTTCGGTCTGCGACCATCAGCCGATCTGCCGGGCCTGCAAGCAGACCGAAGAGCTGCGGCCGGACTACGCCGACCGCTCGAAGCAGATGATCGCCGAGTGCATCGCGGCAACCGGCCGACCCTACGGCGAGCCCGCCGGGTACTGCTTCCACCACTTCTGTCCCTTCACCTGCAAACTGCCCGGCTGAGCCCGCCGCCCCGGCCGGCAGGCAGCGGCCCGCAGCGTTGCAGCCAGCTGCGGCGGTTGTTGACAGGCGGCGCTCGACTTCCATAGGATGCCCGCGAAGGGTGCATACGGGCAAAACGACCATCGGGATTTCACCTGAACCGGAAAGGAGCCGCCCATGAAAGATGTCGTCATCGCCGCGGCGTGCCGAACCGCCATCGGGGCCTTCGGCGGAACCCTGCGGGACCTGCACGTGACCAAAATCGCCAGCGTCGCCATGAAGGCCGCCCTCGAACGCGCGGGGGTCGACCCCGCCCGGATCGACGACGTGCGCTTCGGCTGCTGCCTGGAGCCCGTCGACAGCATGAACATGACCCGCATCGCAGCGCTGATGGCGGGCATCCCCGAGACCGTGACGGCCGCCACCGTCAACCGCGTCTGCATTTCGGGCATGGAGGCCACCGTCTCCGGCATGGCCATGATCCAGGCCGGGATGGCCGATGTGGTCCTCGCCGGCGGTGCGGAGCACATGTCGGGCGCCGCCTATTCGGTCTTCAACGCCCGCTGGGGCTGCCGCCTGCAGGACCAGGAGTTCGTCGACAACATCATGCGCGGGCTGCACTGCGGCTCGCACCTGCTGCCGCACCCGGAGACCGGGCCGGTCGATGCCTCGAAGCCGCCGCTCAGCCTGTTCAGGGGCAAGCCCTACATCATGGGCGCCACCGCCGAGTTCGTGGCCCAGCACTTGAACATCGGCCGCGAGGAGATGGACCAGGTGGCGCTGCGCAGCCACAACAACGTCGAGCGCGCCACGAAAAACGGGGACTTCAAAAACGAGATCGTGCCGGTCACGATCCCCCAGCGCAAGGGCGAGCCGATCGTCTTCGACAAGGACGAGCATTTCCGGCCCGGCATCACCATCGAGCAGCTGCGCAAGCTGCCGCCGGCCTTCGTGCCGCAGATCGGCACCGTCACGGCGGGAAACGCCAGCGGAATCAACGACGGTGCGGCCGCGATTTTGATCATGTCGGCCGACAGGGCGAAGGAGCTCGGCATCACGCCCCTGGCACGGATCCGGGCGGTCGGCCGCGGCGCCTGCCATCCCTCGGTGATGGGCCTATCGCCGGTGCCGGCCGTCAAGCACCTGATGGCGCGGAGCGGCCTGAAACTCGCCGATTTCGAGCTGATCGAAGTCAACGAAGCCTTCGCCGTCCAGTACCTGGCGGTGGAGCGGGAGCTCGGGCTGGACCGCGAGATCACCAATGTCAACGGTTCGGGCATCGGACTGGGGCATCCCGTCGGCGCCACCGGCGCGCGCATCCTGGTGACGCTGCTCCACGCCATGCAGGCGCGCGGCAAGAGCCTGGGGCTCGCCACCCTCTGCGGCGGAGGAGGGGTGTCGATGGCGTGCGCCATCGAACGGCTGTGACGGCCCCCTGAAAAGGCCCGCCTCACGTGGCGGCCGAACCTCCAGTGGAGCGCCGGCGGCCGCCACCGGGTGCGCCGGGCACTCCGATCGTCGGGCGCCTGCAGCCCGGAGCTTCTGCCAAAGGCGCCCGCTCATGCCAACCCCAACCACGATGGAGGGAACATGCGCAAGTTAACGGCAGTCATGGCGGTGGTGTGCGGATGCGTCGGCATCGTTGCCTGGACAGTGGCGGGGGCGGCCGACCTGGCGGAGGCGGACCGGCTCTTCGCCCAGGGTGGCCTGGAAAACCTGGAAAAATCGATCCCGCTTTACACCCGAGCGGCCACGCAGGAGCCGGGCAGCTTCGAGGCCCACTGGAAAACCGCCCGCGCCCATCGGGAATACGCCAACCTGGCCAAGCAGCGGGCGGTGCCGGATTGGAAAAACCGTTGCGCCGAGCACGGCAAAATCGGCATGCAGTATGCCCAGAAGGCCATCGACCTCCAGCCCGACAAACCCGACGGGCACTACTACTACGGGGTCAACGTCGGCATCTACTCCGACGGGGTGAGCATCGTGACGGCGCTCGCCGAGGGTCTCAAGGACAAGACCCAGGGAAGTTTCGAAAAGGCCTACGCGATCGACAAGACCTATAAACAGGGGGGGCCCATGCTCTCCCTGGGGCGCTTCTGGACCGTGCTGCCCTGGCCGATGCGCGACCGGCAGAAGGCGCTCGGCTACTTCCGCGAGTACCAGAAGGCAGGCTTCTTCGACGCCAACGTCGAGGCCCACCTCTTCCTGGCCGAGCTGCTGATCCAAATCGGCGGAGAGGAGAACAAGAAAGAGGCCCGCGGTTATCTCAACACCGCCGCCCAGTCCGCGGACCCCTATTTCAAGGAGTGGGCCACCCGGCTGCTGGCGGAGCTCTCCTGATCGTTGAAACGGTGTCTGACATGGGCCGCGGTTCTGCTGGCGCTGGCCGCTGCGCTCCTGGCGGCGGCCTGGTTCGGCCGCGACCGGCTGTTGGCGCCGCCGATCGAAGCGCTGATCCGGGAGGTCCTGCGGGAGGAGACGGGGCTCGAGGTGGCGATCGAGGCCATCTCAGGCTCCTATCTGCGGGACGTTGAGATCCGTGGTCTGAAGACGGTCCAACCCGCAGCGACCGGCCCGGTCGCGAGCTTATCTGTCCAACGCATCCATCTGCGCTACCGCCTGCCCGCGCTGCTCCAGGGGGTGGATCGCTTTCTGGCCACAGCCTCCATTGCGGCCGAAGCCCCGCAGCTTGCCATCGATCTCGACCGCTTGGCAGATCGCCCCCCGGAGGCGGCGGCCGGCGAGCGGCCGCCGGCCCTGCCCGCCGTCCTGCCGGGTTTGCAGATCAGCGACGGAAGGCTGGTTCTATCCTCTGGGTCCCTCCTTGCCCGCGTCGAGGGCATCTCCCTTGCATCCTCAACAGCGGCCGGCCCCCGCCTGGCGGTCGAGCTGACCGCCGGCCGGCTGGAGGCCGCCCGGCGCCCGCACCCCGACGCCGGCTTCGCGCCGGTGCTGGCCGGCCAACTCCGGCTGCGCACCCAGGCCCCATGGCCGCCACCGGCCCGGGGCCATGCCGTCGACCGGATGCACCTCGAGTTCTCGGGCCGCTGCCCGGCCGACGATGCGCCGGTCCGCGTGCAGGCGGCGGCCGCTCTTCACGACAGCCAGCTAAACATCGACCGGCTGGAGGTTGCCGCCGGCCGCAGCCGGCTGCTCGTGACCGAAGCGGGCGCCCCCTGGGAGGGAATCGTCGCCGGCGACCCCTGGAGCTTGCTTGCGACCGCCGCAGGATCGCTCGCATTCACCTCCGAGGAGATCCCCCGCCTGTTGGCCATGATCGGACGGGCAATCCCCGCGGGCGGTCCGCCCGCTCCGGAGCACCGCCTCGCCCTGCAAGGCCGGCTGGAGGCGGGGGTCCTGCGGATGGCCGCGGCCGAGCTGATCGCCGGCGAGGCCGCCATCCGCGTCACCGATCTCGAAACGCGGATAGATCCCGGCGCACTCGATTCGCCGCTGGCGGCGAACCTGACGGCCGACGTGCCCGATCTCGGCGCGCTCGCCCCGATCTTCAACGGCCCGGCGCTGGCGGGGCGCCTTGCGGCGGAGATCCGTTTGAGCGGTACGCTGGGGGCCCCCCAGGGCCGCGGCGAGGTCTCGGTGCGGGAGCTTGCGGTCGCGGGCGCCCCCCTTGGAAACCTGCGCCTGCGCGTGCAGGCCGCGCAGCAGGAGGTCCGCATCGAGTCGATCGAGCTCGCCCGAGGTCAGGACCTGTTTTCAGCCAGGGGCGTGTTGCGACTGCCCGAACGACGGCTGGAGGAGGGCCGGGTGGAGTTCTCGCTGGGGGACATCGGCGCCGGCCTCAGAGGATTGCCCGTTGGGTGGGACATCTTCGCCGGATGGCCGATCGCGGGGCGGCTGCGCGGATCGGCCGCCATCGCCGGGCCCTGGCTCGACCCGGACGGGGAGCTTGCGCTGGAGGTTCACAACCTCGCGCTTCGCGGCCGACCGCTGGGCAGCGGAACCTGCCGGCTGCGCAAGAAGGCTCGCGAGATTGCGGCCGATCCGATCACGCTGATCCACGGCGCCGACCGCCTCTTCCTGCAGGGCCGCTTCGACTTCGCCGCACAACGCTTCGGCGCCGTTCGGCTCGAGCTGGCGGCCGCCGAGATCGCCCCCTATCTGGCGGCGTTTAACCTCGCCACCCCGCAACTATCCGGGCCGCTGAGACTCAGGCTCGAGGGGTCCGGTCCCCTGCGGGAACCGGATGTTACACTGGAGGCGTTCCTGGGCCGACTTCAATCCGGCGGCTGGACCCTGGGCGAGAGCCGGGTTGAGGCGGCGGGGGCCAGGGGCCGGATTCGTTTCGAGCGCATCGAGAGCCGGACACCCATCGGCAAGCTGCATCTTTCCGGCGACGTGGCGGCGAGCCCCGCGGCCGGGGGGTTCACCGCCACCATGGACCGGTTGGATCTCAGCGGCGATATTCCGCTGGCCCTGACCCGTCCCGCCACGCTGCACTATACCTCCGCCGGGGAGGTGACCATTTCCGACCTCGATGCGACCGGTCCCCATGGCCGGCTTGCCGTGCAGGGGACCGCCGCGCTCCGCGGACGATCCGACCTCACCGTGCACCTGCGCGACGTCTCGGGCCGCGGCTGGCTGCCGCGGCTCACCGGCCTGCCGATCGGCATCGAGGGGCTCGATGCGACCCTGCGGGCGGCAGGCACTCTGTCGGCACCCGTGATCTCCGCCGCCGGCGCGCTGCGGCACGTGCAATTGGGGCCGGGCGCCGGCGCCGGCACCGGTCGTTTCGAGCTCGCCTTTTCACAAGGCAAGCTGCAGATTCAGACGATCGAGCTGAGCGCAGCCGGGGGCAACTCCCTGCGCCTGGCAGGAGTCCTGCCCGTATCCCCTGCCCTCTCCCCCGCCCTGGCCCCCGGGCCTCTCAGCCTGCAGGCGGACCTCAGCCTCCCCGGGCAAGAGGTCGTGCGCGCGCTCGCCCCCTCCTGGCCGTTTGTTGCGGGCAGCCTCCACGCAGAGCTCAAGGTGGAGGGGAGCTGGCAGAACCCCAACGGCACACTGCACTGGACCGGCCGCGACCTGGCGACCGCCGATGATGCCGGGTGGCCGCCGGGACCGTATCAGGCCGCTGGCGCAGTGGCCCTGCACGAACGCCGCTTGACGCTCGATGCGCTCCGACTCAACGGGCCGACGGCCGCACTCGAAGCGCAGGGGGAGCTTACCGAACTGGCGGCCGCGCCGGATTTGATCTCCGGCCGCAGCGACGGCCGCCACGGGCGGGTCTCCCTGAGGGCCGCGCTGCGCATCGATGAGCTCGGCTGGGCGGCCCGGGCCCTCGCAGGGGTGCGCCGCTCCGCCGGGCGGATCGAGGCCGAAGCCCTGCTCGCAGGCACGCTCGCGAATCCGGAGCTCAAGGCCGAACTGCGCCTGATCGACGGGGAGATCCGGACGGAGGCGGACCTGCCGCCGCTCAACCACCTCGGGCTGGAGGCCGGGTTCGGCGGCCGGCGCCTTGAGATCCGCTCCCTGCAGGGAGAGGCGGGGGGAGCCCTCTTCCGCATCGCGGGCGAGGTGGGTCCCGGCCCCTCGGAGACCGCGGAGGCCGCGCTGCGGTTGGAGGGCGACAACCTCCTGCTCTACCGCAGCGAGACCGTAACCCTGCGGGCCGACACCCGCTTGAGCCTCTCGGGCCCTCTCTCCGCCCCGACCCTGAGCGGGACTCTCGCGATCACGGATGGAGGGCTTTCGACCCGCTGGCGGTTCCTGGACACGTTTCTGACCCCCGGGCGGCCGGCTTCCGAAAGCGGCCTGCGTCTCTTCTCCCTCCAGACCCCTCCCTTCCGGGACATGCGCTTCCAGGTCCGGATTTCGTCGAAAGCGCCCTTCCGGATGCGCACCAATGTGGCCCGGGGGCAAGTGCGGCCCGACCTGCTCCTCGCGGGGAGCGGGGAGTCTCCCGTGCTGACCGGGGTGGTGTACGTCGACCCCGGCCGGCTCTCCCTGCCCTCCACCACCCTGAAGGTCGAATCCGGTCTGATCCGGTTCCTGCCCTCCGACCCCGAACGGCCGGTGGTCCACCTGACGGGTTCGGCACGGGTATACGGCTATGACATCACCCTGCGGGTCGAGGGCCCTTACGACGCCCCGGAAATCTTCCTCTCCTCGGTCCCTCCGCTAGCGCACGAGGAGCTGCTGTGGATGCTCCTGACCGGGGAGCCGCCCCGGCAGGCGGCGGCTCTTGCCGAAAGCCAGCAAGCCGGCATGAAGGTGGCGGTCTATGTCGGCCGGGATTTTATCACGCACTGGTTGGAATCCGCCTTGCCCGAATCGGATGAGACCGTTCTGGACCGGCTGGATGTCGAAGTGGGCCGATCGGTCAGCCGCTCCGGGCAGCAGACCATCGAGGCCCAGTTTCGCCTGGCGGAGGGGTTCATTCGCCGCGGCGAGGCCCTCTATCTGGTGGGCGAGAAAGACATATATGACACCTATAACATGGGGATCCGATTGGTGTTCAGGTTTCAATGAGAAACGCCGATACCCGCATGCGTGCGAGTTTCCCGTTGCGCGCCGTCCCGCGCTCGCTGCGACCTGCGGTGGATAGGCCCCGTGACGCGGCATTCGCGCGCCGTGATCGCCGGCGGGCGGCGATCACGGCGCCCCGGATCCTTTTTGGCCTGCTGGTGCGACTCCTTAGTTCCGCCGCCCGCATCCGTTTACCATCAGGACCGCCTCACCGCCGCGCTTCCGGGCTGATCGCAATGTGGTTCGCGGGGGTGGCCGCGCTGCCATGTGCAGCGAGCCCCGCCGCCGAGCCGCCGGCGGTCGAGATCCGCTTCGAGGGTCGCCGCGGGCTGGGAGAGGCGGCGCTGCGCAAGGCGGCCGAGGAGGAGCTCGCCGCTTTCGGCCAAAAGGGATTTCGCCGCGCCGATGTCGATGATGCCGCCCATCGGATGGAGCTTGCCTACCGGCAGGCCGGGTTTGCCTTCGCCATGGTCGAATATCGCATCGAAGAGGAGCCGCAACGAATCCACGTGACCTTCGCGATCACCGAGGGGCCGCGGGTAGTGCTGGAGAGGGTCGAGCCGGCGGGCAACTCGGCCTTCGACGACCAGGAGCTCCGGCGTTTTTTCGAACCGGAGCGAAAACCCCTGCTCGACACGGCCCCTCCCGTGTTCATACGCAACGAGGTCCTGGCGGCGGTGGCGGCGATCACCGAACGCTACCGGGACAAGGGCTATCTCGACATCGCCATCGACGCTCCCGAGATCCGCTTCTCGGTGGACCGCTCGCGGGCCACCGTGCATCTCTCGATTCGCGAGGGCCCGCGCTATTTCATCCGCGAGATCATTTGGGAGGGAGAGTCCCCGGAGGAGACCCGAAAACCGCTTGCGTCCCTGCGGGAGGAACTCACAGGCCAGCCCATGATCGCACGCCGCCGGGGCCTTCTGCAAAACCGCATCGAGGAGATTTTTGCCGAGCAGGGCTTCCCGGACGCCTCCGCGGCCGTGCGGCAGGTATCCGCCGGCGAGGACGGGGCCGTCGTTCTGGCAGTGGAAATCACCAGCGGGGAGGCCGTTGCGATCCGGGAGGTAACGGTCAGCGGCAACGAGCGGACGCGGGAGAGCTTCATCCGTAACCGGGTCCGGATGCAGCCGGGGGAGCGCTACAGCCGCACCGCCGAGCGTGAGACGTTCCGGGAGCTCTATCGCACCGGCCTCTTTTCCAATGTCTTAGTGGCCCTGGCCGAGGAAAAGGGGCCGCAGCGGGCGCTGTCCGTGGTGGTGGTCGAAGCCCCTGCACGCGAGGTTTTTGTCGAACCCGGCTGGGGCTCCTACGAGCTGCTGCGCCTGCGGGTCGGTTTCCGTGAGAACAACCTGCTGGGCTACGGCGTCCATCTCGGCACCGACGCCAAGGTCTCTGTTAAGGACCAGGGGCTGAACGCCAACCTGACCGACCCCTTTTTTCTCGACACGCAGACGAACGCGAGTCTGGCGGGTTTTTTCACCCATCGGGAGGAACCCTCCTTCACCCAGCAGGAGCTCGGGGGGTCGCTCTTTTTCAGCCGCAAGCTCGCGGAGCACCTCACGGCGACGGTGGGCTACCGGCTGAAGACCGTATCGCTCTCACAGGTCGACGCCGAGGAGATCGCCGAGGCCGCTGACCGCGACTATGACCTCGGCAGCGTCAAGGCGCTCGCCACGTATGACGATCGGGACAACATCTTTTTCCCGACGCGCGGCGGGCGCGGCACCTTCTCGGTGGAATTCGCCGACCCGGCCTTGGGCGGGGACGTCGGCTTCACGCGTTTGGCCGCCGGAGTCCGCGCCTTCTTTCAACTCGCGCCCTCCACGGTTCTCGGGCTGCGCTACGACACCGGCCTGATCCTGCCCGCGGCCGGCGAGGTTGCCGTGCCGGTTTCGGAGCGGTTTTTCAACGGCGGGGAGAACACGGTGCGCAGCTTCCGGCAGTCCGAGCTCGGGCCCGTGGACGAGACCGGCAAACCGACCGGCGGGCTGGCCTACAACGTGCTGGGCGTCGAGCTGCGCCAGCGGATTATCGGCAATTTCATCGGAACCGTGTTCCTCGATCTGGGCAACGTGGCGCCCAACCGCGCGCCGTCGGAAAGCGGCCGATCGGCCTACGACAGCCGCTCGCAGATCATCTCCGATACGTTTTCCGACTACTTCAAAGAGCTCCGGCCGGGGGTCGGCTTCGGTCTGCAATACATGCTGCCGGTCGGGCCGGCGCGGCTCGATCTGGCCTTCAACCCCGACCGGGACGCCCAGCGGGATGAGGACCGCTTCGCGGTTCATTTCAGCGTGGGCATGGCGTTCTGAACCCCGTTGCGAACCGGGGTTGCGGATCAGGCGTCGGAGGCCGCGGGGGCGTCCTTCTCCGGGCTTGCGCCCTTGACGCGCTTCTTGAGCTCGCCCTGCATTCGGACGACGACCCGTTCGGTCGTCGGCTTGCGGTAAAGCGTTTTCTGATGGAGGCTTTTCGCCGGGCAGGTCTCCACGCACACCCCGCAGTAGACGCAAGCGAAGGGGTCGTAGGTCCACATCGCGGCCTTGCGCTCCACCGCGATGCACTGCGAGGGGCATTTCACCGCGCAGGTGCCGCAGAAGAGGCAGCGCTGGATATCGTTCAGCAGCTCGCCGCGTACCCGGTCGAAGGTCTCCCGCACGTCGCGCGGGTACAGCCGGGTCGACTTTCTGCCCGCCAGGTTGCGCAGGATGTTCGTCGTCATCTTGAACATGGGTCGAAGCCTCCCGTCGGATCGATTCGCGTGCGGCCCGGGTGCAAACCCGAGCGCGGGCCTCCGGCGCCCTGCTCCGCGATGGCCTCGCCCGAGGCCCAAGATCAAGGCGCGCGGCGCTCCCGCCGAGCGCGGCGTACTCCCTGTACGCCAAGCGAGCGCGGGGCGGCTGCGCAACGCCCCAGC
>JALOOU010000032.1 GCA_025454255.1 Desulfobacterales bacterium | reverse complement strand
CGCCATCTCCTCGATCGGGATCTCAACGCCGAGATCGCCGCGCGCGACCATGATGCCGTCGGCGGCATCGATGATCTCGGCCATCCGATCCAGCGCATTGGAGCGCTCGATCTTGGCGATGATGAAGGGCTGATAGCCCATGGCGGCGGCGGCGCTGCGGACCTCGGCGATGTCGGATGGCCGGTCGACAAACGACTGGCTGACGGCGTCCACGCCGTGCCGTCCGCAGAACTCGAGGCATTTGCGGTCATGGTCCGTGAAGGCGCTGATGCCGAGCTCGATGCCCGGCAGGTTCAGCCCCTTGCGCGACCTCAGCTCGCCGCCGACCTCCACGCGGCAGACCACATCCGCGGCGGAGACCTGCAGCACCTCCAGTTCGATGTAGCCGTCATTCAGGAAGAGCAGGTCTCCGGGCTGCACCGCCGCCGGCAGCTCGGAAAAGCTGACCGACACCCGCTGCCGGGTGCCGGGGATCTGCTCGGTGGTGAGCGTGAAGGTCTCCCCGGCAATCAGCTGGATCGGCTCCTCCGCCAGCTTGCCGATGCGCATCTTGGGGCCGGGCAGGTCGGCCATGATCGCCACGGGTTTGCCGACGGCAAAGGCCGCGTCGCGCAGCCGCTTGATGGTGCCGGAATGGCCCGAGAAGTCCCCGTGGGAGAAGTTGAGGCGGGCGACATTCATGCCGGCCACGATCAGCTTGCGCAGCACCTCCGGGGAGTCGGAGGCCGGCCCGATGGTGGCGACGATTTTGGTTTTGTTCCTGGCGTAAGGCAATGCACCTGTCTCCTCGGTCAGCGGGTGAAGGTTGCGGTTCTCATTCAACGCAACGGCTCAAAGCCCCAGATATTCCTGAATCCCTTTTCCGTAGCGCGCCGCGAAGGCCCGGTCGACCTTCTGGACGGGGTTGGCGCCCAGAAACGCGAGCAGCGCGGCCAGCTGTCGGGCCCGCAGCGCGCGGTCGGCCGTCCCTTTGAGCCCGGCGATCTGCTCCTCGATGTCGAAGTAGCGCAGCTTGTCCGCCAGCGGCAGCTGCCAGAAGAGCAGAAACCCCCGCTCCGGGAAGTCGACCCCGATCAGCCGGTAGCAGTATATCATGAACGTCTTCTCGAGCCGCTCGCGAACCTCGACCAAGGCCCGGCGGGCGGCCTCGAGGCCTCGGGCGCCGCAGGGCGTGCCCACCGCCTCGTAGTACATCTTGATCTTCGGCTCGGTGCCGGAAGGCCGCACCGTGATGCGCAGGCGGGTCGTCGCGGCGGTGTTGGCCAGGACCAGGATCACCACATTGCGGGCCGAGGTGTCGGTCTCCGAAAGATGCGGCTGGGGCTCGCCCTGCCAGCGGTCGATTTTCTCGATCACGGTGAACTCGCCGAGGGCCGCCACGCGCTGCTGACGGAAATGCTCCATGATGGCGGCGATCTGCTCCATGCCCTTGGCCCCCAGCAGCCGGATCTCGGTCAGGTGGTTGTGGCAATAGCCGTAGGCGGCGTAAATGTCGTTGAGCGCATCCACCAGGGTGCGCTGCCGCTGCTTGAGCTCCGCGGCGAACTCAGCGATCCACACCGCAGCGCCGGCGGCGTCCTTGTCCCGCGCATAAGCGCCGGTCAGATAGCCGTGGCTCTCCTCGCAGCCGAAAATGAAGTCCGCGATCCGCCCCTCCCGTTCCAGCCGGTTCATCTCCTCGGCGACGTACTTGAACCCGACCAGCAAGTCGCCGGTGCAATGGATCCGGTTTTCGCGGGCCATCGTGTCGATCAGGGAGGTGGTGACGTCGGTCTTGACGACGGTGCGGCCGGCATGCAGGCGGCCGGCGGCGCGCAGCTTGTCCAGGGCGTACTGGGCCAGCAGAATGCCGATCTCGTTGCCGGTCAGAAAGCTCCACTCGCCGTGGTGGTTCACCATGATGCCGATGCGGTCCGCGTCCGGGTCGGTCGAGATCAGAACGTCGGCCCCGGCCTCGCGGGCGAACGGCAGGCTCGCGTTGAAGGACTCCTGCACCTCCGGGTTGGGGATGTTGAAGGTGACGTTTTCGAACGCCCCGCTCGGGTTCGAAGTTTTGGGGCACAAGCGCACGTCGAACCCGAGCTGCTGGAGCACCGGGTAGACGGTGGAGAGGCCCGTGCCGTGCAGCGGGGAGTAGACGATCGTCAGGCCCCGGGCCGCGGACATCGAAACCGAACGGGCGGCCGCATGGTAGGCGCGGTCGATCTCCTCGCCGATGAACGCGATCCGCCCCGTGGCGCAGGCCTCCTCGAAGTCCAGCCGCTTGATTTCGGAAACGTTGCGCGTGACTTCGTCCACCAGATCCTGGTCGTGGGGCGGAATCAGCTGCCCGCCGTGCTCGTCGTAGACTTTCTTGCCGTTGTCGGGCGGCAGGTTGTGGCTCGCGCTGAACATGTCGCCCGAAACGGCGTTCAAGTGGCGGATGGCGAAGGAGAGCTCCGGCGTGCTGCGGGCGGTATTGAACATGTAGACCTTCAAGCCGTTGGCGGCGTAGACCTCGGCGGCGGCGCGGGCGAGCATCCACCCATCGAGGTCCTTGACCGGGTTGGGGCGGTCCTCGGCGTAGACCCCCTTCTGCGCGTAGCGGCGAACGTCGAAGGTCAGCACGACCCCCCGGCGGTTGGCCTCATCCCCGTACTGCCTGCGCAGGTACTGGCAATGGCCCTGGGCCGAGGCCTGGATGGTCCAGGCGTTGATCCGGTTGGGGCCGATTCCGACCGGCCCCCGGCGCCCGCCGGTGCCGAAGGGGATGACCTGGTAGAACGAGTCGAGCAGCACGTCCCACTTGCCGGCCTCGATCAGGTAGCGGATTTGAGGCGTGTATTCCGCGAAGGCCGGCTCCGTCAGCCAGACCTTCAGGTGCTCGAGGGCCCTGGTCTTGACGGCGTCGGAGACATCCAGGCCGGCGATGCCGGCCTTCACTTCGGCAAGAGTGTCCATCGTATGGCATCGACTCCTTTTTGGGCTGGTTGCCATCGGCTCAAACGGCCGCCGCCAAGGCGCCTCCGTTGGCCTTTCCGGCAAATACTCCTTGATATACGTCGTTTAGATTGTATAATCATTGGGATTAGGGTGAGATATCGGATTAACGAACCGCTTGTCAACCTTCGGCTCGGTTAAGGGGCGATTCCAATCGCGGTCGCCCCGGGGCCGGCCCGTTCGATGGAGTTTAAAAGATGGCCGAAACGCCGCTGCCGCCATCCGGCCCGCCTGCGGCCGGCAGCCGGAACCCGCCGCCCCTGATCGCTTTTTTCAACGTGTTCGGAGGCTTCGCCATCCGCCTGAACAACAACCTGGGCGCCATGGCCGTTTTCTTCGTGCGCGCGGTGGTGCTGGTTTTCCATCCCAAGCAGGTGCGCGAAATCGTTCATCAAGTCTATTTCATCGGGGCGCGTTCGGCAAACATCGTCATGCTGGTGGGCTTCTTCACCGGCATGGTGCTGGGGCTGCAGCTCTACTATGTGATGAACAAATTCGGGGCGGTGGGGTTCTTGGGCACCGCCGTCGCCCTCTCCCTGATCCGCGAACTGGGGCCCGTGCTCACCGCCATCATGATCACCGCGCGCGCCGGATCGGCCATGACCGCCGAGATCGGGATCCAGCGCATTTCCGAGCAGATCGACGCCCTCACCACGATGCGCATCGACCCTCTCGGTTACCTCATCAGCCCGCGGATCGCCGCCGCCGTCATCAGCTTTCCGATCCTGACGGCGCTCTTCGATTTGATCGGCATTTTGGGCGGGTACGTCAGCGGGGTGGTGCTCCTGGGGGCCGATTCCGGCGCCTATCTGCACCGGATCGACGCCAGCGTAGACTGGATCGATGTGCGCGGCGGCTTCATCAAGTCGGTGGTGTTCGCCCTGCTGGTCATCACGATCTGCTGCTTTCAGGGTTTTTTCACCCACCTGCGGCGGGACGGCTACGGAGCCAAAAGCGTAAGCCTGTCGACCACCTCCGCGGTGGTCATCTCCTGCGTCATGATCCTGGTGGCCGACTACGTCGTCACCTCCTTCCTGCTTTAGCCCGGAGAGCCCATGGCGCCTGAGCCTCTGATCGAATTCCGCAATGTCACCAAACGCTTCGGGGATCGCACCATCCTGGATGGCATCGATTTCAAAATCTACGAGGGCGAGGTCACCACCATCATCGGTTTGAGCGGCACCGGGAAAAGCGTCAGCCTCAAGCACATCATCGGGCTGCTCACGCCCGACAGCGGCGATATCCTCTACCGCGGCAAACCCATCACCCGCATGAGCCGCACCGAGTGGAACGACTACATCGGCCGCATCAGCTACATGTTTCAGAACAACGCCCTCTTCGACTCGATGACCGTGTTCGAAAACGTGGCGCTGCCGCTCAAACGCACCACCAACCTCAAGCGCAGTGAAATCGAGCGGCGCGCGATGACCCGCATCGAGCAGGCCGAGCTGGCGGAGGTCGCCCACAAGTACCCCTCGGAGATCTCCGGCGGAATGCAAAAACGGACGGCCCTGGCGCGCGCCATGGTGACCGACCCGCAGGTGGTGCTCTTCGACGAGCCGACCACCGGCCAGGACCCCATCCGCAAGAACGCGATCCTGCAGATGATCGCCCACTACAAAAAGGTCTACGGGTTCACGGCCATCCTCATCAGCCACGAAATCCCGGATGTCTTTTTCATCTCCAACCGGGTGCTGGTGCTCTGGGACAAAAAAATCGTCTTCGAGGGGGCGCCCGAGGAGATGGAGAACGCCAAGCACCCGTTCCGCGACGAAATCATCCAGAGCCTGGAAAGCCTCCAGCGGGAGCTGACCGGTCTCTACTCGCGCCGGCAATTCAAGGTCCGCTACCAGACCGACCTCGCCGGCCGCGACGACGACACCTATGCGGTGCTGGTTTTTTCCTTCGACAACATGGATGCCATCATCGCCGGCGTCAGCCACGATGCCGCCCAGCAGGTCATGCGCTCGCTGGGCACCTATCTGCGCAAACACTTCGGGGCCGTGGGGGGCTTTTCGAGCCGCCAGACCTTAAACGAGTTCATCACGATCCTGCCCTTCTCCAACCTCGAAGAGGCCCGGCGCATTCTCGAGGATTTTGTGGGCGACTTCCGCAGCCAGGGCATGGCCGAGCTCGCCCGCGTGTTCAACGAAAAAATCCAACAGGATGCCTGCTTCGATTTTTCGGTTTCGGTCGGCATGGCCCAGGGCAAGACGCAGGTCGAGATCGAATCGGTCATCGAGTTCGCCCGGTTTAAGAAAGAGCTCATTTCCAACTTCCAGTGCGAGACGCGAAGGGAGCCGTCATGAAAAAATATTCCAAGGAAACCGCCGTCGGCGTCTTTGTGGTCGCCGGGCTGATCGCCATCGGCTACCTGACGATCAACCTCGGGGACCTCGGGGTCCTGGGAAAAGACAAAACCTACCCGCTCCATGCGCACTTCAGCAACGTCACGGGGCTGCGCTCGGGGGGGGTCGTCACCATGTACGGGCTGCAGGTCGGCCGGGTGGGCCGGATGACCATCGACCCGTCCCGGCAGCAGGCGCGGGTGGAGCTGCGGATATACCATGGCGTTGAAATTTTCGACGATGCGATCGCCTCGATCAAGACCGAGGGGCTCATCGGCGACAAATTCATCAGCATCGACCCGGGCGGGTCCGGCACCCTGCTGGCGGCGGGCCAGGCGATTCAGGACACCGAATCCCCCGCCGATCTGATGGAGTTGATCAGCAAGTATGCCTTTGGCGATGTCAAAAAATAACCCCGGCGGAGAGGCCGGGCTCCATCACCGTGTGTGCAACGGTAAAAAAGGAAGGTGAGGTATGCGTGGGTTCAGGATGATTCTGATGGGTTCCCTAGTCGCCATCGCCCTGCCGGCCATGGCCATGGCGGCCGCCGTCACGCCCAAAACAGCGGTCGAGACCCAGGTCCAGAAGGTGATCACGACGCTGGCCGAGCCGGCGTTCAAGGATCTCTCGCGCGAGGGCAAAATCGAGAAAATCCGCTCGATCATCAACGAGATCTTCGACTACAGCGAACTGTCGCGCAGGACCCTGGGGCGGGACTGGGCCAAATTCAAACCGGTGCAGCAGGAGGAATTCATCAAGCTCTTCAGCGATCTGCTCGAGAAGACCTATGCCGACCGCCTGCTCGCCTACTCCAACGAGAAGGTGGTGTTCGACAAGGAAAACCTCCTCAGCGAAACCCAGGCCGAGGTGTTCAGCAACGTTCTCACCTCGGACGGCAAAAAGATCCCGCTCGACTACCGATTGATCGCCAAAGAGGGCCAATGGCTCGTCTACGATGTCATCATCGAGGGCATCAGCATGGTCCGAAATTACCGCGACCAGTTCCGGGACATCCTGGCCAAGAATCCTCCCGAGCATGTGTTGAAGGTGCTGAGGGACAGGGCGCGCGAGGGGTGAGTCGGGCCGACCCCGGCGGCGGCCTCAGGGCAGCGGCCGGGTTTTCATAAGCCACTCTTCGCCGCGGGCCGTGTCGATGCGCTCGATCTCGAAGCCGCTCGGCGTATCGTCGACGCTGATGAGAAAATAGTAATTGCGCCCCTTTTCCAGCGCCACGCTGACGATCGACTCGCTGATGCCGATCTGATAAAGGCCCGGCGGGACCAGAAAGCGGATGTGTTCGCCGGACCTGAGGCGGGCGATGGCAGCCCCGTTCAGCGTCGCCTCGACGGTCAGCCCCCAGCCGAAGAGCTGGTTGTTGCGGATGATGTAGACTTGGGCCGCCTCCGCGGGGTCGGCGGCGAACCGGGGAAAGTCGGCCGTCTTCCCGTGTGCGCAGGCGATCAGCAGTGCGGCGGCGCATGCGGCTATCAGCGGTTTCATGGGGAATCCTCTCATGCGGCGCCTCGACTCCGGTGGAGGGCGCCGCGTCGTTTTCCCGACGGCCCTACGCCGGAGGCGCGGGCGGCTTCGGAGCAGGCGTCTGGCGACGGTCGAATTCGGCGATCACCTGGGCGCCGAGCAGCAGGATGATCACGGCCACCTCGATGCTCAGCAGGGCCACCACCGTGGTTGCAAGCGACCCGTAAATCAAATTGACGAGGGAGATTTTGCTGTAGTACCAGACCAGGATGCGCCGAATGCCTTCCCACAGCAAGGCCGCCGTTACGGCGCCGACGAGGGCATGCCGGGCGGAAATATGCCCGACCGGCATCACCAGGTACAACGAGGTCAGCATGATCACCATGCCCAGCATGCCGATCAGATAGAACAGGAACCGGGTGTAGCCGCGCAGGCTGACATCGTATCCGAGAACCAAAACATTTCGGCTTTCCAGGGCATCCAGGGCGCCTGAAATCAGCGTCACCAGCAGAAACCCCACGGCCAGCAGCAGTATGTACATGTAGGGGATGATGGCGGATATGAAAAAGGGCCGGCGCTGCGACGCCTTGCGGTGAGAAAAGATGACCGCCATGGTGCTCTCCACCACCGAGAAGGCCATGGAGCTGAAAAACATCATGATCAAGAACCCCACGACGCCGACCAGATGGCGTCGGGCCAGAAAGCCGCGCACCTGGCTGGCGAGGCTTTCGGCGTAGCCGGGTACCAGCAGCTCCAGGTTGCGGGCGACGGTTTGGATCAGCTGCTCCTGGGGGATGAAATGCGAGAGGCCGACCAGGATCAGCGCCAGCATCGGCACGATGGACAGCAGGGTATAGTATGCGACCGCGCCGGCGAGCAGCAGCCCCTGGTTGCGTTGAAAATCGCGCACCACGATCAGGACAAAATCGCAGGCGCGTCTCAGCAGGCCGTGCGCAGCCGCTGGCGCCGGATGATCGTCGCGTGTCATCGCTGCCTTTTCAGGCCGAGACATCGGGCTGCGCCGCCGGCGCCGGGTTGAAAAGCCAACGCCGCAGCCCAGGGGCGCAGCAACGCGCGTTCCTGCCCCGCGGGCGGGGCGGAGGAACCGCACTCGGCCGTTACGACATCTAACCTCATAGACTTCAGCTTAACTTCAGTTTTTGAAGCGAAGCAAAGGCGCTGTCCGCCCGCGCGGGGCCGCAACGGCATGCGCCCTGGTTCAAGTCGGCACCGCACTGCGGGCAGAGCCCCCGGCAGGCCTCGCTGCACAGCGGGCGCAGCGGCAAGGCAAGAATCACCTGTTCCTGGATGCCGTCGCCCAGATCAATAACCTCGCCGCGAAACCCCATGAGCCCGCCCTCCTCAGCCTCAACCGGCGCAGGTGACGGATCGCTGCGGCCTGCGGCGGAGATGATCTGCGTGTAGGTCAGAGAAAAACCGGACTGCAGGGGGCCTAAAAACTGCGTCAGGCACCGGCTGCAGGTGAGCCGCAAAGAGGTCTGAAAGCTCCCGTCGACCTCCACCCACTCCCCGATCCGGGCCGCTTTGAACTGGATCCGAATCGGTGCGGCAAACTCGCACGCGCCTTCGTCGATCATCTGCCGCAGAACCGGAAACCGGCCGGCAGGGCAATCAACCGTGAGGGAGAGGCTCTTCTCCTTGAGTTGTTCGAGATGGATGCGCAGCATGCGTTGGCCCCCGGTTTCGGACTTGCCCGGCAATCCCCTCGCCCCGGCCGTATTATACTCAAATGCCGCTGCAACACAACCGATTGTTTTTGCTCGCCGAACAGTTTGACGAACGGGATCGGGCGCGCCATAATGCAGGCCATGCAAGCCAAACCGCCCCGCATCGATGCCTGCACCCGCTGCGGCGCCTGCTGCCGCGCCGGGGGGCCGGCCCTGCACCGGGAGGACCGGCAGCTGATCGTAGCCGGCCACATCCACACCCGCGATCTCTATACCATCCGCCGGGGCGAGATGGCCTACGACCAGATTCGAGGGGTCGCGCAACCGACTCGAGCCGACATCATCAAGATCAAAGGGCAAGGCCGCAGCTGGACGTGCCGTCTTTTCGACGCGGCGGCCGGCGCCTGCCGCATCTATGCCGAGCGCCCGCTGGAGTGCCGCCTGTTGGAGTGCTGGAACACGGACAGGCTCGCGCGCGCCTACGCGCGGGGCAGGCTGACGCGCCGGGACGTGATCGGGGAGATCCAAGGGGTGTGGGCGGTGGTGGAGGAACACCAGCGGCGCTGCGACCACCGTCGGGTGCTGAAGCTGCTCGCACCGGGGCCGGACGGTCGCGCCGAGCGACGCCGGCGCGAGCTGGCCGCGATGGTTCGCTACGATGAGGAGCTGCGGGCCCGGGTGCTCGCCCGCATCGGTCTCGAGGCCGAAATGCTGGATTTCTTGTTTGGACGGCCCCTGCGCCGGACGCTTCCCGGGTTGAAGGCCGCGCCCGCCCCCGGGGGGGCGCCTGCCGGGGTGTAGCGCTGCTCCGGTTACACGGATGCAACGGCGGGCCGTTCGCTCGGCTGCGGCGCCGGGGCCGCCTCCGCGGACGGGCCGGCAGTGCCGTTGCCCCAGATGAAACGGCCGTATTTCATGTAGCCGAAGACATTGTTCAGCCGCGAATCGGTGTGCGGCTCGAGCGGCACCACGTTGCCGGCGATCAGCGGACGCAGGTGCCGGGCCAGCTCGCGCGAGCCTCCCCCCGTCAGCAGGATCATATCGATGTCCCAGTCATGGGCCCACAGCCGGTCGATTTCGCCGGCGATGCCGGCGGCCAGCTGCTCGAAGACGTGGTCGCGGATCGCGCTGAAATTGACTGCTTTTCCGCGCATGCGGATGGTGCCCTCCTCCACGGCCTGGTAGAGCCGGTAGAGTTCGACGGCCACGCCGCATTTTTCCTGAAGCTTCTGAGCGATGAGCCCGAAGGCCTTGGACATGCCGCTGTCGATCGTGCGGCTGCCGCGGTCGATGTGGCGCAGGCGGTCCATAATGCAAAAGTCCGTGGTGCGAAACCCGATGTCCACCACTCCGATTTTCTGCGCGGCGACCTCGCGCTGGGTAATCCGGCCGTGATCGTCCATGAGTAGGTTGAGGATGCTGCCGAGGGGCTGCGGCAGCATGCGCACCTTGTTGATGTAAATGGACTTCGAGGCGGATTGCCCGTTGGGGGAGTGATAGGCCACCGCGTGGTGGCCGGTCAGAAGATCGCGAAACCGCTCGTGGTGCCGCCTGAAATGCCCGATCGGCAGCCCCGAGACGACGTTGACCGGGACATTCACCATGCCGTTCTGGATCAGCAGGCCGGCGGCGGTCAACGCCAGGATGCGCACATACTCCGCGACGAGGCGATCCTGGTCGAGCGTGTAGGTGGGTGCGCTCGACTGCTGTTCGGCCAGCTCGCCGATGAAATAGGATTTGCCGTCGATGCTGACGTGGATCTGGTCGACCGGCTGGCTCTCGCCGAAATCGGCCCAGTACTGGATGTCCGCCGCCTCGCCCGAAAGCGATTTGAAGATGATCGTGCTGCGGCCGTTGGTGGCTTTGGTGAAGCCGAAACCGATATCGATGCCGAGAACCTGCTGCATGGCACTCTCCTCGTGCGGGGGGCTTTGAAGGCGGGTATCGGCGTCGCGGGAAAAAACTTTAGCGCCGACGGCGGGCACACGCCCGGTCGGCCGCGCGGGCGCGGGCTCAGGTTGCGGGCGGACGCAGGGGCAGGTTGTATTTTTTCATTTTCTTGTAGAGCAGCGTGCGGTGAATCCCCAGCAGGCGCGCGGCGGCCACCTTGCGGAAGTCGGCATCCTGCAGCGCCTGCCAGATCACATCCCGCTCGCTGCGGGACTGCATCTCCCGCAGCGACGCCGGGTGCTCGCGGCCGGCGACCTTGCGTCGGCGCTGGATGTAGAAAGGCAGGTCCGACAGGCGGATGAGGCGATCCTCCATGGCGGAGACGCTGCGCTCGAGCACGTTGACCAGCTCGCGCACATTGCCGGGCCAGTCCCAGTGGTGCAGGGCGCGCTCGGCCGCCTTGTCGATCGCGATCTCCGCCAGGTCCGCCTCGATGGCGATCCGCCGCAGGCTGTGGTGCAGGATGGCCAGTATATCCCCCCTGCGTTCGCGCAGGGGCGGCAGGTGCAGGGCCACGACGTTCAACCGGTAGAACAAATCCTTGCGGAACCTGCCGCCGGATAGCATGCTCTCCAGGTTCTGGTTGGTGGCGGCGATCACCCGAAAATCGGAGCGGACCACGCGGGTGCCGCCCACCCGCTCGAACTCCTTGTCCTCGATCGCCCGCAGCAGCTTGGGCTGCATCTCGACGGGCAAATCCCCGATCTCGTCTAAAAAAATGGTCCCCTGGTGGGCCAGTTCGAATTTGCCGGGTTTGCCCTCGGCCCTGGCGCCCGTGAAGGCGCCCTTTTCGTAGCCGAACAGCTCCGACTCCAAAAGGTCGCGCGGGATCGCGGCGCAGTTGATGCGCACGAAGGGGTGAGGCCGCCGGGCGCTGGCGTGGTGGATGGCCTGGGCGAAGAGCTCCTTGCCCGTGCCGCTCTCCCCGGTGATGAGCACGGGAAAGTTGTTGGCGGCGGCCTTGAGCGCCTCGCTCTTCAACGTCCGCAGCGCCTCGCTGACGCCGATGATGCTCTCGAAGGTGTAGCGGGTGGATCGCAGGGTGATCAGCTCCTCCTCGTAGATCTTCACCTTGGACTCGAGCAGTGAAAGCTCGCGCGCCAGCTTGCCGACGTCGCGCACATCCTTGAACATGACCTGGCCGAACACGGCGATGACCTTGCCGTCTTTGCGGATGGGGATGCGCTGCACCACCATGCTCTGCCCCTGGATGAGCTGCGACTGGTTGATTTCGGCGCGGCCGGTCTGGGCCACGATGTGCATGCGTGAATTTTCGACCGCCGCGGTGCAGTGCCGGCCGATCTGATCCTCGGGCGCAAGCCCCAGGAACTGGCCGTAGGGGGCATTGAAATGAGTGATCACGCCCTGGGCGTCGGTCACCATGGCGCCGAAATGGATGCTCTCGAAAATCAGCCGGTAGATCTCCAGCTGGCGCCGGAGCTCCTCGATCTCGGTGCGGGTTGCAGGCGAATCGGCCATTGCCCTCGGCTACCACAAGGTCATGGAGTCCAGGAAGAGCTGCCGCAGCTCCTCGGGCCCCGCCGGCCGCGGGGAGAGTTTGGTCACCCGGTGCTGGGGCAGGGTGCCCTCCACGAGCCGGTCGACGTCCTGCGGTGTGAACCCGACGGCGGAGAGCCCGTTGGGCATACCCACCCGTCGCATCAGACCGATCACAGCGCCCGCCAGCAGCTCGCCCGCCTCTTCGGGGCCGGCCGAGGAGACGTCGCAGCCCATCAAGCCCGCCGCGTAGAGGTGGACCGCCGGGTTGGCCGGGGCCGTGAAGCGGAAGACCGCCGGCGCATTGAGGCAGACGGCCATCCCGTGGGGCACGAGCGGGTGCCCGGGGGGGTACCCCTCGGGGACGTACCCCTGCACCATGCCCGAAACCGGGTAGGACATCCCGTGCGCCAGGTGCACGCCCCCGTTTCCAAAGCCGATGCCGGCATAGGTCGCCGCCAGCAGGACCTCGCCGCGGGCCGCATCGTCGGACGGGTCCTCGACCACGCGCACCAGGTTGGCGGAGATCATTTCGATCGCGCGCGATGCCCAAATGTGGCTGATGGGGTTCGAGCCCTGGTATGCCGGTCGCAGTTTGGGCTGCTCCGGCGCCGGCCGCCGGTTGTAGGGAATCGCGGTCAAGGCCTCGAGGGCGTGGGTCAGCTGGTCCAGCCCGGTGCAGGCCGCCACCATGCGGGGCAGCGTGCGCGTGTTGTCCGGGTCGATGATCCCGCGCACGGGCCTAAGCGCCCGGCTGGCGATGCCGGTCTTGGCCTTCATCTCCAGGAAATCGAAGATCGCCACCCCGGTGGTCTCGCTGCCGGTGCCGGCGGTGGTGGGCACGGCGATCATCGGCTTTAACGGCCCCGGTACGGGGACTCCCTTGCCGACCGGCGGGTTCACGTAGGTCATGAAGTCCGCCGGGTGGGTGGCGTAGAGATTGGCGGCCTTGGCGGTGTCCATGGCGGAGCCGCCGCCGACCGCCACGTAGCCGTCGAACCGCCCCTTGACCGCGAACTCGATCGCCGCCTTGAAGGAGCGGTCCGTCGGCTCGACGCTCGCCCCGTCGTAGAGCACCGCGTCGATGCCGCGCTGCCGCAGCGCCTCCAGGCTGATGCCCACGGGGCTGCTCCCTTTGAGGTTCGAATCGGTGATCACCGCCACCCGCCGGCAGCCGAGCTCCTCCATGTCGAAGCCGATTTCGCGCGTCACGCCGGGGCCGTACTTGATGCTGGAGGTGTCCATCGCGAAGGCGTTTTCGAGTTTCATCCTGATCCTCTCTTTTCATTTTCGGTTCACATCCTCGTCGCCGTATCCCTGAGCGATGAGACCGTTTTCGATCTGCTCCACCAGTGCCGCAACGGGCAAACAGACGCCCAGCTCCCGGGCGACCTCTAGGGCGATGATCACATCCTTGCGATGCAGCCGGACCCGAAAGCCCAGGGGGTAGCTGTTCTTGATCATGTTGCCGGAACGGTTGTTGAGCCCCCAGGACCCGGCGGCCCCCCCGGCGAGGGCGGCGACCACCTTCTCCATGTTCAAGCCGGCCTTGAGACCCAGGGTCATCCCCTCGGCGACCGCCATATAGGTGCCGCAGATGATGACCTGGTTGATCGCCTTGGCCATCTGCCCGGAGCCGACCGGCCCGACATGGGTGATGGTCTTGCCCATGGCCAGGAAGGCCGGCATCACCTGCTCCACGTCGGCGGCCTCCCCGCCCACCATGATGGACAACGTCCCCAGCCGGGCCCCCTCGGAGCCCCCGGAGACCGGGGCGTCCAGCATGCGGATCGATTTTTTCCCCAGCTCGGCGGCCATTCGGCGCGTGGCCGAGGGGCTGATCGTGGACATGTCCACGACGATGGCGCCGGCCGATGCCCCGTGGATGACCCCTTCCGCCCCCAGCACGACGGCCTCCACGTCGGGGGTGTCGCTGACGCAGGTGATGACGATCTGCGCCGCCGTTGCCGCCTCCTTCGGTGAGGCCGCCCGCCGCGCACCGGCCTTGGCCGCGGGCTCCTCCCGCTCGCGGGTGCGGTTGTGCACCGTCACCGCGTGGCCGGCCTTGAGCAGGTTGACCGCCATGGCGGCTCCCATGGTTCCCATGCCGATGAATGCGATGTTCATATGCCCTCGCTTTCGATAATGGGTTTTTTGTTAGCCCCAGGCTGGCCTGCTTTAGGCGAACCGGGCCTCTGAACCGGGCTTGGCGCATAGAGCCGCGGGCTCGATCTGCAGAAGTTGGCGCACCTCTGAATTCTTGCGACGCCCTGCCCTTTGCCTCTTTGCCTGCCGTCAGAAAATCTTGCCCGGGTTCATCAGCCCCTTCGGGTCGATCAGGTCCTTGATCTGCCGCATGAGCCGGAAGCTCTCGCCGTGCTCGAGCTCCATGAACTTGCGCTTGCCGATCCCCACCCCGTGCTCGCCGGTGCAGGTGCCGCCGACCCGCACCGCCTGCTCGACGATAGCGTGGTTGACGGCCTCCAGCCGGCGCCATTGCTGCGTGTCGGCGGGGTCGCCGACCAGGACCACGTGCAGGTTGCCGTCCCCGGCGTGCCCGAACACGTAGCCCACGACGCCGTGGCGGTCCACGAGCTCCTGGGAGAACACCACCATCTCGGGGTACTGGGAAATGGGGACGGCCGCGTCCACGATCAGCGTTTCGTTTTTGGGGTGGGCGCGGTGGATGGTCTCCCAGGCCTCGTGGCGGGCCCGCCAGAGGTTTTTGCGCTCGGCCTCGCCCGTGGCGTACTGGAACCCCACCGCCCCGCATGCCTCGCACACCTCCCGGGCCAGGGCCGCCGTCTCCTTCAAATGGGCGTCGCTGATCCCGTGGAACTCGCAAAAGAGCGAGGGCTCTTCGGGCAGCCCGAGGCCTTTTTCGCGGTTCATCAGGCCGATCAGCCCCGGCGGCAGAAGCTCAAGGGCGGCCGGCCCCAGGCCTGAGCCGATCATCACGGCCACGGCCTTCGAGGCGACGGCCAGGTCCGGAAAGCGGATCGTGGCCGCCAGCACATGGCTCGGCAGGCCGGTCAGCCGCAGGCACGCCTCGGTGACGATGCCGAGCGTCCCCTCAGAGCCCACGAAGAGCCGGGTCAGGTCCAGCCCGGCCGAGGACTTGGGGGCCTTGCACCCAGTGTGGATGACCGTCCCCTGCGGCAGGACCACCGTCAGCCGCATCACGTAGTCGCGGGTAGCGCCGTACTTGACCGTCTGCACCCCGGAGGCGTTGTTGGCGATCATGCCGCCGATGGAGGCGTCCGCCCCGGGGTCCGGGGGAAAGAACAGGCCGTGGGCCCCGCACTGCCGGTTGAGCTCCTTGCGCAGCACCCCCGGCTGAACGTCCGCCTGCAGATCCTGCGGGCGGATCGCCAGGATCCGGTTCATGCGCGTCAGGTCGACGACCAGGCCGCCGCGGGTCGGCACGGGGTTGCCCTCGGTGCTGGTGCCCGCACCCCAGGGGGTGGCCGGCACGTCGTGATCGTAGGACCACGCCAGGATCGCGGAGACCTCCTCTGTCGTTACGGGCCAAATGACCCCGGCCGGCAGACTGCCCTGGTGGAACGAGATGTCTTTGAGGTGCAGTTCGCGGTTGGACCGCCCCGTGGAGAAGCGCTCCGGCTCCACCAGGGCCGCCAAGGCCGCGGCCTGCACGGCACTGAACTCTTTCATTTCGATACCTCCCGGCGGCAGTAGCCGATCTGCTGCGATATAGACACGATCCTGCGGCCGGGTCAACCGGATCCTACGGGTAGATGAGGGAGGGGATCCAGAGGGTCAGCGGCGGCCAGAAACAGGCGATCAGAAGGGCCACGAAGGCCGATAGAATCAGGGGCAGCGCCGCCCGGGAGATCTCGCCCAGGCCCACCCCGGCGATCGTGCAGCTCACAAAGAGGCAGATCCCCACCGGCGGGGTCAGCATGCCGACGGCCAGGTTGATCACCATGAGGACCCCGAACTGGACCGGGTCCACCCCCATCTGGGGCGTCAGCGCCGCCAGCACCGGCACCAGCAGGATCAGGGCGGCGGTGGTCTCCATGACGCACCCCACCACGAGCAGCACCGCCATGACCAGCAGCAGAAGGCCCCACGGCGGCAGGGAGAGGGCGGCGACGAGCGCGCCTAACAACTGGCTGGTCTGCTTCATCGCCACCAGCCAGGTGAAGACCTTGGCCATGGCGATGATGAAGAGGATGGTGGCGGCCGTGATCTGGGAGCGCACGATCAGCCCCGGCAGCTGGCTCCACTTCAGCTCGCGGTTGAGGACCATGCTGACGAACAGGGCATAGAACACCGCCAGGGCGGCCGCCTCCGTGACGGTAACGATCCCGGAGAGGATCCCGCCCAGCACGATCACGGGCGCGCCGATCGCCCAGACCGCCTCCTTCAGGGAGACCCACAGCCGGCCGGCGGAAAACGGCCGCCGCAGGCCGTAGCCGCGGCGCCAGGAGATATAGGCCGCCACCAGCATGAAGTTGACCCCGAAGAGGATCCCCACCATCATGCCGCCGGCGAAGAGCTTGGCG
Source organism: Desulfobacterales bacterium (assembly GCA_025454255.1). Taxonomy (GTDB): domain Bacteria; phylum Desulfobacterota; class Desulfobacteria; order Desulfobacterales; family SpSt-501; genus SpSt-501. The sequence continues at coordinate 40,495 of JALOOU010000032.1, read as the reverse complement.
ATCGAGACGTTGGTCAGAAACCCGAAGATCACCATGGGGATGGAGGGCGGGATGATGACGCCGATGGCCCCGCCGGCGGCCACCACCGCGGCGGCAAAGCCCGCGGGGTACCCCTGGCGGATCATGGCCGGGATGACGATGGCGCCGATGGCGGCCGCGTCCGCGGCGGCGGATCCGGAGATCCCGGCGAAGAACATCGAGGCGACGATGGAGGCGCAGGCCAAGCCCCCCGGCACCCAGCCGACCAGGCTGTCCGAAAAATCGATCAGCTGGCGCGAGATCCCGCCGGTTTCCATGATAGCGCCGGCCAGCATGAAGAGCGGGACCGCCAGCAGGTCGAAGGAGTCCACCCCTGCAAACAGGAGTTGGATGATGGTCTGGCCGAGCGCGGGGATCGGGACCGTGGCGGGGAACACGCCCGGGGTCAACATGAGGCCGATGGCCGGCAGCCCGATGGAGAGGGCGATCGGCAGACCCAGGGCGATCAGCAGGAACAAGAGCCCGAAGAGCAGACCGACGATCATGGCTGCTTCCGCCCGAGGGTCTGCGCGATGTCGGCCAGAACGTGCACGACCAGGATCAAGGCCGCGATCGGGATCACGGCAAAGGGGATCGACATGGGGATCAGCAGGGCCGAGGAGGTGTGCTCCCAGGCTTTGAGGGTATAAACCGCGCCGAACCACGCGATGACGCCGAAAAGGGCCAGGGTGAGCAGCTGCAGCGCAATCGTGATCCCGGCCTGGATGGCCGGTCCCAGGCGGTGGCCGATCCCTTTGAGGCCGATGAAGCTCGCCCGCTTATAGGCGGCCGTCCCGCCCAGAAAAGTGATCGCCACCAGCAGGTGCCGGCTGACCTCCTCGGACCACCCCAAGGATGCCCCGGCGTAGCGGAAGGCCACCTGGGCGAAGAGGATGATGCAGATCGAGGCCCCGATCAGCAGCAGCAGCTTCTCCACCGCGCGGTTGATGCTCTGGCTGATGGCGTGCAGTAGGCTCATCGGTTTCTTCTCGCTTGGGGCGCCGGCGCGGAAGGATGACGGCTCTTCGTCGCATGACAGAGAAGGGGGCTCGGCAGCCGCCCCCTCCGTTTGCAATCGTTACGCCTATTTCACCATCTGCTGGATCTGCTCGATCAATTTGCGCGTGTCGCCGGTGTTGGCCTCGATCACAGAAGCCGTGGCCTTGCGGAAGGCCGCGAGGTCGGGGGTCTCCTCGACCTGCATCCCGGCCGCCTTTAACTCGGCGAGCTGTTTGACTTCGTTGTCCCGGATGAAGGAGCGGCCCTTGAGCGAGGCGCTGCGCGCGGCGTCCGCGACGATTTTGCGCTCAGCGGCGGGCAACCCGTCCATGAAGGCCTTGTTGCCCACGAACACGTGGGGTTCTCCTGGCCGTCGATGACCCCCTGCTGGAGCTGGGTGAAGATCGGCCAGGCCATGGGGGTCGGGTTCGAGCCGATGGCGCGCCAGATGGCCAAGTGGGTGGGCGCCTCCATGGTGCGGATTTTTAGCGCTTTCAGGTCCGCGGGCGTCTTAACCGGGCGTTTGGAGTTGGTGACGTTGCGAAAGCCGTTGTCCAGAAAATGCAGTCTGACGAAGCCCGCCTTCTCGAACCGCTTGCCCAGCTCATCGCCGACGGCGCCGTCGAGCACCTTGTCGGCCGCCTCGTAGCTCGGGAACATAAACGGCATCTCGAGGGCCTTGATCTCCGGCACGAAGGCCTCGATCGGGCCGGTGGTGCAGACCGACATCTGGGTGGTGCCGAGCTGGATCTGCTGGAGTACCTGGGTCTCGCTGCCGAGCGCCGCGGAGTGGTGCACCACCACCGTGTATTTTCCGGGCAGGGCCTTTTCCACCTCCTCCTTGAACCACTCCGCCGCTTTGGTGTGGACAAAGGCCGGGTTGGTGACGGTGGCGATGTTGATCGTGGTCTGGGCCGATGCCGCGGCGGCAACCACCAGCAGACAGAAAAACCCCGTCAACGCAATCTTGGATGAACGCATGCAGGCACCTCCTACCATCGCTGAAATGAGGGCCGATCGTTGCGCCGATCGCCCAATCGATATCCTCTTCAGTTAGTCGAATTGACTGGCGGTGTCAATACGGGGCCGGCCGGGCCGCCGGCCTCACCTCTGCTGGCGGCAGCCGGTTTCGCGAACGAAGAAAAGCAGCACCCAGGAGACCAGCATCCACCCCAGCATCAGCGCAAACCCGGCCTGGTAGGCGCCGAGGTCGTAGGTCCGGACCCCGTCGGCCATGGCCCCCTGCCAGCGGCGGTCGAGCATCCAGCCGACGGCCGGCTGCAGCAGGGTCGGCCCCAGCATGATGCCCATGTTGACCACCCCGGCGACCGTCCCGGCCGATCGCAGCGGGACGGACTCCTTGGCCAGCGGCCAGCAGATGTTGAAGCTGGCGGAGAGCACCCCGGTTGCGGTCATCAGGATGGCCAGCAGCCAGAGCGGCAAGCCGTCGACGAAAAGAAGAACCGCCCACCCGGCCGCCGCCAGGGCATGGCCGACGATCATCGGCGGCTTGCGCCGCCCGATGCGGTCGGAGAGGCGGCCGACAAAGGGGCTGCCCAGGGCCCAGGAGAACATCATCGCGGAGGTCAGCGACGCCGCCCCGGCCGGGGAGAGGCCGTAATGGGTGGTCAGGTAGGGCACGCCCCACAGCCCGCAGAACGAGAGCATGGGCCCGACGAGGCCGGCCGGGATGAACCAGAGCAGCCGGGTGTTGCGGCTGCGCAGCACCTCTTTCAGCTGTTCGAACGGGCGTGAGCCCTTGGGCGACGTCGTGACCGAAGCGGCGTAGCTCGCGTAGCCGCGCTGGACGGGATCGTCCCGCACCAGGACCCAGATGGCCAGCGCCAGGGCGCCCGTGGCGGCCGCCGCCCCCAGCATCGCCGCCCGCCAGCCGAAACCGTCGACCAGGATCCGCAGCGGCACCCCGGCGCTCACGGCGCCGGTGATTCCCGCCACCAGCAGAATGCCGGAGACCGTGGAAAAATAGCCGGCCGGCAGCCAGTGCGCCGCGAGCTTGAGGCAGGTGACAAAGGAGACCGAAACCCCGGCGCCGATCAGCAACCGTCCCGCAGCGGCCCAGGCCGGCCCCGGCGCCAGGCTGAAGACCACTGCACCGAGCGATGCCGTCAGCGCGCCCGCGGCCAGCAGCCGGCGCGGGCCCCAAGCATCGGCGAGAATGCCGGTCGGCACCTGCATGAGCCAGTAGCTGTAAAAGTAAAAGGCCGCGAGGTTGCCGAGCGCCGCAGCGCTGATACCGAAGTCCTGCATCAGCTCGCGCGTCATCACCGCCGGGGCCAGGCGTTGGAAAAAAGCAATCAGATAAAAGAGCGCGCCGAGGCTCCAAACGAACCAGGAGAGGCTCCGGGGGGGAAATCGCGGCGGTTGGCTCTCGGCCGCGAGGATCGTTTGCGGGGGCTGCCGCCGGGGGGTCTCTCGCATTCAGCGTCTACCGGAGGGCGGCGTGGGCCCGGCCTGCCCCGGACGCCCGGCCGGCGCCGGGGGCAGGTGGATCGTGAAGGTGGTGCCCTCCCCCACGCGGCTGTCGACGCCGATGCGCCCCCGGTGCTGGTCGACGATGCGCTTGGTCATCATCAGCCCGATGCCGGTGCCGGCGGTTCCCTTGGTGCTGACCAGGCCCTGAAACAGCCGCTGGCGCACGTCCGACGGCATCCCGCAGCCGGTGTCGGCGACCTCGATCTCAACCCCCCCGCCGGCCGCGGGGCGCGTCCGGACGGTGACCCGGTGGCGGGCGGCCGGCTTTTCGCACGCCCGGCAGGCATCGATGGCGTTGCTCACCAGGTTCAGCAGGCAACAGTGGATGGCTTCGGCGTCGAGCGCCACCGGGCCGAGGTGCTCCGCCAGCTCGGCCGTCAGCTCGACGCCCTGCTCCCGGGAGTGGGCGGCCATCAGCCGCACCGCGTCGGCCGCCGGAAGATTCGGGTCTCCGGGCTGCGGCGTCAGCGCGGCATATTTGCCGAAGGCGAGCATCTCAAGGGAGAGGTTTTTGATCTTCTCCACATTCTCCGACACCATGCGCCAGCCCTGATGGAGGTACTCCTTCTCGTCGAGCTCGACCCCCTTGCCCAGGACGAAAATGCCGCCGGTGAGGGCGTTGGCGATGTTCTTGATGGTGTGGGCCAGCTCGGCCACGGTTTCGCCCACGGCGGCCATGCGCTCGGCCTCGACCAGCCGGCGCGCCTTTTCGTCCACGAGGCGCTCGAGCCGCTCGGTGTAGTCGCGCAGCTGCCGGCGCAGCTCGATCCGCTCGCGGGCGCGCTTGAGGGCGATCTCCAGGACCTCGTCGTTGATCGGCTTGGTGACGAAGTCGGTGGCCTCGTGCTTGAGGCTCATAATGGCGAGGTCCATGTCGCCGTGGCCGGTGAACATGATCACCTCGGTCTCCGGCCGCTCGGCCTTGATCCGCTGCAACAGCTCGATGCCGTCCATTTCCGGCATCTTGATGTCGGTCAGCACGATGGCCGGGGCCGCCTCGCGGAAGAGCCGCAGGGCATCCTCGCCGTTATCGGCCGGGATCACCTCGTAGCCCTTGTCCGCCAGGTATATCCCCAGCACCTTGCGGATGCCGGGTTCGTCGTCGACCAGCAGAATGCGATTGTCCATGGCCGTTCACACCGCCGGCAGGCTGATGATAAAGGCCGCCCCCTGGCCTTCGCGCGATTCGGGCCGGATGCTGCCGCCGAACTCCTGGATGATCTGGTAGCTGATGGAGAGGCCCAGCCCGGTGCCCTTGCCGACCTCCTTGGTGGTGAAGAAAGGCTCGAAAATCTTCCCGATGACCGCGCGCGGGATTCCCTGGCCGGTGTCGCGCACCTCGATGAGCACCCTGCCTTTTTGGGGCTGCGTGGTCAGAAAAATCTTCTTCTCGCCCTTCAAGTGGGGCGAGCTGCCGACTTTGGCCTCGATGGCGTCCCGGGCATTGATGAGCAGGTTGATGCAGACCTGCTCCAGGCGGTTGGCGTCGGCCCGCACCAGCGGCAGGGGCTCCGCGAGGTTAAGGACCACATCGATCCCGCGGACCTTCAGCTGCTGGCTGAAGATCTCGAGGGATTTGCGGATCACATCGTTCACCTGGATCGGGTCCATCTGCCGGTCGGCCCTGCGGCCGAACTCGCGCATGTGGTTGATGATTCGCGTGGCGCGGTCCACATGGCTGTCGATCTCCTCGGAGAGCGTGGCGATGATCGACTCGGGGATGGGCTCCTGGTTGCGGACTTTTTTGATGAAAAACCGGCTGGCGGTCTTGATGACGGCCAGCGGCTGGTTGAGCTCGTGCGCGACGCCGGTGGCCATCTCGCCCAGGGTGGCCATCTTGCTCGCCTGGATGAGGTGCTGCTCGGTCTCCAGCCGCTTGGTGATGTCGCTGGTCGTCACGAGCAGGACGCGGCGGCCCGGGTACTCGGCCGGGGAGATCCACATGTCGACGAACAGGATCCGACCGTCCTTGTGGATTTGGCGGGCCTGGTGGATCACATCGGACCGCAGGACCCTGGCGACGTAGCGCAGCTGCTCCTCCTCCGGGAACAGTTCGACGAAGCGGCGCAGCAGGATCTCGCGGCGCTCATAGCCGTAGACGCTCTGCACCGCCGCGTTGCAGTCCCGGATCTCCAGCGATTCGGCGTCCAGCACGAAGACGGGGTTGGGGATGCTGTTGAAGATCTCGTGATACTTCTTTTCGGATTTCTCGAGCTGCTGCTCGAGAAGCTTGTGCTGGGTGACGTCGAGGTTGACCTCCATGGCGGCGACGATGTCGCCCTCGGCATTGCGGATGGGAGTGGTCTTCACCACCCAGTATTCAGGCTGCCCGTCCTTGTTCACCCCCGACTCTTCGCTGAAATGCGGCTGCCCGTCTTCAAAGGTCTTTTCCACCGGGCAGTTGAGGCACTTGCTGAGACGCCCCTTGTAAGCGTGATAACAAAAATCCCCCTCGGCCGGGGCGACAGCCGGTAGTTGCGGTCCTGCACGGTGATGATGATCGGCACCGTGTTGAACAGCTTCTGGTACTCGTCCCGCTGCCGGTTCAGCTCCGCCTGCTTCTCGCCGATCTCCCGGCACATGAAGTTCAAGGCGTCGGCCAGCCGGCCCATCTCGTCCTGCTGGGCCACATCGACCCGCGCGGAGTAGTCCCCGTGCGAGATGGTCTGGGTCCCGGCGATCAGCTTCTGAATCGGGCGGTTGACGAAGCGCATCAGAAACAGGAAGATGATGGCCGAGGTCACCAGAAAGGCGACCAAGGCCAGCCCGATGACGCCGCGTTCCATGAAGAGGATCTCCTCTTCGGTCTCCGCCAGGGTCACCACCACATCCAGGGCGCCGAGGATTTTCTTATCGGCGGGGTGGAAATGGCATCCGCCGGTCGAACAGCCCGGCTCGTTCTCGATCGGGGTGATGACCCCCAGCAGCCGCTGCCCGTCGGCCGCGGTGAAAAACCGCGTCCGCTCGCCCAGCCCCACGGTGACGACCGGCGGGTCCGTATGGTGGCAGATGAAACAGGCTTCGGACTTGATGTTGGTGATCTGCTCCACCTCCTCCAGGTGGTTGGTAAACTTGACGGCGCCCTCTTTGTTGTAGATGCGGATGTGGCGGATCTCCCCCAGGCGGGCGATGTTGTTGATGATCTGGTTGATGTCGTCCCTGGCGTTGAGCATCATGGCATAGTGGGCGCCGAGTTTGATGGTGTGGCCGAGCCGTTCCGTCTGGGCCACGAACTTCTGCTGCAGGTACTCCTTCTGGTAGGCGATGCTGAAATAGGACCACGCGGAGATCGTGAGCATGAGAATGATGCCGACGATCAGGATGAGCTTGGTGGCAAGGCTTTTGCGAACTCGACGGAGGATGGGGATCATGGCAGAACCCGCGAGACGGTCTCAAGGACGGCGTTCCCGGCCGGCAACCGGCCAGTCCTGGGACACAGACTATAAAATATTGCGCGGGATTGCAACGGAGCTGCGGTTCAGCACCGATCCCCGGAAGAGAGGCCGGGGACCGGGTTCGACCCGGCCCGGCGGGGGAGGCAGACGCGCAACCGCGAACCCCGGCCCAACACCGATTCCACCGCGATCGTCCCCGCATGCTGGGAGACGACCTGCCGTGTGATGAACAGACCGAGCCCGGTGCCGGCCTTGCCCTTGGAGGAAAAGAAGAGGTTGAACATTTTCGCCTGGGTCTGCGGGCTCATGCCGATGCCGTCGTCCTCCACCTCGAAGACGACCTGCTCCGAATCGCCCCGGGCGCGGAAGCTGATGCGGTGCCCCGGTCCGGACGCGGCTTCCGTGCAGGCATCGACGGCATTCTCCAGCAGGTTGAGCAGCGCCGGAACCATGACGGCCTCGTCGGCGTCGAAATCGCCTAAGTCGGAGTCGATCTGCGTGGCGAACGCGATGCCGCGCTTGCCGATTTTGGGGCCGGCCACGGCCAGCAGCCCCTCGACGAACCGGCCGACATCGAGGCGCTTGCGCTCCAGGGGCCGCTCCTTGGCAAAGTAGAGGATGTCGAGCACCACGCCGCGGATCCGCTCCACCATCTCCCGCACCGTGGCGACCCCCTCCCGCACGCGGTCCGGGTCGGCGTTTTTCAGCCCCGACTCCGCCAGGTAGATCCCGGCGTCCATGCCGGTCAGGATGCCTTTCACGCCATGGGAGACCGAGCTCACCATCAGGCCGAGCGAGGTCAGCCGCCCCTGGGTGGACTGCAGCTCGTCCCGCAGCCGCTCCACCTCGGAGATATCCATCGCGAACTCGAGCACCAGTTCGAGTTCGCCGCGGCTGCCGCGGATCGGCGCGGTGTGGACCATCACCGCCGCCTGGCTGCCGTCGCGGTAGGCGATCACCTCGGGGCTGCGCTGGCCCATGCCGGTCTCGATCGTGCGCGCCACCGGGCAGGTGTAGGGCTGGTCGCGGCGGCTGGCGTAGATTTCCCAGCTGCGCCGGCCGACCATTTCGCCCAGGCGCTCGCGATAGAGGGGGTTGGCCGCCAGGACCGTCAAGTGCCGATCGTGCACGGAGACGAAGCAGGGCATGTCGTTGAAGTAGCGCACGCTGCCCTCCAGGTCGCCCGCCATGTCGCGAAACGCCGTGGACAGCCCCTCCACGGTCTGGCCGATGGCGGCCAGCCGCTCCGCCTCCACCAGGCGGGCGGCCTGCTTGCGCACCAGTTTTTCGAGGTTTTCCGTGTAGACCCTGAGCTGCCGCCGCATGGCGATCCGGTCTTGGGCGCGCTTCAGGGCGATGGCGAGCACATCGTCGTTGATCGGCTTGGTGACGAAGTCCGTGGCCTCGAGCTTGATGCTCTCGATGGCCAGTTCGAGGTCCCCGTGGCCGGTGATCATGATGACCTCGGTCTCCGGCCGCTCGGCCTTGATGATCCGCAGCAGATCCAGGCCGCTCAGCCCGGGCATCTTGATGTCGGTCAGGACGATCGCCGGCTGGTCGCGGCGAAACATCGCCAGGGCCTCGTGCCCGTCGGCGGCCGTCAGCACGCGGAAGCCGGCATCGGCGAGCGTGATGCCGAGCACCCGGCGGATGCCGTCCTCGTCGTCAGCCAGGAGCAGGGGGTCGTCCATGGCGCTCCTCCCATTCAGGGCAGCAGCTGGCGGATCGCGGATAGAAGTTTCTCGGGGTAAAGGGGTTTTTCGAGGTAGGCGTCGGGCGGCGGCAGCGCTTTATCGATGCGCAGATTGACCATCTTCACGTGGTGGTGGAATGCCTTTTCGCTGACCCCCGTCAGCATGATCACCGGCGTGTGCTTGAGCCGGTCGTCTTTCTTGATTTCCTGGAAAAGGGTCACGCCGCCGGCCGACGGCATCATGACGTCCATGATGACCAGATCCGGCATCTCCGCGCGGGCTTTCTGCAGGCCTTCGATGGCGTTGCGCGCGGCGATGGCCTCGAAGCCCCCGGTCGTGAGCACGGTGGAGAGAAAAATCCGCATGTCGAGCTCATCGTCAACGAAAAGGATCTTTTTCTTCCCCACGCAGCCCCTCTTGCATCACAGCAGATCGGCCACTTTGTCCGGGTGGTTCACGCTCGCCACCGGGCAGGAGGCGCGCAGCACCACCTGCTCGACCGTGCTGCCGAGTTCGGCCTCCTCCAGGTCGACCTCGCGTGCGTGGTGGGCCATGACGATCAGGTCCCCCTGGCGCTCGCGGGCGAACTTGAGGATCTCGACGTAGGGGATCCCCTCCCAGACCTCGATGCTGTATTTGTCGTATCCCTTCAGTTTGGGGATCATGTGCTGCTCGATCCGCCGGCGGGCTTCCTTGATCCGCTGCTCGATGGCGGTCTGGCCGGTCGGCAGGGTCAGCCCCTCGGCGGTGATGTCGATGGCGTGAAAGATGTGCAGCTTGGCGCCGACTTCGCTGGCGAGCTTGTAGGCCCACAAAAAGGCCGACTCGGAGGCCTTGGAAAAATCGATGCCGACGACGATGTTGGAAAACAGCCGCCAGCAGGTGGTGCAGGGCCGATTGACGATGACGACCGCGCAGCGCGCGGCCTTGGCCACTTTGCGCATGGTGCTGCCGGCGATCGCACGGTGCCGGGTGGCGCAGCTTGCCGTAGGTGGTGTTCAGCTCCTCCTTCACCCACTCGACGTAGTCCTGGCTGGGGTCCTCGCGCTCGCCGGTGCGCACGTCGGTGAATTGGAGGTTGAATCCGCGGCCCGGGAGCCCCAGGACATGCAACACGAGGAGCTTGGCCTCCCACTTCAGCTCGAGGTCGAAGGCCACCTTGGCCGCATTGTCGCAAACGGGAGAAGCCGTCGTCGCAAACAGCAGTTTTTTAAACATGCGTCATCTCCTTAGGGCACACTCTTTGGGGCTGCGGTGAAAACTCAACTGCCAGACGATCCCCTCGATGAACTCGAACAGATTGAAAATGGTGTCGAACTCCAGCACATCCACCTTGTCGCCGAAAACGACGTGCTTGAGCTTGCCGACCTGAACCGGCAGATCGAGCAGGTTCTCCAGGGGAAATGCCTTGATCTCGCAAGTCTGCTCGCCATCCACGCCGCACAGGGTGTGGTAGATCTCCAGGCGCGGCTCGCCCGGGAACCCCATCATCTCGACGGTCTTGAAAAGCTCGAGGCGCCCCACCCCGGACGCCAGGCACTCGCCCCCCGGGCATTTCCGGTACTGCTCCAAACATTCGGGCAAGAACGCGTTCAGCTTCGTGAAGATCGGATAGCGTTCGATCATCTTGAAGAAGCTGCGCAGCGTGTAGCCCTGCTCGAGTTCGACCTTGTGGCCGAGCAGAAAGAGGGGGTCTTCGGCGACCACTGTGCGGTCATGCGCGAGGGCGCCGTCGGATTTGAGGATCACTGTGTTCATGGCGGTCACGGGTATCCGTGTGGGTGTTCAGTGTTTAGTGCCTGGTGTTGGGTTTGAGAATCCGCCGATCGGGCCGATGTGGAGCCCGCATGTCAGGCCGTCGGCAGGCCGCTCACTCCTCCGGCTTCAGGTGCTCGGGCACCTCGACCATGTTGATCAGCAGGGGTTTCAGGAAACTCCAGCGGATGCCGATCTCGTAGACCTCCTCCAGGTCGCGGATGGCGTCCCAGCAGTTGTGGCACGGGGCGACCACCAGCTTCGCCCCCGTGGCCAGGATCTGGTCGCGCTTGACCCTGAGGCCCACGTTGCGCTGCTCGCGGTAGCGGCCGATGCCGTTCAGCCCTCCGCCGCCGCCGCAGCAGAAGTTGTGCTCGCGCGAGGGGGTCATTTCGCGGAAGTCCTCGGCGATCTGGCTCATGATGTAGCGGGCGGCCTCCCACAGACCGCCGTTGCGGATGTAGTTGCAGGAGTCCTGATAGGTCACCGGCTCCTTGATCCGCTTGGCCGGGTCGATTTTGAGCTTGCCCGTGCGCAGGGCCTCGGCCACCCACTCCACGTAGTGCAGGCTTTCGACCGGGGTCTTGCCGCTCGGCAGCCCGGCCCAGTAAGGCCCCTCGATCACCGTCGCCCGGTAGGCGTGGCCGCACTCGGTCACCACCATGCGTTTGGGGCGGAGCTTGTGCATGGCGCCGTAGACGCTCTCCACCTGCATCTTGCTGGCCTCCCAATCCCCCGCGAACATGGCCAGGCTCGTCTCCTCCCAGCCCTCGCTCGGCACGGTCCAGTTCTCGCCGGCCAAATGAAAGAGGATGGCCGCCTGGGCGATGTCCTCCGGGTAGTGCTTGGGCTCGCGCGCGTTGACCGTGTAGAGGATGTCGGCGCCCTCCTTGTCGACCGGGATCTCAAGGCCCGGCCACTCGTCGGCGGTCTCCTCGGCCATCCACGCGCAGGTCTCCACCCAATCCTCGGTCGTGACATCCATCTGGGCCCGGTAGACGCGGTGCATCCCGGTGCCGATCTTCATCTCCCAGGGGGTGAAGCCCTGGGAGAAGAGCAGGCCGCGCAGATAGCTGAACATGACCCCCATGTCGATCCCCAGCGGGCAGTAGATCCCGCAGCGCGTGCAGCAGGTGCACTTGGAGAAGGCGGTGTCCATCGCCATCTGCATGAAGGCGTTGTCCACCTGCCCTTTGCGCCGCACGATCTGCCCCAGGGTGCTCTGGATCTTGTAAGAGGGCACCTGGCGGGGGTCACGGTTGTTGGCGAGGTAGTAGAAGCAGCTCTCGGCGCACAAACCGCAGTGGGTGCATATCTCCAGCCAGGTGCGGATGCGCGATTTACAGGTCTTCTGGACGAGGTCCCACAGGGCCTTGGTGTCGACCTCCAGGCGGTTCATCTCCTGGTAATACTGCTTGCCGCTCTTGTCGGCCAGCAGCGCCTGGAGCTGCTCCAGGGTGCTCACCTTGTTTTTGTTGCACAGAACTCCTTCCGGCATGGCGTCCTCTCCGCGTAAACCACGCACCGGCTGAAACCGGTGGCATAAAGGGTTCGAGGGATCAAGGGTTCGAGTGAAAAAGGCGCAGCGTCAAGGCTTGCCCCCTGGAACCCTTGAACCCTTATTGCACCCGAAATCCAATGAACATCTTCACCTCTATAGAGAGCGGCTTTCTCTCCATTCCCGCCGGCACCCCCATTGCCGTTGATGCGGCGGCCGCGCGCGGCGGGGCGCGCGAACTTTCTACCAGCTGATCCCCTTGACTTTCATGCCGCCGCGCTTGATCCCGTAGTCCATGCCGAGCTGCGCGCGGGTGGCGAAAAACAGCACGAAGTGCGAGAGCTTGGTGAAGGGTATCGCCACCAGGAAGAGCTCCCCGCAGAGCACGTGGACGATCAGCCAGGCCTGGCTGTGGACGTAGGCGTAGCGCGCGATCCAGCCCGTCACGAAAGGCGCCACGGCGACCGCGAGCAGCAGGTAGTCATAGGCGGTCGTGATGATGCGCACCTCCGGCAGGGCGATCCGCCGCAGGGCCAGGAGCAGGGCCGAGACGATGACGGCGATGGTCAAAAGGTCGGCGACGGCTCCCGGCAGCGACCACAGGCTGAACCCCCAGCGCTCCTGCAGCAGGATGTTGTGGCCGAGCAGAAAGATCGGGGTCACGATCAAGCCGATGTGCATGGCGAAGAGCGCCAGGGTGAAGCCGGGGTTGTTGCGGTAGCTCTGGGTGCCGAAGGGGAAGAGCCAGAACAAGATGGAGCGCACGGCCCCACGGACCCCGAAGGCCGTGTTGACCGAATAGGTCACGCGGTCGAGCTTCCAGTCCAGGCCGCGCACATACAGCACCAGACGCACGATGATCCCGACGAAGAAAACCGCGAATGCCAGCCATGCCAGCGGACCGGTCACGAATTCGTACATGGGCCCCACTCCTTGCTACGAGAAAATAAGTCCCGAACGCCGCTAATGATGCTTGCCGGATGAATGCTCCCCGTCCGGCCGTGTCGAATCCTCGTCGCGGTCGGTCAGAAACCGCCAGAAAAACGGAAAGCTGACAAGGACCGCGACCACGAGGATGTAGGTGATGCTCTCGGTTCGCAGCATGAAATCATGCAGGGTGACGATCGGGTTGTCCATAGAGCTGTCCTTGATGCCGCCGTTAATGCGCGTCGTAGTCCGGGTGCGAGTAGAGGATCGGCATGTGGGTCACGATGAACTTGTAGGCCACCACGCCGATCGTGACGACGAAAAGGGATATGGCGATCTCCATCCAGTGCGGGAAATAGCGCTCGCTGGAGGGCAGGTGATAGTTGAAGGCGATCAGGCCGACATTGAAGCGGTTGACCACGATCCCGAGCACCGACCAGGCCGCGGTCCAGCGGATCACCTTGAGGTTCTTGTCGCGCACGCCGATGGCGAAGGCATAGCAGGGCAGCAGGATGAAGCCGAGCAGCTCCACCAGGAACCAGGCCCCGTAGCCGGTGGCGAGATAGCTCCAGGCGTCGGTCTGGGCGATGCCGATCACTTTCATGACGAAATAGCCTGCCAGCACCCAGGCGGCGGCCTTGCCGAAGCCGAGGGCGACCCCGTCCGCCTGCCGCAGGTGCTCGTCGTCCATCTTGTCGTGGAAGTAGCGATGGGCGAGCGTACTCTCGAAGATCACCATGGAGAGCCCCGCGACGACGCTCGAAACGAAGAAGAAGAGCGCGATGTAGGGCGAGTACCAGAGCGGGTGCAGCTTGGAGGGTGCGATCAGGAACAGGGCCCCCAGAGAGGACTGGTGCAGCGTGGAGAGCACCACTCCGAAAATGGTGAGCACCAGGGTCAGCCGGACGACGATCCGCCGCGCGCGCTTCAACCCCAGCCACTCCAAAGCGGCCGGCGAGAATTCGATGAAGAGCACCGTCAGGTAAAGGGCCACGCACGCCGCCACTTCGAAGAGCAGCGACGTCGTCCCGCTCTGGACGATGAAGGGGTAGGGCAGGCGCCAGGGCCGGCCGACGTCGTAGTGCAGGGCCAGCACGACCAGGGCATAGCCCAGGAACCCGGTCAGGATCGCCGGCCGCACCGCGGAATGAAAGCGCTTGAGGCCGAAGATGTAGCAGGCGGCCGAGGTGACGTAGCCGCCGGCCGCGAGCGCAACGCCCACCAGCAGGTCGAAGCCGATCCAGATCCCCCAGGGGTTGTAATCGGAGAGGTTGGTCGTCGCCGCCAGCCCCTGGGTAAAGCGGATCACCGTGACATACAAGCCGACCGCCAGGATGATCCCGGCCACCACGTTGAAGGGGGTCAGAGCGGGTTTCTGAAGGGTGAACTTAGGTGCAGGCATCTGATTCCCTCCTCAGCTGGGCTTCTTTTCGGCTTCGGCCGCCGCCGCGGCGGCCGCGCCCTCCTGGGCTTTGGCCTTGGCGGCATCCTCCAGGGCTTTCTTGACCTCTTTTTCGACGGCCGCGCGCTTCTCCTTCTCGGCCTTGGCCATGGCCTCGGCCAGCTTGGCCTTGGCCTCGGCCTGCGCCTGCGCCACGGCCGCAGCCACCGCCGCCGAGCTCTCCTCGCGGGCGATTTTGTCCCGACGCTGGCTGATGGCGTAGATACCGGTCAGCAGCACGGGCCACAGGCCGGCCACGATCGGCACCACGCTCAAAGCGCCTTTGGTCAACTCCGGTGCGGCGACGGTGCCCAGGTCCTCGCGCATCCCCAACTCCCGGAAGGGAACCCCGGAGATGGTCAGCCACGCGGTCCCGCCCATCTCCGTCTCGCCGTAAATGTGATCGCGGTAGCGGCCCGGAAACTTCTCGAAGCGCTCGCGTGCGATCCGCAGGAGGTCGCGGCGCCGGCCGAAGGTCAGGGCCTCGGCCGGGCAGATCTCGACGCAGCCCGGCAGCAGGCCCTCGACCAGCCGGGGATGGCAGAAGGTGCACTTCATGACCCGCGGGGTGAAAGCCTTGTCGTACTCGTAGGTGGGGATTTCGAAGGGGCAGGCGATCATGCAGTAGCGGCACCCGACACAGACCGACTCGTCATAGGTCACGGAGCCGTTGCTGTTCTTGTGGAAGGCCGCGACGAAGCAGGCCGAGGCGCAGGCCGGCTCCAGGCAGTGGTTGCACTGCAGCTTGCGGTAGAGCGGCCCGCGCGCCCCGGGAACATGGTCGTAGCGGTTGACCACGGTGTAGTTCCGGGAATCGGTGCGCCGCTTGCGGTCCATCACCGTCAGATCGCTGAAGGGCCTCTCCGGGGCGGGCAGCCCGTTGACCTTCTGGCAGGCCTCCTCGCACTTGCGGCAGCCGATGCAGCGGGTGACGTCGAAAAGCACCCCGAAGGCCTCCGGATGGCCGGGAAACCTCGCCGTCCCGGCGGCCTGGGCCGGGCGGCCGACGGCCGCTCCCGCTCCGGCGGCGCCCAACCAGCCGAGAAACTTCCTGCGTGAAATCGACATGTTCCTGTCCCTCTGATAAGTTGATGACCCGGTTCCGGTTTAAGGCTTCGCTTTGTGGCAGCCGGTGCAGTCCGTGGCGACCGGCTTCTCGATCCCCATGGCCGCATGGCATTCGAAACACTGCAGGTGATAGGCGGCCTGCAGCCCGGGTTTGAAAAGGTTGCGCTCGTCGAAGGACCTGCCGTGGCAGCTCGCACAGGCCGGCGGCTTGGCGGAGACCGGGCTGTGATGGTGGCAGCCCTGGCACAGGGTGCCGGGAGCCGGGTGGAAATAGGAGGCCAACTTGCTGCCCGCCAGGTTCTTCTGCAAGGCGTGCACGATCTTGCGGTGCGGCAGTTTGACCGGCTCGTATTTATTGCTCAAGGCCTTGATCAGCACCTCCTCCGGTATGGCGTCGTCGGGCAGGGTGGCGGTCACCGGCCGGCGCATATCGAGCAGCGCGGCCGCGATCTGCTTGGGGTCGCTCTGCGCGGTCGTATCGGCCGGCGGCGCGACGTGGCAGCTCGCGCAGCCGGAGACATCCTGCGGCTGGCGCGGCGGCATGGCCGCATGGCAGCCCGCACAGCGTTTGTCGGCCAGGTACGATTGATGGCAGCCCATGCAGCTCGCCTGGGCCGTCACCCGGTGCATGGCCGTCTGCAGGCTCACGAACTTGCCCTCCTTGGACCCTTGGAGGCTGTGGCATGTGCCGCAAGCCGCCATGCCGGCGTGATGGCACACCCGGCAGCTGTCGTTGGCGGCCTCGTGGGCGATGTGATTGAACGGGACCACCTTCGCCCGCGCTCCCGGATCCAGCTTCTGACCGCCGCGCGGGATGGCCTGGACCAGGGTGACATCGGGCTGGCCGCGCATCAGGCGCGGGATCTCCTTGACCCTCTCGATCTTTTTCTGCAGCCCGGCATCGTGGCAGCCGCTGCAGGTGGCCGGGCCGGCGGCCTTGCTCGCCGCAAGCTGCTTGCGGTGGCAGTCGATGCACTGGTCATGGGCGGCCTGACGGAAAGAGGTCACGTTTTCGACCGTGCGGTCCAGGTGGCAGTAGCGGCAGGTCTCCTCCTTGCCCTTGGCGTAGAAGAGCTTCTTGGCCGTGGGGTCGAACTGGTGGTGGCAGGCCTCGCACTTGTTCTCCTGGGCCTTGACGTGGCGGTAATGGAGCGACTTGTCCATGCCGATGTCGGCCCAGGAGGAGGCAACCTGCTTGTCGGCATGGCAGCCGGCGCAGACCACCGGCCCGCTCTTCTCCCCGGCGGCGGTCGTCTGCCGATGGCAGTCAATGCAGTGGGTGTGGTAGACCTCCATCACCTGGCCCTTGGACTCATCTTTCAGCCGCATGTACTTGGTGGACATATACTTCTTATCGGGCACGGGCAGGTGGCAGGCGGCGCACTCCTTGTTCTTCGGGGCCAGGGCCTGGGTGTGCTTCTCGTGGAGAAACACCACCGCGGGCCGCTCCAGGCCGCCGAACTGCTTGAGGCCGTCGATGCGGATGATATCCGCCCGGGGCGCGTTCGCATCGCCGGGCGAGCTCGCTGCGCTGGTGCAGCCGATGAGGGCCGCCACCATCAGTGCGGCCAACGCCGTGTTGAGGAGTGCAGCCCGGGGGGACGGAGATCGATGCGAAGTCATAGGCGTTGTCCTTGTAGCGTTGCTGAGGATCGCTCTTCCGGCCGGCGCCGTTCGGCCAGAAGGGGGCGGTCGGTGTCCATCCGCTCCTGAAGCGCTGTTGCCTTGCACACGGCAGGCCGACGGGACGCTCTGCGGCTGCAAAAAGTCAGGAAAGTCCCGACTTTCTTAGCCAATACGCGCGGTGCTTGTCAAATGGTTTTTTCGGGCCGAAACCGGCGGCAAGAGGCGCCGCCGGCCGTTGCAGCGGTGACAGACGGGGGGGGGCGAAACAAACCGCAGGCGCTGCTTTGCCTGCGGTCGGGCAGTTCGGCGGAAACGGGGGGTCAATGGATGGCGACGGCGTGCGCCCCTTCCATGGGGTCCTTGAGCTTCAGGTTCACCTTGAGCATCCCGTCCTTGTAGCTCGCCTTGGCGGATTTGGGCTTGACCGGGCAGCAGAAGGCGGCGGCCGCCACGTAGTCGAAATCCTCGCGCGGCGCGAACAGGCTGAAGCTGTCGTCGCGCACCTTGAGGTGGATCGCCTGCTTCTTAACGCCCGGGATGCATATTTCCAAGTGGATCTGGCTCTTTTTCTCGTCCACATAGGAGCAGACGTCGGCGGCCATTTTCAATTTTTCCTTGGCCATGGGATACCTCCTTACCGATCGGGGTCTCGGATGCTTCTTGTCGGCACATCCGGCACTTGAATGGTAAGATCGATTCGAGGCGGCGCAAGACGGACGCGGGCCGGATTGACAACCCTGCACGGGTCGCATATCACCCCGGAGGCGGCAGCGCCATTGTCGGTGCGGCCTTTTATCGTACCGGCAGCAAAACAGGTTCAAAGAAGGATCCGTCCGTGGCGGCCACGCCCGCCGGGCTATCCCACCGATAGGGCGTTTGAGTATTCTGTTGACGAAGGAGACACCACGTGCTCGTTGCCGGACTGACCGGGGGCATCGCCAGCGGCAAATCGACGGTGTCCGCCGTGCTGGCCGAGGCCGGTGCGCGCGTCATCGACGCCGACCGGATCGCCCGGGAGATCGTTCGCCGGGGGACGGTTGCCCACAAACGGATTCTCGCCCATTTCGGCGGCCGCATCCTGGGGCCCGACGGCGACATCGACCGGCGGCGGCTGGCTGAAATCGTTTTCGACGACCCGCACGAGCGGCGCGTGCTGGAGGGGATCGTGCACCCCGGGGTGCAGGAGGAGATCGCCCGGCGGCTGGAGCGCCTGCGCCGGGAAAATGCCGGCGCCGTGGTCGTCCTCGACGTGCCGCTGCTCTTCGAGTCCGGCATGCACCACGGCCTGGCCGAGGTGATCGTCGTCTACGTGCCCGAGGCGGTCCAGCTGGAGCGCCTCATGCGGCGGGACCGGCTGCCGCAGGCGGCGGCCCTGGCCCGGATCCGCGCCCAGATGCCGCTGGCGGCAAAAAGGGCCCTCGCCACCCGGGTCATCGACAACTCCGGCACACCGGAGCAGACGCGCCGGCAGGCGCTGGAGATCTGCCGGCAGTTGGCCGGGCGGGAAGCTTAGCGCAGCGGGCAGCGGCCGAGGGCGCTGTTTGCGGATGCAGACTCAGGTGGGCTCGATCAGCCGATCGAGAATCAATCCGAAGAAATTTCCGCCGCCCGGCGACTGGAACCCCCACCCCAAATGGGCCAGGCAGGCGGCGCACACCGCCACCTGCCACGTGCAGCCGGGAAACCATGAGAACTCGGCGCTGGCCGGGCCGACACGGGCGCACCCCGGGGCTCGGCTGAAGCAGCCGATTTCGAACACGATGCCGTGGGGGTTGGCGAAGGTGTGGCGGTGCGCCCCGGCGACGCTGATGCGCTCCCGGTCCCGCGTGACGGGGTGAAGGCACTCCCGGCAGAGGATCCAGGGCTCCGCCTGCCGGGGCTGCTCGCCGGCCGCAGCGGGGGCGGGGGGCGGCTCTCTTTCCGCCTGCGGTCTGGCAACCGGCTTACGCAAGCCTTGCATTTGCTCCGCACCCCGTCGCACGCCACCCCGTCGCGGCCGCTCGGCGGGGTGCACGCCTGTCACCGGCTGTAGTTCGTGACGTAGAAGTCTTCGATGACACCCTTCTGCTTCAGGCGGCTGCCGAACTCCCGCGCCGACGGGCGGTCCGGAAAATGGGCGATGCGCACCTGATACCATGTCTTGCCGCCGCTCGAGGTCTCCGTCCAGTAGGCATCCAGCCCCTGGCGTTTGAGTCGTTCCACGAACGTGTGGGCATATTCAGCCTTCAGATAGGCGGCCACCTGCAGGGTAAACTGGTCGGTCACCATCGGCGCGGGGCCGGCCGGCGCAACAACGGCGGCCGGCGGGTCGGCCGCGCCACCCGACAGATCCGCATCGCCCACCCACAGCCACACCCCGGCGCCGGCAACGAGAATCCCAAGCCCGGCGGCGCCGGCCCACCCCCAGGTCGCGGCGCGAACCGAGGCAGCCCTGCCGACCGCCCGGCCCAGCCCGTCTGCGGTAACCGCGCGCACAGCTGCGGCAAGGCGTGCGAGCCGCCCCCAAGCGGCCGCCGCCCCCGCTCCGAAACCCGCCGGGGCCCGCCGCGCCTCGGCCTCCTCGTCGGTCTCGTCCCCGGAGGGGTCCATCCGGAAGAGGCCATCCTCCCAGGCGCCGTCCTCATCCGAATCGCCAGTTGAATCGGCGGCCTCCGCCTCGCTCGTCGCGGGCTGCGGAGCGCCGGGCGGCGAGGCCGACTCGTCGGCTGCCGGAGCCGTGCCTGTGAATCGGGAAACGATCTGCCGGGCCCAATCGTCGCCGAGGCCGGCTTTGCGAAGCAGGGCCGCCACCGCTCGACAGACCTCCGGCTGCACGGGGCCCGGGCCGGCGCACACCCGGCGGTAGCATTGCAGGGCTTCGAAGTCGGCGCGCTCCTGCATCAGGTAGGTGCGTGCCAACGCGCGCTGAAGGGGGTCGTGGCGCGGATGAGCCGCGGCCAGGCGCGCCAGCAGCCCCTGGTGGTCTTCAAACGCGCCGTCCCGGCCCTCCTCGGCCAGGACCCATTGCTCGGCGACCTCGCTGTCGCCGGGATGCTCTGCAAGATAGCGGGCGATGAACGCCTCGCGGTAGCCTCGGCCGCCGGGGCGGGCCAGGTAAAAACGCGCCAGGCGCGCGCTGAGCATGGTCAGGCTCCGCCGGCGGGCGGCCGGCGACACCAGAAAGCTGTCGAGCAGGGCCAACCCTTTGCGAAAAAGCGCCTCCGCTTCGACGCTCAGCCCCTCCCGCGCCGCCTCCTCGGCTGCGTGCACCAGGCGGCGCACCTGCCGGAGCCCCCAGCCGTCGACCGCCCAGCCCACGGCAAAAAACACGCAGAGCATCCACACCGCCACCGCCGCCGGCGCGGCCTCCACGCTGATGGCCGTCCCAAGAACGGTCAGCAGCCAAAGGCTCGACCCCGTCCCGACCAGGAGGGTTATCCACAGACGGCCTGCGGCATGGCGCAGCCGGTGCATCATCTCTCGCCTGCCTTCATGGTTAACGGTGTCCTCGCTGCGCGGATGAAGTTCGCTTCAGGCCGAGGCCGCAGCGCTGCCGCCGCCCGCCCGCCCGCCGGCGGGACCCATGCGCTGCGCCGAGATCGGCGCCGGACCGAGGCCCCCCTTGGGGCAGCGGCACCGATCAGGGGCCTCTATCCGTGTATCCGCCCTGCTGCGGGCTCCTGAAATCGTCTGCGGAGGGCAAAGGCCGCTGCTGCCCGTCGCGCAGGGCCACCTCGACGCTGCGGCCGCCCGACAGCGCCGGAGACTGCCCCGTGACGGGGTGGACCGCGACGAATCGTATGTTGCCCGGCACCGGGAACTCCCTTGCGGGCTCGCCCGCGGTGGCCTTGCGCATGAAATCGGCCCAGATGGGCGCAGCCCCCCGCGCACCGGTGACCCCCCGCCCCTGGGCGTCGCGCAGGCTGAAGGCCCGATCGAAACCGACCCACACCGACACGCTGAGGGTCGGCGTGAACCCGGTGAACCAGGCGTCGTTGAAATCGTCGGTGGTGCCGGTCTTGCCGGCGGCCGGCAGACCGAACCCCATCTGGCGCACGACCCGGGCCGTGCCTTCGTCCAGGACGGCGCGCATCATATCCACGACTTGAAAGGCGATGGCGGCATCGAGGCTCCGGCGCCCGGAGAGCAGGCGCTCCTCCAGGATCCGCCCCTGGAAATCCTCGACCCGGCGGATGTAAAACGGCTCGTGGGTGATGCCGCCGGCGGCGAAGGTGGCGAAGGCTCCCGCCATTTCCAGCGGGCTCACCCCCGATGTGCCCAGCGCCAGGGAGGGCACCGGAGTGAGCGGGCTGCGGATGCCGCAGCGCCGGGCGACATCGACGAGTGCGGCCGGCCCGGTCTTCTCCACCAGCTGGGCGGCGATCGAATTGACGCTGTGGGCCAGGGCGCGCTTCAACACCATGGGCCCCTCGTATTCGCCGCTGAAATTGCGCGGGGTCCAGGGCGCCTGACCGGCGATCGGGATCGAAATCTTGCGGTCGACCCACACGCTGGCCGGGCTCAGCCCGAGCTTCTCGAGCGCCGCATAGTACGCGAACGGCTTGAACCCGGAGCCGGGCTGACGCGAGGCCTGCACCGCACGGTTGAACTCGGACTCGGCATAGTCGCGGCCGCCGACCAAGGCTCTCACCGCGCCGGAATGCGCTTCGACCGCCGCCAGCGCTCCCTGGACCCGGCCCACCGGCCGGCCGCCCACCGGGGCGGGCACCCCCAGAAGCTGGTCGAGCTGGTCCAGCCCCTTCTGGACCGATTCCACGGCCAAGGCCTGCAGCCGGGGGTCGAGGGTGGTGAAGACTTTCAGCCCCGCGTGGTGCACGACATCGGAGCCGAAACGATCCTCTAACTCCTTGAGAACCAGGTCGATAAAGTAGCCCCCGGCGGGCTCGCCCCCGCCCCGCTCGCGCAACCTCAGCGGAGCCTTTGCCGCCAGTTCGGCCTCCTCGGCGGTGATGCTGCCGACCGTCGTCATGCGGGCGAGGACGACTCCCTGCCGGGCCTTGGCCCGTTCGAAGTGCCGGAAGGGGTTGTAGCGGGTCGGCGACTTCGGCAGCCCCGCGAGCAGCGCCGCCTCCGGCAGGCTCAGCTGCAGAGCGGGCTTGCCGAAGAAGACCTGCGCGGCCTGCTCCACGCCGTGGGCGCCGACCCCGAAGGGGATCTGGTTGATGTAGGCCTCGAGGATCTCCCGCTTGGTGTAGCGGGATTCGATCTGCAGCGCCACGAGCAGTTCGCGGAATTTGCGCGTGTAGGTGCGCTGAAAGCTGAAAAACAGGTTTTTGGCGAGCTGCTGGGTGACGGTCGAGGCGCCCTCGATCCTATTCGGGCTGAACAACGTGACCCAGAAGGCTTTGAGCGTGCGCAGCTTGTCGACCCCGCGGTGGTCCCAGAACCGGTGGTCCTCCGTGGCGAGAACCGCCTGGAGGAAGAGCGGCGAGACGCGGTTGAGGGGAACCACCTCCCGCCCGCCGATCAGCAGGATGCGCTCCCCCGTGGCCGCATAGATCTCCGTCGGCGGGGTTTCGATGATGCGGCTGAGCGGCTCGGGCACCTGCGGCAGATCGCGGATCACGATGAAGAAAAAAAAGACCAGGAGCGTCGATCCGACGCCGAGCGCCAGCAGAAATGCGTAAAACAACGCTCTCAGACGCAGGATCGACCGCACCCGGAACATCCGCCTTTCCGTTTATTGGATCGGAAAACTCGAGGCCGACCCGGCCGCCGTCGGGCGCCCTTCCAGGGCGGACCGCAGCCGCCAGACCGCCCAGTCCTGGGCCTGAACCAGCTCCACCCGCCGCTGCGAGCCGGAGCGAATCTCGAACCCGACCTCGACCCGCCCGGAAACCGACTCATCGGACACCCCCACCCGGCTGATCTGCCCCGATACGTCCAGCAACCGCTCGGGCTGGGAGACCAGAGCGCGCCGCACCTCCTCCGGCAGAGAGGCCAAGGCGGCGAAAAACCGCTCGGCGGGGTAGATCCGGTTGCGGAAATCCGCAAGATCCTCCAGCGTGCGTTCGGCGGCGGCGCTGCCGCGCGCCAGTGCGCTCAGGGAGGCGGCCCCCACCTTCGCCTGGCGCAGGACGTGGTTGTTGGGCTCCAGGAGGTAGACCATCAGCCCGTCGGCGGAGCGCTCGATGTAGGTCCGGCTCCAGCGGCCCTCACTGAGCAGGCGCAGCAGATCGAAGGGCGAGATCAGCTCGGCGGCAACGCCTTCGGGCAGCTTGCGGTAGATTTCCCGAAAGTGCTCGACCGAGAGCATGACCCCCTGGCCGGGGGCCAGCGCATCGACGACCTCGTTGAACGACCCCGCGTTGCGCGCCACGCGTTGAAACGCTTCGCGATCGGTTGCCAGCTTCTCGATGGCCGTGCGGGCGATCTGGGTCTTGCGGCCTTTTTCCCAGATGGCCCCGGATTCCGGCCGTTCGGCATTCGTCGACACCAGATAGGCCCCCGCCGCCCGCTCCAGCCAGTCGAATTTGAGCTCCGCGGCCAGCAGCGCCAGCAACAGGATCCCCGCGGCGATCGGCCGGAGGCTGAAGGCCCGCCCGGCCCATTCCCGCAGGTCCTGTGGTTCGGTCCAATCCGCCATGATCGGATGGTAGCAACAAACCGCACCGGCTGGCAAGGGGCGCGGCGGCGGCTGAACGTGCAAAAGGGCATCCGGGCCGGGCTCACCGCTGAGCCCCGTCCCGGCCGCGCCCAGCGGAGTGGCGACCCCATCGGCCGGTCGTTTGACGCCGTTTACCCGCCGGGGTATTATCGCCGCCGGAATCGGCAGGCGGCACGCCGGAGCCCCCCCATGGGGCGCAGCCGAGCGTTTCGGGGCGCATTCGGGGTTGTATGTCCGGCGCGCCTGCCAAGGGTCAAGGAGCCGATCGTGAGGATGATCTCCAGATGGTTGATCGGGGTGGCGCTGAGCCTCGAGTGCTTCGCGGTCGGGCCGGCGGCGGCCGGCGCGCAGGTGGTCGTCTTCGATCAGGTGGGCATCGTCGGCGTGCCGGTCACCCTGACGGTTCGAACCACCCGCCTTTTTGCGGACGCCGGGGGGCGCATGGTGGAGCTCGAACTGGAGTCGGAGCCGCTGGGCCGCGTGATGACGGGCGGCGACGGGCTTGGCTACCGGCGCGTCACGCCCCGGCGCGCCGGTCTTCTGAACCTAGCCGCCCGCGCAGAGGGCCGCCAGGCCTCCGGACGGCTGCTGGTCCTGGAGCCGACGGAGCAGGTGGTGCTGATCGAACTTGAAACCGCGCTCAAGGCCACCATCTGGGGAGCCGCCGAGCGCGACGACTGCCGCAGCGCATTGGAGTCCATCGGCCGGCGCTACCGGCTGGTCTACGTGTCCCGCTGGTTGGGAGCCGATTTCGCGCGCACCCGGATCGCACCGGCCGGGTTGCCGGAGTCGGTCGTGCTCGCCTGGAAGGGGTCGGCCCTGCCCGCGTCGTTGCAGCATCAAGGCGTGCGCATCGCCGCCCTTGTGGGCTCGGCGGCGGCGGCCGCTGCAGGCCGATCCCGGATCGGGACGCGCTTCACATTCGAAAAGAGCCGGGATGCCGTTTATGTCAACCGCTGGTCGGAGATCGCCGACAAGCTGAACTCCGCGGCGCCCCCTTGAGGCTCGCTTTACGACAGCGCTTCGGCACCGGGCCCGGCCAGCTCCTCGGCCAGATCCTGCCTCACATCCTCGCCCAGCGACCGGATCGTCGGGAAGAGGCCTGCCAACACGGACTTGGCCTTTTCGACATGCTCGGCGGCCTTGGCCAGCTTGTTGCCCTCGGATGCGGTCAATGCCACCCGCTCGCGGATCTCCTCGATATCCTCCCTGAGGACATCGCATTCGCTGATGATATCCAGAAACTCTTCGGCATCCATGCTTGCCCACCCCCCGCTTGCGTCCATCGATGAACAGCCCGATCAGTGGAAGGTATCGGCCGCCCGCCCATGCGACTTTAGCTGCGGGTGGCGGTCCGAAGGCGGCGGGTTCAACGGTGCTCGCACTTGCCGCGGGCGGCGGACGGGTCGGCCGTCCGGTTGCAGGTGCAGCGGGCGCATGTTTTCAGCTCGACGGGCTCGCCCTTGGGGCGCCGCTTGATGAGAAAGGCGAGGAAAAAAAGAAGAAAACCGGCGATGGTGACCGCCAGCACGACCAACACCTCAACCATGTGACTGCCTCCTGGGTCGGGGGGCGACGATGTTTTCCATAAGCGCCAAAAGGGCTGCTCTGTTTTAGAATAACCCCTCCCGGCCGATGCGTCCAGCGCACCGCGGCCGTCAAACCCCGCCAAGGCGGGATGCGGCTGTTGATTCAGCGGAAAAAAATTCCTCCGGTGGGGCGGCACGGCGGCGGCGGTCGGGACGAACGGGTTTCCGTCCGCGCATTTTTTCCTGCCGGCATCCTAACACGGAAACGCCCTTTGAATACGACTCCGTAAAAACCCCGCTGCCTGCGCGGCGCTTCATCCCGCGGCCGCTGCGGTCCCGCCATGGCGCGAACCGCCGCGCGACACGGAATTGGCGCGGCTTGATCTCGGGCTCTCAACAACGTCGTCTGTGTCGGGGGCGTTACACGAGCCCATCTATGCAAGAGCACGAAACCCTTCGAGGCCGTCGAAATTGCATTCAGTCCGTGCCTGTGATCTATAGGGTGCGTTTACTGGAATGGCGGCGAGAGGATCGGAAGCGTGCGAATCGTCGCCACGCATACGTCTGCAAACAGTTTGAGGGTGATGCCACGATGTCCAGTACGGTTTCAGAATCGGAGCTGCGCCGGCTGGCCCGCTGCCTTGCCGCGGATGCGGAGCTCCAGATCGAAGAGCAAAAACCGCTCGCCCCCTGCACGAGCTATCGCATCGGGGGTCCGACGGCCGTGTGGGCGGCGCCCCGCACGGAGGCGGCGGTCCAACGGCTGCTCGAGGCCGCTCACCGGACCGGCGCCCCCCTTTTCATCCTGGGCCGCGGTTCCAATGTGTTGGTTTCCGACTCCGGCTGGCCGGGGGTTACCCTCCATATCGGCGACAACTTGAGCGGATGGGAGTTCGCGGGGCCTGCGGCCAGCGTCCGCGCGGGCAGCCTGTGGATGGATCTGATTCAAGCGGCCGTGGCCCGAGGGCTGGGGGGCATGGAGCCGATGGCGGGGATCCCCGGCAGCATCGGGGGAGCCCTGCGCATGAACGCCGGGGCGTTCGGCCGGGAGATCGAGGCCGTCACCGTCGCGGTGCGCGGATTTCGCCGGGATGGGTCCGCGGCGCACATCGACCGGCAGATGATCGATTTCGGCTATCGGCGGGCGCCGCAGCTCGACGATACGATCATCACCTCGGCCCTGTTCCGATTCCAGCCGGAGCCCGCGCCCGTGCTGCTGGCGCGCATGCAGGAGATTCTGCGCCTGCGCGCCGAGAAGCAGCCCCTGGAGGTCCCTTCCTGCGGCAGCGTGTTCAAGCGGCCGCCCGGCTATTTCGCCGGCGCCCTCATCGAAGCCGCCGGGCTGAAGGGCGAGCGCATCGGCGGGGCGGAAGTCAGCCGCAAGCATGCCGGGTTCATTTTGAACGTCGGCGGCGCCACGGCGGCGGATGTCCACCGGCTCGTCCGCCTCATCGAGCGGCGGGTCTGCGAACGCTTCGGGGTGCAACTGGAGCGCGAAGTCCGGCTGGTGGGTGAATTCGACGAATGAGCACAACCGTGGACTACGCCCCGGATGCGTCGACCCCGAATGCGCGACGCTTGACGCGCCTTTTCATCCCCCTGGCCATCCAGGCGGCATCCCAGTCGCTGTGCTACCCGCTGGTGGCCATGGTGGCCACGCGCGGGCCCAACGGCCCGCTGGATCTGGCCGGCCTGGCGCAGTCCAACACGGTGCTCTTCTTCCTCGGCATGTTCGCCCTGAGCCTGGTTCCGACCGGCATGGTGTATGCCCGGACCCGGGAGGGTTACCGCCGTTTCTACCGCATGACCCTCAGCATCGGGGCGCTGGCAAGCGCCGCGCAGGCCATGCTCTGCATCCCGCCCGTCTCGCACCTGCTGTTCGGACGGCTCATCGGGCTGCCGCCGACGATCGAGGCGCCGGCCGCCGTCAGCCTGATCGCCAGCATCCCCCTGCAAATGATCTTTTTCTCCCGCATCCCCTATTTCGTGGCCATGTATGTCAGCCGGGCCACGGGCATAGCGAGCGTGGCGACGATCGGCCGGGTGGTGTTCACCGCGATGCTTTCGCCGCTGTTCTGTCTTTTCGACGCCGTCGGGCCGGTGTGGGCGGTCGTGGCCCTGACGCTGCCGGTCGGTTTGGAAACCGCGGTGTCCTGGTATTTCGCGAAGCGCTATATCCGCGGCCTCCCCGGCGGCGGGGAGCCGCCGCCGGGGGTCAGGGATATTTTGCGCTTCAATTTGCCGCTGACCGTCGGAGGGTATTTCTTGTCGCTCGCCACCATTGCGGTGGCAGCCTTCATCGCCCGGGCGCCCGATCCTGAAATCACCCTGCCGGCCTATTACCTGGCGCTGGGGATCGCCAACCCCGTGGCCTTCGCCGCCACGCGCATCCAGACCATGGTCCTCATGTTCGCCCCGACGGAGCTGGTATGGCGGCGCATCCTGCACTTCTCCATCGGGGCCGGGATCATCCTGGGCGTTTTGCCGCTGGCCTTCGTTCTGCCGGGGCCGGCCGAGCTGTATTACGTTCAGCTGCAGAACCTCGCTCCCGAGCACCTGGACGTCGTCCGCCAAACCGCCGCGGCCCTGGTTCTTTTCCCGCTTGCCGTGGCGCTGCGGGCCCACAGCGAAGGAGTCTCCGCCTGTCTCAAACGCTCGAGCTCCGTGCTCTTGGGGCACGCCGCCCTGCTGGCGACCATCACCGCGTGCGGCCTGGCGGCGCTGGCCTTGGGACTGCCGGGTTACGTGATCGGCGCCGTTTGTCTCAGCCTGGGCAGCGCGGCCTCCTCGGCCGTCATGCGGTTAACCCTGAGGTATCGTGGTTGAGGCG
This sequence comes from Desulfobacterales bacterium, assembly GCA_025454255.1. Lineage (GTDB taxonomy): Bacteria > Desulfobacterota > Desulfobacteria > Desulfobacterales > SpSt-501 > SpSt-501. The sequence goes on along the minus strand of JALOOU010000032.1, from coordinate 12,615 downwards.
CAGGATCACTCCTGCTCCCACTTGATGCATTCGACCGGGCAGGAGCTCATCGCCTCCTCGATGCAATCCTCCGGCCCCCCTTCGGGCTTGACGACCTCCGCCTTTTCCGAGGCGTCGTTGAAGCTGAACACCTCCGGGCACAACTCCACGCAGGTCTGGCATCCCACGCACTCGTCGCTGTCGATCACCACGCGCTTGGCCATCTTGATCCTCCTGTTCCGATATTTGTAGGCCGCCGGCGGCGGGGGTTCCGGACATGCCGTCCCCGGGTCGATCATCAGCGCCGCCTTATCCGCCGTCGGGGCGGCCCGACTCGGGGTCATTCACCGGCTGGGGGGGCGGCGTGTGTGTGCATGTTGCCTGCAAGGCGCCGTTTTGATAGGGTACGCCGGAAACGAGGCGGCGCCGCCGCCCAACTCACGTCGTGGAGGCTCGACCGCATGAACGAAGAACCCCAAAATGGCATCGAATTCAAAATAGACCGCAGCGAGCTCTACCACCAAGAGACCTTCACCGACTTGAAGGGCGGCACCGTCACGCGGTTCACGCCGGTGCAAGCGGACGGCTCCCCCGACAAGGGGCGCCGGACCGTTTACCTCGGCCAGGCAACTCTGTACACGCCCAACGGCCCGGTGCCGCTTCAGACCCCCATTCAGGCGAAGGACCTGCCCCAGGCCCTCAAGCGGTTCCCCGAAGCCATGCAGGAGGCCTTGGCGAACCTGGTCGAAGAGGCCCGCGCGATGCAGCGGCAGGAGCAGCCGCCCATCATTCAGGCCGCCGAGCCCCGCATCATCGTCCCTTGATCCGGCCGGCGGCCACCGGCAGCGAAAAGCACCACCGGCGCGCTGGCCTGCCGAGCTTATTCGGCGGCGGCGGCAACGGGGTTGAGCGGGCTGCCGGGGGGATAGGCTCGGGCCGCCATCTCGCGGTCCAGCATCAGAAGCCCTGACTTGTCGATGCCCACCATCCCCAGCTGCTCGGCAATCTTGCCTGCATTGGCCTCCTCTTCGATCTGCTCGTCCGTAAACCAGGCCAGCAGCGGCTCGGAGGCGAATTCCTTCTCCTGGCGGGCGATGGCCATCAGGTCGTTGATTTTTCCCGAGATGAACTTTTCGTGTTTGTGGGCATCCTGGAAAAGATCCAGGGGCGTCTTCCACTGGGTCTTTAGCTGCTTGAGATCCTTGAGCACCACTTTGCCGCCGCGGTCGATCACGTGGTTGAAGAGTTTCATGGCGTGCAGCATCTCCTCGTGGGCCTGGACGCGCATGTAGTGGCCCATCCCGTCGAGGCTCTTGGAGTGGAGCCAGGCTGCCATGGAAAGGTAAATGTAGTAGGATTCCAACTCGTTCTTGATCTGGTCGTTCATCGCGTCGCCAAGTTTCTTGCCGATCATCTAGTACCTCCTCGTAGTGGCTTGTCGTGTCAGTCGATCTCTTCGTCCAGTTGAAGCCAAATTTTGAGCACTGCCGGCCGCATTGTCAAATTCGCCTATCACCTTGACCTGCAAGGATTTTTCGGTCTATACCGTTGTCGACCGAGCCGAACGAGGTCACGATTGTTGGAACCTGCCGGCCGGAACCGCCCGGAGAATCGCCCATGTCCGAACAGCTCGACCTGTTTCAGCCGCCTGAACTCCCCCAGGCGTCGAACGAGGAGGTTTCGGTCCTCGATGGGGCCACCGGCGCTCTGGACGAGCTGTTCCGGCTGAGCCCCCGTTGGCGCAGCTGCCGCGAATTTTTGGATCTGCTGCATTTCATCGCACGCTTCCCGAATTATTCGCCGTTCAACGGGTTTCTCATCTTCCTGCAGCGCCCGGACGCCACCCGGGTCGCCACCGGTCGGGCATGGCTCCAGAAACACCGCCGCCGCCTGAGGCCGGGCGCGCACCCGATTCTCATCCTGGCCCCCATGGCCCCGGTGCTTTTCGTCTTCGACCAGAAAGACACCGAGGGCGAGCCGCTCGCCGAGGGCCCCGTGCCGGCCGAAAAGAGCCGCGGCCGCCTGCGCTCGAAGGTGCTTGAGCACACGCTGCACAACTGCAGCGTGCAGCGGATTGCCGTGCGCGAGAAAACGGCGGTCGAGCCGGCCGCGGAGCGGGCGATCCGCCTCACCCCCGCGGTCCGCAAAGCCTATGCCGACATGAATTTAGGGAGCGGCCAGCGCCACCTCATCCTGGTCGCATCCGGCTTGTCGCCCGAGGAGAAATTTGCGGCCCTGGCACTGGAACTCGGCCATGTCTTCTGCGGCCATTTGGGCGACGACAGCGATGCCTGGTGGCCCGACCGCCGGGACCTGGAGCTCGAGCAGATGGCGGTGGAGGCCGCGGCGGCGGCATTTCTCGTCTGCTGCCGAAAGGGCCTGGAGCGCTTCTCGCCGCAGCCCTGTGCGGCCCCCGCGGACGAAATCCGGGAGCTGCCCGCCATCAGCCTGCAGGCCGTCTTTCAAGCGGCGGGGCATATCGAGGAGATGGGCAAACAGCCATGGCGGCGACCGCACCTGCGGGGCCGAAGGTGAGCGCAGCCGGCTTCATCCGATGAGCAAGGCACCGGTTGAGATCGTCATTCCGCGGGAGAAGGCCGTCTTCTGGCTGGATTGCAACGGCCGCTGGCGCAACGCCTCCGGGCTCTTTCGCAACCCGCGCATCATCGAGCATTTCCACTCCGCCATCCGGCGAGATGCCGCCGGCTACTACCTCTGCCAGGAGCGGGAGGGGGTGCGCGAAAAGGTGTACTTCCCCTATGAAGACACGGCCCTGTTCGTCGTGGAGGTCGTCATCAACGAACCCGCTGCGCTCATCCTGAACACCCGCCGGCGCCTGCCGCTCGACCCCGCCGGGCTGCTGGTGGCAAACGACGCCCTGTATGCCGTCGCCGAGGAGGAGCGCGCGCGGTTCGCCGACCGCGCCCTCTTGAAACTGGCGGAGCTGCTGGAATTCGAGGAGGGGGGCTACTTCATCCGGTGGGGGGGGCGCCGCCACCGCATCCGGGAAAAGAGCGGCGGCGGGCCGGGATAGGCGCCGCGGGGTGTCAGCGGAGGCGTTGCACGCCGCCTGCAATGGCGGTTGCGGCGGCAAGCCAGTCGAGAGTCTGGGAGCGGCTTCCAGCCGCAATCCGATCGCGGCACGATGCCGCTCCCAGAGCAGCCGCCCCTATTGGGCCAAGAGGTGGGCGGGAGCGATGTTACAGGGCGTGCCAATCCCTTATCGAGGCCGTTGGTGATCGATGGGCCCGAAAAACGTCCCTGACACGGACGACGTTGTAAAAAGTCCACGCTCACGGCGCGCAAACCCCCTGTCGCGCGGCGGTTCCCGCCACGGCGGGGCCGCGGCGACCGCGGGATGACGCGCAACGCCGATAGCGGGGTTCTTTAAGAGACGTCCATAATTTGGAAGAGGAGGTCAGGATGTACAAAGTAAGCGTGATGTACCCGAACCGGGAAGGCGGCCGCTTCGATCTGGAATACTACCGCACGACCCACATGGAGCTTGTGGCCAAACACCTGAAGCCCTTCGGCCTGGTGCGAACCGAGGTGCTGCGGGGCGTCTCCGGCGGCGGCGGAGAGCCGGCACCCTACATTTGCATCGGCAGCCTCTACTTCGAGACGGCCGATGGATACGAAAAAGGGGTCGCGGCCTCGGCCGGAACGCTGCGCGGCGACATCCCCAACTTCACCGACCTCTCGCCGGTGCGTCAGATCAGCGAAGTGGTAACGGCCTGAGAACCCGCCGTTCAGGTTGCCTTCAGAGCAAATGGGCACTCAGCCGACGGTTTTCGACCCCCAGCCCGGTTCGCCTCTGAGAGGTGTGCTGCTCGTGATTGTCATCAGCCTGTTTTGGGGCCTGGGCTGGACGGCCATGAAGGTGGTTTTGAACGAGATGGGCCCATGGACCTTCCGGAGCATCTGTCTTTTGGGCGGCGGCGCGGGCCTTTTGCTGCTGGCCAGGGCCGGCGGGGCCTCCCTCAGGGTTCCGGCCGAGGACCTGAAGCCGCTTGCCGTAACGGCCCTGATCAACGTCACCGGCTGGCACATCCTATCCGCCTACGGCGTGTCGCTGCTGAATTCTGGACGGGCGGCGATCATCGCCTACACCATGCCGCTCTGGGCGGTACTCCTGAGCCGTCTGCTGCTGGGAGAGAGGGTCACGCCGCGACGATGGGGGGCGCTCATCGTCGGTTTCGCAGGGTTGTCGCTGCTCGTCGGCCCGGAGGCCGCGGCCTTGGGATCCGCGCCGGCAGGTGCGGCGTTCATGCTGGCAGCCGCCGCCTGCTGGGGAGCCGGGACGGTGCTGGTCAAGTTTTTCCCCTGGCACATGCCTGGGACTCTGGTGATGGGCTGGCAGCTTGCGCTCGGCGGGATACCGGTGATCATCGGCGCGTTTCTGATCGAGCCCCTCCCCGCGATCAGCTCTTTTTCGGGCAGCACCCTGCTGGCCCTGGCCTTCATGCTTCTCGGCCCTATCGTCCTTTGCCAGTGGGCCTTTTTTACGGTGGTCCAGATCTTCCCGGCCAACGTCGCCGCGTTGAGCACTCTGAGCATCCCCGTGATCGGCGTGTTCAGCGGGGCCATGATTCTGGGCGAAGCCTTGACGTGGAGCGAGCTGACGGCGCTGTTGATGGTCCTGGTGTCGCTCGGCCTGACCGCCTTCCGGCCGCGTGGGGCTTGAACCGCAGGCACACCGAGAGTCCGGCTCGAACGCCCGTCGGGTTGGCCTGCATCACCGTCGCCAAGTGCAGGAGATAAAACACCCTCCTCCCCCTCCGCCTCCGCCGCCCCCCGATGGCGACGGCCTGTCCACCGCCGCGGCAGTCAGTTCGGCGGGATCGGATGCGTTGCTGTCTTTGACGGCTCTCAGGCGGTAGACGTAGGTCGCGGCGGCGGCCACATCCGAATCGCGATAAGCGAACGTGAAGGGGTCCAGCCGGGCAATCTCCGCAAAGGCTGCCGCGCCGTTGCCGCCGCGCTCCAGCACGAACCCCTCGATATCGGAGTAGTTGTCGTCCCAGCTGAGGTCGATGCGCAGAGACGATCCCGCAGCGGCGAAACCGGACGGCACGGCGGGAACACCCTGGATGCTGTTGAAGGCATTGATGCGCCCGCCGGTGAACACCTTTCCCGCAAGACCGGCCAGCCGATCCACCCCGTCCAGGATTCGGGCCCTTGCCTGGCTTGAGGTCAAAGAAGGGCTTTGCGCCCAGAGGAGGGCCGCCAGCCCGCTCACGTGGGGTGCGGCCATAGAGGTGCCGAATTTCGTGCGATAACCCGTCGGATCGAGGCCGAGGGGGTAGGTGCTCAGGATAAGGGATCCCGGTGCGGCGACCTGCACGCTGGCCGCGCCGTAGTTGGAATACCCCGCCAGGGAGTCGTCCTGCTGCAGCGCCGCCACGGCGATGATGTTGCCGATCGGGTAGCTTGCCGGGTAGATCGGCACCCGGTCGTTGTCTTCGCCTTCGTTGCCGGCCGATGCCACCAATAGGATTCCGGCCGCGTTGAGAAGGTCGATGGCGTCGCGCTCTGCAAAGGAGAAGCTCGTGCCGGTGAAGCTGGCATTGACGATTCTGGCCCCGCCCAGGCGAGCGTAGTTCATGGCATCGATGATGTCCGACACCCGTCCCACCCCGACATCGTCGAACGCCTTCAAAACCATGAGCCGGGCGCTCCAGCAGATGCCGGCGACCCCGATGGCGTTGTCGCCGACGGCCGCCAGGCTCCCCGTCACGTGGGTGCCGTGGCCGTCGCGGTCGATGGGGTTCGCGTCGCCGGCGATGAAATTCCACCCCAGGCCGACATCGATGCTGCCCGCCAAATCGGGGTGGGAGTAGTCCGCGCCGGTGTCGATCACCGCCACCAGAACCGAGCCGCAGTCGGTGTTCAGCTCCCACGCCTCCGGGGCCTTGATTTTGGGCATGCCCCACAGCTGGCCGTAGAACGGGTCGTTGGGGATCCGGTTGATGCGGCGGTAATAGTTCGGCTCGGCAAACTCCACCCGGGGATCCTGCCGGTAGATGTCAAGCGCCGCGGCGACATCAAGGCCCGCCGGCAGCTTCACGACGACAGCCGAGGGCTCCTCCTGCGGCGCAGGCGGCTGGGTCGCGCTGGTTGCGCGCTCCGCGGGGCGTTCCTCCGGCCCGGATGCACTCCCCGATCCGGCCGACTTGTATTTCACGAGGATCTCGCCCGGGGCGTAGCTTCCGGCCGGCGGAGCCTGCGCCGACGGCTCCTGCCGGTAGTTGGCCTGAAGGGGAAAGACGAAAAGGACGGCTGCGGCGAGGAGCGCGGCGAGTACGATGGAGGTCTTCCGGAGGGGGCGGATCTGCATGCGACGGTTCCCTGTCTGGGCCTGCCTGCGGAAAAGGCGGAGCTGCGCGCCGCGGCACGCGGGCGCGGCAGGCACCGCCGTTTCCGGCGATTTTGACACCGATCAAAAGAGCGACTATAGATCACAAAGGTGGCCGCCATGGCAAGACTAAATATTTTCCCGCAAACGGCCGATGACAAAGAGGCGAGCGCCGGACCAACCGGGCCGATTGATCGGATCGAGGACGCACGATGACCGCTAAGAACCGCCGAACTTCGTTCGCATGCCTGGCGCACCTGGTGCTGCCGATCTCACTGGCATTCATCCTCAGCGGACCCGCCGCCGCGCACATCGACCGGGCGCCGGAGCCCGACCCGCCCGTAATCGTTTTTGAAACCGCGCCGGATCCGGGCGAGGAGCTGCAGGTCTTTTCGGCGCAGCCGGCGGATCCGGCCTGGAAGGCCCCTGCGGCCGCGACGGAGTGGACCTATCACAAAACCGCGGACAACCTCCACCCGGACGGCAACGAGCAGCAGATGATGTGGCTGATGAACCGGGCGCGGTCCAACCCGGCCCAGGAGGGGGTGTGGCTTGCCGCCATGCCGAACTCCGACGTCGCCGCCGCCCGCTCACACTTCGGTGTAAATCTCGAGGTGCTCCGAAGCGAGTTCGCCGCACTTGCACCCAAGCCGCCGGCCGCCTTCGATGTGAGGCTCTACAACGCCGCCAAGAGCCACTCGAATTACCTCATCAGCATCGACGGCCAGACTCACACCGGCCAGTTGGAGCGGGTCGACGCCTCCGGTTTTGCGCGTCTGGCATGGGCCGGGATCGTATTCTCCTACTCGTATAATCCGGTTTACGGCCATGCCGCTTTCAACATCGACTGGGGGTCAGGGACAGACGGCACCCAGGACCCCCCGGGGCATCGTTATGCCATCATGTCGGTCAACGGCAACTGGACCAATGTCGGTTACGCCGTGGTGCCCGAAAACAATTCTTCGACCGATGTCGGCCCGCAGGTGATCACGGGAAATTTCTGCTATGCCGACACGGCCGCTGCGAACCACTTCAACCGCTTCATCGTCGGGACGGTCTGGGAGGACACCAACGCGAACGGGCAGTACGATCCGGGGGAGGGTCTGGCCGGGGTGACGGTGATGCCGGACAAGGGCACGTACTATGCGGTGACCGCAGCCGGCGGCGGGTACGCCATCCCGATCACGGCGGCCGATACCTATACGGTCACCTTCGCGGGCGGAGAGCTGGTCGGGACCTACCTGCGCAGCGTCGCCGTCGCTGCGAACAGCGTCCTGCTCGACCTCGAGTACTTCGCCGCGTCATCCACAACCCCTCCGCCGGTCGGCGACAGCGGCAGCGGCAGCGGCAGCGGCAGCAGCGGCGGAGGTGGGGGAGGAGGAGGATGCTTTATCCAGGCTGCACATCCGCCGGAGGGGCTCCCCGGGGTTCTGATTTTCGTCGGCCCCGGGCTCCTGGGCCTGATGGTGCTCGGACGCCGTGCCCGGCGCTAGGTTTTGGCTAGTACCGCCGGCCTGAACTCGCCCAGGTGCGCGATGTGGCGCTTCTCCTCCGCTATGATCTGCCGCAGCTGCTCCCGCGTGCCGGGTTCCTCGATGAAGGGCTCGAGCAGCTCGTAGAAAAGAACGGTGTCCTTTTCGAACTCCGCGAAGACGGAAAGAAGCTCCTCCGCGGTTTCAATCTGCGAAAAGTCCACCTCCTTGAGCGAAAAGCTCTGCCCGCCGATCAGATCGTTGAACACCTCGCGGCTCATCTGCTCGAAGAAGGGGTTTGCCGCCCCCTTGTCCAGCTGCGCCCGCAGCGCGGAGAACCACTCCCGGTGCCTGGCCTCCTCGTCGGCCATCCACGCCAGCAGACGATTCAGCTCCTCGTCCGCAGATGAGGCCATGGCGTCGCGGTAGGTCTTCTCGCCGTTTTTCTCCAGTCGGATCGCCACATCCAGGATCTCCTTGATTTCGAACACGATCGCTCCTCGTCAATGCGTGGGGTATCGGCCGCGGGCCGGCTCGGCCCGCCCGCCATCCGAGCCGGGATCATAGCAAAAGAAGAAGCAAAGTCAAAACGGAGCCGGAGGTGTTTAGTTGCTGGCGCAAAAGTATAACTTGATTTTCTCACTCAACGGCGCCGGCATTCGAGCGACAGTTTTTTCTACCTGGAATTGATAGGGAAAACAGATTCTGTCAGAATGGGCATAAATTTTGCTTTGCCATGTTGAAGCGATTGGAACCTCCGCGTCGTGATCATCGAAAATCAAGGAATCGGCAATGGACATGATCGACCTCATGGGCGTCATCATCGTGTTGACGGCACTGGCCCGGCTGGTTCTCGTGTGAGCGCGGCCCCGGGCCGGGGCGCGGTTGACTGCCGAGCCCCTCTTTGCACTCGCCCCGACGCGGCTGCGACCCGCAGCCGGCGTTGACTTCCTTCGCAGCAACGATTACAAATCAGACGATTTACGCATGCCGACAATGGAAGCGACGCGGCGGCGGCCTTCGTTTCCGAGAGGCGGCCGCCGGTCGTTTCACGTTCGACCGGACCGTTCACCACCGCAGCAGCGCAACCCAAAAGGGGGAGGGTGCCATGATCGCCTACGAGAAGCTCGGGGTGTTCTACATGGGCCGGAAATTCGACATGGAATCCGGCAGGCTGGCCGAGGAGTTGGTGCTCTACGACTCGAAGGACTTGACCACGCACGCGGTGATCATCGGCATGACCGGCAGCGGCAAGACCGGATTAGGGCTGGGTCTGATCGAGGAGGCCCTGATCGACCGCATTCCGGTCATCGCCATCGACCCCAAGGGGGACCTGCCCAACCTGCTGCTCACCTTCCCGGAACTCTGCGCCGAGGACTTCCAGCCATGGGTGGACGATCAGGAGGCGCTGGCGGCCGGACTCGACCGCCGGCAGTTTGCCGCCCGCCAGGCCGATCTGTGGCGCAAGGGGCTCGCCGACTGGGGCCAAGGGCCCGAGCGCATCGCCCGCCTGCGCGCCGCTGCGGAGCTGGCCGTTTACACGCCGGGCAGCCGCTCCGGGCTGCCGATCAACACCTTGGGCAGCTTCGACCCGCCGCCGCCGGCGGTGTTGGAGGACCGCGATCTCCTGCGCGAGCGCATCCAGAGCACTGCCACCTCCCTCTTGGCGCTGGTGGGGATCGAGGCCGACCCGGTCGGCAGCCGGGAGCACATCCTGCTGGCCAACCTCTTCAACAGCCTATGGTCCGACGGAAAAAGCCTCGACCTGCCCGGCCTGGTGCACGCCGTTCAGCAGCCGCCGTTTGCGCGGGTCGGCGTCATGGACATCGACTCCTTCTTCCCGTCCCGGGAGCGTTTTCAACTGGCCATGCGCTTCAACAACCTTTTAGCCTCGCCGGGCTTCGAGTCCTGGCTCGAGGGCGACCCGCTGGACATCCAGCGGCTGCTCTACGGCGCCGACGGACGGCCGCGCGCATCGATCTTCACCTTGAGCCACTTAGGCGACGCCGAGCGCATGTTTTTCGTGGCCCGGCTCCTCAACGAGGTGCTCGCCTGGGTGCGCACGCAGCCGGGCACCTCGAGCCTGCGGGCCATTCTTTACATGGACGAGATTTTCGGCTTCTTCCCGCCGGTCAGGACCCCGCCCTCCAAGCTGCCCCTGCTGACGCTGCTCAAGCAGGCCCGGGCCTTCGGTCTGGGCGTGGTGCTCTCCACCCAGAACCCCGTGGACCTCGACTACAAGGGGCTTGCCAACACCGGCAGCTGGTTCATCGGCCGGCTGCAGACCGAGGGGGACAAGCAGCGGGTGATGGCCGGGCTGGAGGGGGCTGCCGGCGGCGGGAGCTTCGACCGCGGCCGCATGGAGCGGGTGCTGGCCGGGCTGGGCAAGCGGGTGTTCCTGCTGAACAACGTCCACGAAAATGCGCCGGTCACCTTCCAGACCCGCTGGACCCTCTCCTACCTCAGGGGTCCCATGACCCGCGAGCAGATCAAAACTTTGACCGCCGCACGGGCCGAGAGCCCGCCCTCCGCCGCAGCCGCCGTCCCCGGCCCGGCAGCAGGGGCGGTTCACGAATCCCGGCCGCCGATCCTGCCGCCGGGGATCGACGCCCACTATATCCCGGTCAGCGGAAGCACCGCGGGGATCGAGTACTACCCCGCCGTCTGCGGCGGGCTGACGGTCCACTTCGCCCAGGCCAAATACCAGGTCGATCTCTCGCGCCGGCTGAGCCTTGCCGCCCCGCTGGCGGAGGGCCCGGTCGCCCTGGACTGGGACCAGGCGATCGAAATCCCCCTTCCCCCCAGGCAGTTCGTCAAGGCGCCCGCGGCCGGGGCCGTGTTTGCGGAGCTGCCGGCGGAAGCCAAAAAGGCCGGCTCCTACGACGGGTGGCGCAGGGACCTGCTGCAGTGGGTGCGGAGAAGCCAAACCCTGCGGCTCATGAGCTCGGAGCGCTTCCGGCTGGTATCGTCCCCGGAGGAACCCCTCTCCGAGTTCGCTGCACGGGTCTCCCAGGCCGCCCGGGAGCAGCGGGACCTCGAAGTCGAAAAGCTGCGGCGCCGCTACGCAGGCAAGTTTGCGACCCTGCAGGATCGGCTGATGCGCTCGGAGCAGGCCATGATGCGCGAAAAGGAGCAGTTGTCCGCCAAAAAGGTTGAAACCGCCATTTCGTTCGGAACGGCGATTCTGGGCGCGTTTCTGGGCCGAAAGGCCGTCAGCGCCACTTCGGCCGGACGGATGGGCAGCGCCATGAAATCCGCCGGCCGCCTGCGCAAGGAGAGCATGGACACCGCGCGTGCGCAGGAGACCGCCGAGTCGGTCAGGGCCAAGATCGCCTCGCTGGAGGCGGAGCTCCAGGCGGACATCGGCAAGCTCGAAGCGGCCTTCGACCCCGCCGGCGAGAGCTTGAAAGAGATCCGGATCCCACCCGCCCCCGCCGGGGTCGCGCAGGAGTTCTTCGGCCTGCTGTGGCTGCCGTATCGGCGGGATGAGCAGGGCAAGGCCGTCCCTGCCTGGGGGGCAGCTTCGCAATAAGCCCAACTTCGGCGTTGTGCCGCGTGCCGCTGGCGCTGCGGCGTACGTGGAGTACGCCTCGCGCCACGGCCACTTGCACGCCTTGAATTTGGGCTTATTGCGAAGCCGCCCTTCATAGAGCCGCGTTCATCGTGGCTGGAAGCCACTACCGCCCATCCTAACGTCATTCGCCTGCCGGGCGAACTAAAAAAAAGCCCTTTCCCGGCGTTGCCACCGGGAAAGGGCTGGGGTTAGGGTCTTCGAGGCTCAACTCGCGGCCAGCCTGCGGCCATCGCACATCACCCACGCCGCTCCGCACCCGACCCTAAACCGACAACTTTTTCTCCCTTCCAGCTTTCAAATAAGTTGGGCTTGCTTTCTGCGGGAGTTTCGCCCTGCCGGGAGCGCGAAACGATCACGGCTGGAATCCGCTCCCACGAAAAAAGTTTAAGTGATGATAACGTGGCGCAGCGCGCTGCAACGCCCTCTAAGCGCGTCCGATGACGAGTTTGAGCGGGTCCACGTCCTCTCTCAGGATCCGCAGCTCCTCCTCCGTGGGGGGCTTGGTCCGGCCGACCTGCTTTGGGATCACCAGCTCGAAGCCGGTCTCGGCCTTGACCCGGTCGACCTCCACCCCCGGGTGCAGCGACTCGATCATCATGGCCCGCGTCGTTTCGTCGAAGCCCATCACCGCCAGGTCCGTGATGATCTTGTAGGGGCCGCCCTCCGGCAGCCCCGCGGCCTCGCGGGCGCCCGCGCCGGTCAGGAAGCCCGGCGAGGTGATGAAATCGCATTTTTCGACGAACCGCGACTTGCTGTGCACCGTCATGATCATCGTGCGCCAGCACAAGGAGGCGAAGTCGTTGGCCCCCCCGCTGCCCGGGAAGCGCACCTTGGGTTTGTGGTAGTCGCCGACGATCGTGGAGTTGATATTGCCGAACTTATCGATCTGGGCCCCGCCCAGAAAGGCATAGTCCACCAGGCCGCGGGCGCAGGTGGTCATCATCTCGTTCATGCCCGCCGCCATGACGGCGCGGAAGAAGGTGCGCGAGTCACCCACCGAGATCGGCATCTGCGGCAGCAGCGGGGATATGCCCCCGGCCTCGAACAAAATGATCAGGTTCGGCGAGTGGGCCTTCTGGGCCAGCATGGCGGCCGCGCAGGGCGCCCCGGTGCCGACAGCCACGGTCTTGCCGTCCTCGAGGTACCTGGAAGCCAGGCAGATCATCATTTCCATCGTATTGTAATCAGCCACGGGTTCTACCTCCTTTGTGAGCGGGTCTTGCCGCAAGCATCCC
>JALOOU010000100.1 GCA_025454255.1 Desulfobacterales bacterium | reverse complement strand
CGCGAGCTGCACGTGGCCACGATCGTGGTCTCGCACGACCTCGGCGTGATCCGGCTGCTGACGACGCGCACGCTGGTGATGCGCCACGGAGCGATCGTCGAGCAGGGGCTCTCGGACCAGATTCTGGAAGACCCCCAGCATCCCTACACGCAGCTGCTGGTGAGTTCGACACTCTAGTGAAAAAGATGATTGGTGTTTTGTGTTTAGTTTTGGTGGTTAACCATTATCCACACCGAACACCAAAAACCAAATCCTAAACCCCGAATCTGTTCTCGTTTATGCTGACCGTCGAAAAGCTTGAAAAAAAGTTCATTTCGCACGTGCTCAACGGCAAGCAGATCACGGGCTTCGCCCCGGTCTGCTTTCGCGTGGCGCAGGGAAAGGCGCTGGGCCTGTCCGGCCCTAGCGGGACCGGCAAGAGCTCGGTGCTGAAGTGCATCTATCGCACCTATGCGGCCAGCGCCGGTCATATTCAGTACCAATCGTTGTCCGGCGGCCGGGTCGATCTGGCCGCCCTGCCCGACAACGCGGTGCTGCGTCTGCGCCGCTCTGAAATGGGATACGTGACCCAGTTTCTCTCCGTCCTGCCCAGGGTCTCCGCGGTCGACACCGTGGCCGAGCCGCTGCTCTGCACCGGGGTCGCCAGGGAGCATGCGCGCGCGCAGGCCCGCCGGCTGATGGCTCGGCTGCGCATCGATCCGCAGCTATTCGATGCGTTTCCCTGCACCTTCAGCGGGGGCGAGAAGCAGAGGGTGAACCTGGCGCGCGCGGTCATCCGCCCTCCACGCCTGCTGCTCCTCGATGAGCCAACGGCGTCGCTCGACCCCGGCGCCCTGCAGGTGGTGCTCGATCTGCTGTTGGAGATGAAGGCCATGGGGACGACCATGGTCGCCGTATTTCACGATCGCTCCATCATGGACCGGCTGATGGATGAGGTTTACCCCATGCCGCCAAAGGAGAGCTCATCATGACGATCGAAAACCCGTCACGCCCCGAGCTGCTGATCCGCAATGTGCGTGCGGTCGCGCCGGGCGACGTTCTGCCGGAGGCAACGGTGGTGGTGGAGCAGGGGCTGATCCGCGAGATCACCTCGCGGCCCGTCGCCGCCGCCGGCCGCGCGGAGATCGACGGCCGCGGCCGCCTGCTGCTGCCCGGGTTCATCGACATCCACAGCGATGTCATCGAAAACGCCATCCAGCCCCGGCCGGGGGGCCGTTTCCCCGTCGATGTCGCCCTGCACGAACTGGACAAGCAGCTTACGGCCTGCGGCGTCACCTCCATTTACCACTGCCTGTGCTTTCTGCACAGCGACGAGAACCCGCCGTTTCGAAGTGCGGAGATGACGAACTTTCTGATCCGCCAGATCCACGATCTCAAAGGCGGCTTCAGCGCCCGCACCCACATCCATGCCCGCTACGAAGTCACCAACGACGAGGCCTTCGCAGAGGTCGAGGGTCTGATCCGCCGCCGGTTGATCCACTTTTTTTCCATCATGGACCACACCCCGGGCCAAGGCCAGTTCTCCGATGTCGGCCACTTCAGGGACTATTACGCCAAGGCCCGCGGTTTGACCCAGGAACATGTCGCCACGCTGATTGAGCGGCGCCTTGAAGCCAGCCGTCAGATCGACTGGGCGGGCCTGGGCCGTTTGGCCCAAACCTGCCGCGAGAACGCGATCCGCATGGCCAGCCACGACGACGACTCCAGCGCGAAAGTCGAGGCGGTCAGCCGGCTGGGGGTGACGCTCGCGGAGTTCCCGGTGAATTTAGAGGCCGCCCGGGCCGCCCGCAGGCTTGGCATGCTGATCTCCCTCGGGTCCCCCAATGTTCTGCGCGGGGCATCCCTCACCGGCAATCTCTCCGGCCGCGAGGCGCTCGGGGCGGGGCTGGGTGATGTCCTCTGCTCGGATTACGCCCCCATGTCGCTGCTGCATGCCGCCCTGCAGGTCCACCGCGAGGGCATCCTGGGCCTGCCGGCAGCCGTGCGCCTGATCACCTTGAACCCCGCCCGGGCGGTGGGCATCGACCATCTCACCGGCTCGATCGAGGCGGGAAAAGCCGCCGATCTGGTGCTGGTGGACGACCGCCGCAAGGTTCCCTCCGTGGCGCGCACCTTCGTGGCCGGCCGCGAGGTGTTCAGCGCCGGCGACGGAGCGGAGCGAGGAGACCCCCATGGTGGCATTTGACCCCATCGAATACGCGCTGCCGATTTCAGTCGCCGACCGCATTCGCGCAACGGCCATCCGCGCCGCCCGGCAGGCCGGCGCCATCCAGATGCGCCACTTTCGAAAACCGGCGCTGCGCTGCACCCCTCTGCTGCACGACGTGAAGCTTGAAACCGATCGGCAGTGCGAGACGGCCATCGTCGCCGCCATCCGCGAGCGGTTTCCGGATCACGCCATCCTGACCGAGGAGAGCGGCGAGCTGCCGGGCGCCGGTGAATTCGCCTGGATCATCGATCCGCTGGACGGGACGGTGAATTTCTGGCAGGGGCTGCCGTTCTTCTGCACCTCCATCGCCTGCTTACGGCGGAGCCCTTCTGGCGCTGCAAAGGGTGATGGGGGCCTTGCGGGCGCTCCGGTGGTCGGGGTGGTCTTTCTGCCCTTCAGCGGGGAGATGTTCTGCGGGATGCCCGGCCGGGGCGCCTTCCTGAACGACAGAGCGATCGGGGTCGGGCCGGCACAGGAGCTTGCGGATGCCGTCGTGTCGGTCAGCTTCGGCAAGACCCCTGCGACCATGCAGCGCATGCGCCGCAGGCTCGCGGCCCTGCTGCCTCAGGTGCGCAAGGCGCGCTGCCTGGGGGCCGCGGCGGCCGAGCTGGCCTACGTGGCCGCCGGCTTTCTGGACGGGATCCTCTACGAAGGCCTCAAGCTGTGGGACTTTGCCGCCGGCAAGATCATCCTGGAGGAGGCCGGCGGCTGGCTGGAGGCGGCCGAAACCGAGCCGGACCTTTGGCGTCTGGCGGCCGGCTCCCCGGGCGTTCGGGCGGCGCTCGACCGGCTGGCGGAATGAGTCCGGACCCCGCCCGGCTCAGGGACGGGCGGCAGGCGCCGCTCCAAGCTCCTTGACGAAGCGCAGGCCGCTCACGCGGTAGCCCTGGCGTTCGTAGAAGCGGTGGGCCGCCGCCCGGTGGGTGCTGCTGGTGACGATGCAGGCGGACACCCCCTGTGCGTGCAGCCAGGCCTCGGCATGCGCCAGGAGAAGCGCCCCGACGCCGCGGCCGCGTTCGCCGGCGGCTACGCTGAGCACGGTGATGCGCCCCCAGCGCCCGTCGAGCTCCAGGCGGAACCCCGCGCTCGCCGCGATCACACCCACTACCATGCCACAGCGCTGCGCCACCGCCACCAGATGGTCTTTCAGCGGCAGGATCCGGTGCAGACGCGAGGCCATCTCGCGATCCGCCGTGGGGTATCCCAGTTGGCCCATGAGCACCGCCAGGGCGCAGGCATCGTGCGCCTGCGCATGCCGCAGGATCGGCGCGGGGGGATCGCTGAGGCCGCCCGCGGCGGGGGCTGTCGGTCGGGAGGGAATCACGCTTAAATGTAGCGCTTGCGGATGCCCGCCGACACCAGATCGAGCAGGCTCACCACCACGACGAGGATGATCAGCATGGCGGCGGTCGCACCGTAGTTGAAGCTGCGGATCGCATCCCACAGGAGCATGCCGATCCCGCCCGCCCCGACCATGCCGACCACGCTGGCCGAGCGCACGTTGGACTCGAAGCGGTAGAGCGAGTAGGAGATCCACAGCGGGACCACCTGCGGGATGATGCCGTAGGCGATCTCCTGCACCTTGTTGGCGCCCGTGGCGCGGATCCCCTCGACCGGCTGGGGGTCGATGGCCTCCACGGCCTCCGAAAAGAGTTTGGCGAGAGTGCCCGTCGTGTGCATGAAGAGCGCCAGCACCCCGGCGAAGGGCCCCAAACCGACCGCGCTGATAAAGAGCATGGCGAAAATCATCTCGTTGATCGAGCGGCAGGCATCCATGATGCGGCGCACCGGCTGATGAACCCAGGCCGGGGTCAGGTTGGCCGATGATAACAGCCCGCAGGGCACGGCCCCGAGGATGGCCAGGAGCGTCCCCCAGACGGCGATCTGAATGGTGATGAGGGTCTGGTGCAGGTATTCGCGCCAGTCGCTGAAATCGGGCGTGAGGAACCCGGAGAGGTAGGCGGCCATGTTGCCGCGGTAGGTGATGAGGTCCCAGGGGCGCATCTCGGAGCCCTGCCACGCCCACATCAGGACGACGGCCAGGACCATCCCGGCCAGCAGGCGCAGCAGCTTGGTCTTCAAAGGCGTTTCGGGGAGCGCGAGGCTCTGGCTGGCGGCGGTCATGTTGGTTTCACCGGTTCGGTCGTACGGTCCGGCAGGGGCCTTCCGTGTTCAGCGGACCCTGCCGGACGTGAAGTCGCTTTAGTGTGTGTCCATCCAGAAATGGTGGATTTTGGTTCAGGCCCAGGCCGCAGCGGTTTCGCAACCGGAGGCGCAGTCAATCTACGCCGAAGAGTGCGAAGAGCGCGAACGCCGGCAGGGGCCGAAAGATGCCGTTTGTGGATGGGCGCTAGTTGTATTTTTCGACGAACTTCACATAGGACTGGATCTCCGCAAGCTTCTTTTCGATGTCCGCGAGCTTTTGGGCCTTGTCGGCGGCAGCCATCGAATCGTTGCTCTGGAGCTTCATCTTCTCTTTGGCCATGTCGATCTCCATGATCGGCAGCAGTTGGTGGTTGGACGAATCCTGGAAGGGCGCCCAGCCGGAGCTCATGCCGGCCAGCACCTCGAGCTCCTTGTCTTTGTTGGCCCCGATACGGCCGTAAGCCAGGAAGAACCCCTTGATCTTGCTCTTCCACTCCTTGGAGAGATCCTTGCGCCACACCATGGGGTCGCTGGGGATCAGCGGGCTTTTCCATATGACGCGGACGTTCTTGATCTGTTCGGGGTGGGCCTTGGCGAACTTGTCCCAGTTCTCGGTGTTGTTGGTGGCGAAATCCACCTGCTTGTTGGCGACCGCCATCAGGTTGGTCTCGTGGTTGGCGCTGCGCACCAGTTTGAAGTGCTTGGCCGGGTCGATCCCGCGCTGGCCCCAGATGTAATAGGTGGGGATGAGGTTGCCGGAGGTGCTGTTGGGGTCGCCGTTGCCGAAGGTGAGGCTCTTGCCGTCGCGGATGATGTCGTCGATGCTCTGGTGGGGGCTCTCCTTGTGGACCACGATGAGCGACCAGTAGCCGGGGTTCCCGTTGACATCGACGGTCTGGACGAAGACCTCGCCGTTGGCGCGGTTGACGGCCTCGATCGCGGATTTGTTGCCGAACCAGGCGATCTGGACCTTGTTGAAACGCATGGCCTCGATCACGCCGGCATAGTCGGGGGCGATGAAGAGCTTGACCGGGACGCCCAGGGCCTTTTCCATGTCGGCCCGGAAAGGCTCGAACCCCTTCATCGCCGAGGAGGTCGATTCGGTGGGGATGACGCCGATCGTGATCTCCTTCAACTCTTCGGCCGCGCTCGCGGCGCCGGCGGCCAGCACCAGCACCGCCGCCATTCCAATCAACAGCCAATTTCGCTTTCTCATCTGCGCACTCCTTCCGTTTGGGTAATGGATTGACGTAGGATTCGACCTGCGAGGTCGAAACCGGTGGGGGCTAATCGGATTACGCTCCCGCGGCAATGGCGGCGGGTTGCCTGCAGACGCCGAGGTCGAGCGGGGTGGTCCCGTCGAGATCGATTTCGGCGGAGCTGATTCCGTAGATGTTGCGCAGCGCCGTGGAGGAGAGATCGGCGCTGGGACCGTCGTAGACCACCCGGCCCTCCTTCATGGCGATCGACCGCGGGCAGTACTGCAGCGCGAACTGCACCTGGTGCAGGCTGACCAGAACGGTGACCCCGTCCTGTTGGTTCAAGGCCGTCAGGCACTCCATGACGCAGCGGGCGGACTCGGGGTCCAGGGAAGCGATGGGCTCGTCGGCCAGGATGATCCGGGCGCGCTGCTCCATGGCGCGGGCGATGGCCGCCCGCTGCTGCTGGCCGCCCGAGAGGGTGCTCGCCCGTTGGGCGGCGTATTCCGCCAGGCCCACCCGCGCGAGCGCGTTCAGGGCGCGCCGCTGCTCCTCGCGCGAAAACCAGCCGAGCAGGCTGCGCCACGTGCCCACGCGGGCCAGCATCCCGGCCAGCACGTTGGTCAGCAGCGGCAGCCGGCCCACCAGGTTGAACTGCTGGAAAATGAATCCGACCCCGGAGCGGACGCTGCGGATGTCGGGGGAGACGTGGCCGTTTTTCTGGACCTCGCGGCCGAAGATGCGGATGCTGCCCGCGCCGCGGTCTCCGGCGAGCAGTCCCGATACGTGCCGCAGCAAGGTGGACTTGCCCGAGCCGGAGGGGCCGATCAAGGCCACCATTTCGCCCGGGGCCACGCGGATGCTGACCCGGTTCAGGGCCCGGCGCTTGCCGTAGGTCTTGGTGACGGTCTCGATCTCGATGGCGGCTGGCGGATGGGTTGGCTTCTGCATGGTCCGAATCCTCTCCGATAAGATGTGGTCGATGACGAAGGGCAGTGTGACGGCGCCGCATTAGGTGCAAATTAGGATTCGATGTTTTTTAGGTTGGGTTTCCAGGTGGCGCAAAAGCAGGGGTGGGGTAGCCGTTTTTTAACCGGCCGCTAATTCGCCGGTAACAGGGGCTCCTCAGTTTATCGGGCGAATGCGGTTCCGCAGCCGCGGGCCGCTCACCCCAGCCGGGCCGCTCGCGCCCAAAGGAAGGACACCATGACCAGAAACCCCTGCCGACTCTGCTGCCTGGGAAACTCGGACAAGAACAACCCCACCTGCCTCAAATGCGTCAAGCGGGTCGCCTATGTGGCCACGATCGACCGGGAGCTGAGCTTTGCATCCTGCCGATCCGAGCTGCAGGCCATCGCGCCGCGCTGTGCGATCATTTCCCGCCAGGCCTATTTCCTGGCGGTGAGCCCCGAACTCAACTATGAATGATCACCCACCCCGGTCGGCACCCGCGAACATCTTCATGTCGGAAGATTTTCACGGAGCGTCCGGCTCGGTGCGGCCGCAGCCGATCATCCGAGCCCGGCGCGGGCTAAGAAAATTAATTGCAATATCAGTTAGTTGGATGGCTAACGCATTCTTAGCGGTATCCTAACGCAAGGCTAACAGTCGCAGCTTATCCATGCGCATAGTTTTCTCGGTTTGAAAGGAACGGATGGGAGCATGTCACCTCTGGCGCTGTTTGCAGTCCTGATTCTGCTTTCGGGGGCCGGATATTACTTCGGCAAGCGCAGGGCGTTCGCCCTGGACGGCGGCCCCGCCGCGACCGTCAAGCTCCACTCCCGGCCCACCTATCATGGCGCGCTGGTGGCCCTGTGGTGCGGGATCCCGGCCTTTTTCGTATTTGCGGCCTGGTTGGCCTGCGAGACCCAGATCATCACGCACCTGGTGGTCTCCGGGCTGCCCGAGGCCTTGCGCGGGCTGCCGGCGGACCGGATAAACCTGGTCGTCAACGACATCCGCAACATCGTGGCCGGCAACGTCGTTGCGGCGACGGTGGACCCGGCCATGCAGGCGGCGGCGGACCATTACCGCAGTCTCAAGGCGACCAGTCACGCCGCGCTCGCGGTGATCTCGCTGTGCGTGGGGATCGCCGCCCTGCTGCTGGTGCGCAGCCGCATCGTGCCCGCCCTGCGCGCCCGCAACCAGGTCGAGAGCATTCTCACGTTGGTTCTGATCGCCTGCTCCACCATCGCGATCTTCACCACGATCGGCATCGTCCTCTCGGTGCTCTACGAGTCGATCCTGTTTTTCCGGGTCGTCCCGGTGACCGAGTTCCTGTTCGGCCTCAACTGGAGCCCCCAGATGGCCATCCGGGCCGACCAGGTGGGCGCGTCGGGCGCCTTCGGCGCCGTACCGGTCTTTGTCGGCACCGCCTTGATCTCGGCCATCGCCATGTTCGTCGCGGTTCCCA
Organism: Desulfobacterales bacterium; assembly: GCA_025454255.1. GTDB lineage: Bacteria > Desulfobacterota > Desulfobacteria > Desulfobacterales > SpSt-501 > SpSt-501. Next base: position 2,830 of record JALOOU010000100.1, on the reverse strand, counting down.
TCGGCCTGATGTCCGCCATTTACCTTTCCGAGTATGCCGGCAAGCGCTTGCGTGCGGTGGCCAAACCCCTGATCGAGGTGCTGGCGGGGATTCCCACCGTGGTCTACGGATTCTTTGCGGCCCTGACCGTGGCGCCCCACATCCGCGGGTTCGGCCAGTGGTTGGGGTTGGATGTCGCCTCGGAAAGCGCATTGGCGGCGGGCTTGGTGATGGGGGTCATGATCATCCCCTTCGTCTCTTCGCTCTCCGACGATTTCATCAACGCCGTGCCCCAGTCGCTGCGGGACGGGGCCTACAGCCTGGGCGCCACCCAGTCCGAGACCATCCGGCAGGTGATCATCCCGGCCGCGCTTCCCGGGATCATCGGCGGCGTGCTCCTGGCCGTCTCGCGTGCGATCGGCGAGACTATGATCGTGGTCATGGCGGCCGGGCTCTCGGCCAACCTGACCGCCAATCCGCTGCAGGCGGTGACCACCGTGACCGTGCAGATCGTCACCCTGTTGGTCGGGGACCAGGAGTTCGACAGCCCCAAGACCCTGGCCGCCTTCGCCCTGGGGCTGGTGCTCTTCGTCATCACCCTGTGCCTCAACATCATCGCCTTGTATGTGGTGCGTAAATACCGTGAACAATATGAATAGGGCGGGCGCTCAGCGCCGCACGGCGCGGAGTGCGCCGCTTCATCCGCTGAGCCGGTTGAGTTTCTGCGAGAGCGGCTTCCCGCCGCGATCGCATCGCGGTCCCGCCCCGGCGGGGCTTATTCGGGAAGGGAAACACCTTACGTGGGCGGGAGGTTGCGAAACGGCAGCGCCATGAACAGCCAAGGACCCCAGATCCGCACCATCGACATCGTCAAGCAGGGGCTCGCCCGGCGCTACCGGGCCGAGCGGCGCTTCCGCTTCTACGGCTTTGCCGCCATCGTTTTGAGCATCACCGCCCTGGCGCTGCTCTTCATCAGCATCATCGGCAACGGCTACACCGCCTTCTGGCAGACCCGCATCCTGCTCGACATCACCTTCGATGCCGCGGAGCTGCAGCGGGACACGCTGGCGAGCGCCGACTACGAGGCCCTGGTCCGCGCGGCGCTTCAAGAGAAGTTCCCCGAGGTCCAAAGCCGCCAGGAGCGGCGGCTGCTGAACAGCATGATCAGCACCGCGGCGGCCTTCGAGCTGCGCAACATGGCCCTCGGCGCCCCCGACATCATCGGCAAAACCGTGCCGGTATGGGTCTTCGCCGACGACGACATCGACATGATCGTCAAGGGCCAGTTCAGCCGCGATGTGGCCGAGGAGAACCGGCGGGTCTCCGACCGGCAGCTCGCCTGGCTCGACCGGCTCACGGCCGACGGCCGGGTCGACACGAAATTCAACCTGACCTTCTTCAGGTCGGGCGATTCGCGCGAACCGGAACAGGCGGGGATCTGGGGGGCGGTCATGGGGTCGTTTTACACCCTGGTCATCACCCTGCTGCTCTCCTTCCCCGTCGGGGTCGCCGCCGCGGTCTACCTCGAGGAGTTCGCCCGCAAGAACCGCTGGACGGATTTGATCGAAGTCAACATCAACAACCTGGCGGCGGTGCCCTCGATCGTCTTCGGGCTCCTGGGGCTCGCCGTCTTTTTGAACTTTTTCGGCCTGCCGCGCTCGGCGCCGCTGGTGGGCGGGCTGGTGCTCACCCTGATGACGCTGCCCACCATCATCATCGCCAGCCGCTCGGCGTTGAAATCGGTGCCGCCCTCGATCCGCGAGGCGGCGCTGGGGGTGGGCGCCTCCAAAATGCAGATGGTGGTCCACCACGTGCTGCCCCTCGCGCTGCCGGGCATGCTGACCGGCACCATCATCGGCATGGCGCGGGCACTTGGGGAGAGCGCCCCGCTGCTCATGATCGGCATGGTGGCCTTCATCGTGGACATCCCCAAGGGGATCTTCGATCCGGCCACGGTGCTTCCGGTCCAGATCTACCTCTGGGCGGACAGCCCGGAGCGCGCCTTCGTGGAGCGCACCTCGGCCGCCATCATCGTGCTGCTCGCTTTTCTGCTGGTGATGAATGCCACCGCCGTGATCCTGCGCAAAAAATTCGAACGGCGCTGGTAGGCGCTCACGCCAATCAAATTCAAACACGATGCTCATACTCGGCTCATAATCGGTCCCTATCTTCGGGGTCAACCATCGGAAACGCCATCCGGTTCGGCTAAAATCGATTATCCAACGCAACACCACCACAAGGAGGAAGCATGAAGAGAGTTGTCATTTTCACCCTGGCCGCCGCCTTCCTGGCGGCATCGCTCGGAACCGGCTTTGCCCAGCAGCGGGACTACATCAGCATCGTCGGCTCCTCGACCGTCTACCCCTTCTCCACCGTCGTGGCCGAGCGCTTCGGTAAGATGGGCTCCTTCAAGACCCCTAAAATCGAATCCACCGGCACCGGCGGCGGGTTCAAGCTCTTCTGCGGCGGGGTGGGCGTCCAGCACGCCGACATCTCCAACGCCTCGCGCGCCATCAAGGCCTCGGAGCTCGAGGCCTGCCAGAAGAACGGGGTGACCGAGGTCGTCGAGGTCAAGGTCGGCTACGACGGGATCGCCGTGGCCAACGCCAAGAAAGCCCCGGTCCTGAAATTGACCCGCAAGGACCTTTTCCTGGCCCTGGCCAAGGAGGTACCCGACGCCCAGGGCGCCAAACTGATCCCCAACCCCTACAAGACCTGGAAAGAGGTGAATGCCGAGCTGCCGGCCGTCAAGATCGAAGTCCTCGGCCCGCCGCCGACCTCCGGCACCCGCGACGCCTTCCTCGAGCTGGCCATGGAAGAGGGGGCCAAGAAGTTCGAGATGCTGAGCAAG
>JALOOU010000031.1 GCA_025454255.1 Desulfobacterales bacterium | reverse complement strand
GACCCATCATGGCAGGAAGGCTCTCCTTGATTTGCTGTAATATAACTAACTAGCAAATTCGAGAGAATTTTTCAAGACTTATTTGGGCAACAGCCCGTCGATTATTGATTATCTGGCGGCGCGCGGCGGACCCCCGGCCGGGAGACGCGGCCGAAAGGTGGGGCGAGAGCGTTTGCCGCAGCGAGAGCCGGCCAGCTCTTCGGGAGAGCCCCCCGAATGCCGGCAGGCGACCGCAACCACCTCCGGCAGCCCTAATCTGGCGCTCTGCAGCCGCTGCCGGCGCTCGTAGTCCTCCCCAACCAGAAGAGAGCTCGCAAGGCAAATCAAGGAGAGTCTGCGGCGGCGGGGGCGGCATGCATCGCTGCTTTCGCTGTCGTCCGGCAAGACGACCTCAAAGAGCAGGAGAACAAGCGGTCGAAAAACAGGGGCAATAGGTGGTCGAGCTCAGGGGGGGGGGGGGACGCGCGCCACTTGTTTTTTAGCATTGCAATATGTTGCGCTATGTTGCAGCCGATGGCGTTAATTGTCAGCAACGCGCATGCGGCAGGACAAAGCTGTCGGTAGTTGGCCACGGGCTATGCGGACAATCCGCCCGGTTTGCGGACATGCCATCGGAGAGGGATTAAAGTTCTCTCAATTCCGTTGACCTGCCGGGAAGGTTATGTCAATTTCGGGTCCAGGCGAGATCCCTTTCAACCTCCGAAGGCCGCACGCCATGGGTGACAAGAATCCGTTTGGCGAGGTGTTGGCTCAGATTGCCGATGCGGGCGCCGGTGCGTTTCGCCTGAAATCAAAGGTCGTCGCCCAGCGCCTCTCCCGGGCCTCAGCATCCGTCAAGCCCCTCCCGAATCCCCGATCCCGGCGTTTGAGGAACCTGCGGTCGTCAGCTTCTCTGCCCCGGAAATCGCTGAAGCCATCGCCAGCCTTTAAACCGAACGGAGGAAGACCATGAATCAGGCCGAATTTGCCCTTCGGAGCTACTCCGCCGGCCGCACCCCCGTCGCATCCCTGCCGCGTTTCACCGCGGCCGCGGGCGGGCCCATCGGCTGCGATTTGGCGCTCAAGAACGCCGAGCGCGTGGTGCCGAACCAGAAAATGGTCGAGGCCGTCAATCTGATGGCCAAGACCGAGGGCATCCTGCTCGACCCGGTCTACACCGGGAAAGCCGTGGCCGGCCTGACCGGTCTGAGCCGCGCGGGCTGCTTCAAGAAAGGCGAGAAGATCCTTTTCGTCCACACCGGCGGCCCCCCGGGGCTTTATGCCTATATCAAGCCGGTGCTCGGTTTAGAGGCGGTGGCCGACTGACCTTAATTTATGGGAAGCGCCTGGCGATGCGGGAGAAAATAGTCGGAATCATCGGCGGGATGGGGCCGGAGGCGACGGTCGACCTCATGGCCCGGGTCATCAAGGCCACCCCGGCCCTGGACGATGTCGACCACATTCGGATGCTCGTCGACAACAACCCCAAGGTGCCATCCCGCATCCGCGCCCTCATCGAAGGGGGAGGCGAAAGCCCGGCTCCCTGTCTGCAGGAGATGGCCCGCCGGCTGGCGGCATGGGGGGCCGATTTCCTGGCCATGCCGTGCAACACCGCCCACTATTACCACCGGGAGATCCAGGAGGCGGTTGCCGTCCCGCTGCTAGACATGATCGATCTGGCGGTGCGGGAGGTCACCGGGCAAACCCCCGGCCTCCGCTCCGTGGGGCTGCTCGCCTCCAGCGCCGTGCTGCGGTTGAAGCTCTACGAGGACCGGTTCGCAAGGGCCGGTGCGGCACTGCTGCCGCCGGGGGATCGCCGTCAACACGATGTGATGCAGACCATCAGGCGGATCAAGGCCGGCGGCTGCGGGAGCGAGGCCGTGGCGGCGGTGCAGGCGGCCGCCGATGATCTGGCTGCACGCGGCGCCGAGGCGCTGCTGGTCGCCTGCACGGAGCTCTCGATCATCGGCCACGAGATCAGAGCGGCCGTCAAGTTGTTCGATTCCGCCCAGATCCTGGCGGAGGCCATCGTCAAAGAGGCCCGCAGCGCCGGTTGAGAAAAACATGCGGCATGTCGGAGGCGGCGAGGATCTATGCGCCGTCGAACACTCTCACACCCAACTTACCCAACCTTAAGGAGGTGGCCTATGGCAGCGGAGCACTCGGGCAAGAGCGGGTTCATGAGTTGGTATTTCAAGTCCAATCTCCTCGTGCGGATCCTGATCGGCTTGATCCTGGGGGCCATCGTGGGCCTGGCCGCAGGGCCTTCGATCCTGTGGGTGAAGCCGTTCGGCGACATTTTCATCCGTTTGCTGCAGATGATCGTGGTGCCGGTGATTTTCTTCTCCCTCGTGGTGGGGGCCGCCAGCCTGAGCCCCGCGCGCCTGGGAAAGGTGGGGGTCAAGATTTTCATCTACTACATGGCCACGACCGTGGCGGCGGTGGTCATCGGGCTGATTTTCGCCAACATCCTGCAGCCGGGCGCCGGGTTGAACCTGAGCGCGGGCCAGGCCGCGGGAAAAGCCCTGACCCAGCCCAACGTGGTCGACACCCTGCTCGCCATCATCCCCACCAACCCGATCGGGGCCCTGGCCAGAGGCGAGGTGCTCCCGATCATCTTCTTCGCCATCGTTTTCGGGTTCTCCCTCTCCTTCCTGGCGGAAAGCAAGGAGGAGCGGCTCAGCAGCGGTGCCGCCGCCGTTCTCAAATTCTTCGACGGCGCGGCCGAGGCCATCTACAAAATCGTGCGCGGGGTCATGCAATACGCCCCCATCGGGGTCTTCGCCCTGATCGCCGTCGTCTTCGCCCAGCAGGGGGCCAAGGCCCTCGGCCCCCTCGGCATGGTCACTCTCACGGTCTACCTGGGCCTGATCGCCCACCTGCTGGTCACCTACGGCGGGGGCCTCGCCATCTTCGGCCTGAAGCTCACCCGCTTTCTGAGCGGGTCCAAGGAGGCCATGCTGACTGCCTTCGTCACCCGCAGCTCCAGCGCCACCCTGCCCATCACCATGCGCAACTCGGAGGAGAACCTGGGGGTGCCCCGGAGCATAAGCTCCTTCACGCTTCCGCTCGGGGCCACCGTCAACATGGACGGAACGGCGATTTACCAGGGGGTCTGCGCGCTTTTCGTCGCCTTCGCCATCGGCTCCCCCCTCGACTTTGGCTCCCAGATGACCATCATCCTCACCGCCACCCTGGCCTCGATCGGGGCGGCCGGCGTTCCGGGCGCCGGGGTCATCATCCTGCTCATGGTGTTGAACTCGGTGGGGCTGGAGGTCAAAGAGGGCTCGGCGGTGGCCATGGCCTATGCCATGATCCTGGGGATCGACGCGATCCTGGACATGGGCCGCACCTCGCTCAACATCACCGGCGATTTGGTCGGGGCTTCCATCGTCGCCAAGACCGACAAGAGCCTCGACATGAGCAAATGGTCGTGACGGCATCATCTTGGCATTAGGCACGCCGCAGGGCCGGGGCCATACCCCGGCCCTTTTTTCATGGCGCCTTCGCCGGGGAAGGCCCCACGGCTTCACGGCAGGCAACAACGAATGCGCGAAATCCGGGCGTTAGCCGCACCCGCCCGAGGAGTTCGTCTTTTCGCCGCTGTCGGATTGCAGCCTGCGCTCGCCGAAGTGCCAAAGCGCCTCTGCGCGGCGACCGATGCACCAAAAGCTGACGGCAAGGACCGCGAAGAAGGCTGCTTTGTGGATCGAATCCCAAAAGCATTCAAAAAAGCGCGTATAGAGGTCGATAAAGAGAAAGGTCAGGCCAAGGCCGCGCCGTTCCGCTCTTTGCCATTGCGCCGTGTCGCTCTTGTTTCCGAAGATGGACATGAGCCACAGAGCCACGAAGAGGTGCAGAAGGCCGAGGACTCTGGTTTGAGCCGAATCCAGACTCCCAAAGACAGCAGGCCGAAAACCCAGACCTGCGTCGATGGGAACCATGATCCCGATAGCGCATATGAAAACGCGGCGAACCGGGATGGCACGGAGCTGCGAGCTGTGCCTGTGTCGATGGCGACGCCGAGAAAGGACACGCCTGCCGCCGGCGCCAGGACGCCTAAAAAGAACACCGCTTCATTGCTGTCGCCACGCTGGGGGTGCTTCTTGCGGCGAAGCAGCCCGTACCGAAAGATCGCAGCCGATACGGCGGCGAAGAAGCCGCACTTCGCGACTGCCGGGGAGTGGAAGATGCGCATGAGAAGTTGCGGCAGCATCCTGTCAGCCAGGAGCGCTGCCACGGCGGTCACTGCGCAGGCGATCGAGATGATGAAACCCTGCCGGGCGGTTTTCTGCCGATCGAACGGCCTGTCGGAAATCGAGCCGGTCAGCTTCCCGGCGGTTTGCCGCAACAGGCGTTTGGCGTGAGGCAACGGCTATTTGAAGGTCTTCAGCGTTCCCATGCCCCCGTCGGCATGCAGGATCTGCCCGCTGATCCAGGCGGCATCGTCGGACAGAAGAAAGAGCGCCAGGCGGGCGATCTCCTGCGCCGAGCCGATGCGCTTGAGCGGGTGGCGCTCCGCGGCGGCCTTGCGCTTTTCGTCGCCGGCCAGGAGGTCGGCGGCCAGCGGGGTATCCGTCAAGGAGGGGGCGATCGCGTTGACGCGAATGCGGGGGGCCAGCTCGGCCGCCAACGATCGCGTCAGGCCCTCGACGGCGCCCTTGGCGCCCGCGATCGACGCATGGAAGGGCATGCCGCATGCGACCGCAACGGTGCTGAACAGCACGATCGACGCCCCGGCGGGGGCTTTTTTCAGATGGGGCAGGCAGGCTTGGATGGTGCGGGCGGCGCCCAGAAAATTGATCTGCCAATCTTCCAGAAACTCCTCCCGCGTGAGGCGCTGGAAGGGTTTCAGCCGGATGGTGCCGGGGCAGTAGACCAGTGCGTTCAGCACATCGGGCAGCCCCTGCAGCTGGTCGGGGAGCTCTTGGACGTCGAAGGCCAGATGGTGCACCTTTTCGACGCCGGCGAGTTTCTCCGTCGTGCGCGAGCCCACGTAGGTTTCGTCGCCCTGCAGGGCCAGCCCCTTTACGATTTCAAGCCCGATGCCCGAGCTGCCGCCGACAACCAAAACGCTCCTGCGATCCATGCCGCAGTCTCCTTTGGATGCAAATCATCTGGTGTTTCAAAATGGTACAACCAAGCGCCGCCCTCCGGAAGCGATAGGCCGGGATGATCGATTCCGTGACCCACTATGCGGCGGGGAAAAATATTTGCAAGCGGGATGGCCAGGCCGCTCGCATACGAACCCTCCCAGACAAAAGCCCGGCTCCGGAACCGCGATCCCCTTGATGTGCCCGCCTGTGCGCCGGAATCATTTTCTTGACGGCAAGAATTCCCTTGGGTCTCGATCACGCCAAGGCTCTTATCCCTTTTATGTCCTCCGATTTTCCCAAAGCAATCAAAATGTCGCTATCCTTGATGATAAAGTTCGCAGGCGGAACAAGGATAAAATTTTCCGGGACCAGCTCCTTGATCGCAATGATGTGGACCTTGTATTTTGCCCGCAGGTTGAGCTCCTTGAGGCTCTTGCCGATGAATTCCCGCGGAGGGTCTATCTGCGCCAGGTCGAAGTCTGCGGCCAGCGGTATGAAATCGATGATGTTCGGCCGCGACAAGTTGCGGGCGACCCGCAGGGCCATGTCCCGCTCCGGGTGGATGATCTCGGTTGCGCCGACTTTCGTCAGGACCTTGGCATGATCGTCGTCGATCGCTTTGGCGATGATGCGCTTCACCTTCAGCTCCTGCAAGTGCAGGCAGATCAGAACGCTCGTGCTGATGTTGGCCCCGGTCGACACGACCACGCCGTCCAACTGCTCCATGCCGAGAGCCTTCATCATCTCCTTGTCGACCGCGTTCATGACGATGGCCTCGGTCGCATGCGCATCGATGGCCTGAACGCGGCTCTTGTCCATGTCGATGGCGACCACCTCGTTGCCGTCTTCGAAGAGCGCCTGGGCGACATGAAAACCGAAATTCCCCAAACCGATGACTGCAAATCGCTTCATCGCCGACCTCCTGGTCAGCCGATCATGATGTTTTCTTCAGAATACTCGATGCCCTTGGTCGCACTGTTTCCGGCGATGATATAGGAGAAGGTCAACACCCCCACCCGCCCTATCAGCATCATTAACATAATCCACGCTTTGCCCCAATCGCTCAAATCCGCCGTCATGCCCATCGACAACCCCACCGTGCCGAAGGCCGAGACGGTTTCGAACAGGTAGGCGAGAAAGCCTGCGTGCTGGTAGGAGGGCACGTTGTGGTCCCCGACACAGTCGCCGATCAAGAGCATGAAGAGCACCGCCACGATGATGGCCGCCGACATGAGCATCAACGAGACGCTGCGGGTGACCGTCTCCTCCGGGATGCTCTTGCGACAGATGTTGACACGCCGTTTTCGCTGCGTGCGACTGACGGCGAAGGTGACCGCCAGCGCCAGCGTGGTGGTTTTGACTCCGCCGCCGCAGGAACCCGGGGAGGCGCCGAAATACATGAGAAAGATCATCATCAACAGGGTTGCTTCATTCAGGGCGGCGATATCCACGGTATTGAATCCCGCCGTCCGGCAGGTGATGGACTGGAACGTCGCCGCCAGGATGCGTTCCTGCACCGGATAGGACGCGCCCGAAGAGGCCGATTCCAGCAACCAGAACATGGCGGCCCCGGCGACGATCAAGCAGAGGGTCGTCACAAGCACGGTTTTCGTTTGGATCGAAAGCCGCATGGGCGATTTGCCGCGCAGGCGCAGCCGCTGCTGCAGGTCGTACAATACTGGGAAGCCGATGCCTCCGACCACGATCAGCCCGCTCATGGTAAGGTTCAGCAGCACATCGTCCCTATAGCGCACCATGCTGTCCGGAAACGTCGAGAACCCGGCGTTGCAGAACGCCGAAACGGCATGGAACAGGGAGGTGTAAAGCGCGGCCGTGAACGGAAGCTCCCGCGTCCAGCGGATGCACAACAGCGCCGCCCCCAGCGCCTCCGCCGAGAGGGTGAAGACGATGATGCTTTTCACAAGACTCAGAATGTCCTCCCGGGGCTTGTTGGCGAACAGATCCTGCATGGCCATGCGCTGGTGGAAGGATATCCTCCGGCCGACCCACCCGAACAGCACGACGGCGATCGTCATTACGCCGATGCCGCCCGTCTGGATCAAGCAAAGAATGATTGCCTGCCCGATGGCGGTGAAGTAGGTGCCCGTATCCACGACGGTCAGTCCGGTGACGCACACGGCCGAGGTGGCCGTAAAGAGGGCATCGATCCACCGGATCGAACCCGCGCTCGTCGAAAACGGCAGGCTCAACAAACTGCCGCCGACCAGGATGGCCAGCAGGAAGCTCGCCAGCACCAGGGTCGCCGGGCTCAATTTTTGAAACCGGTTCTTGAGCGTCATGCGGCCGTCCGTGGGTTCAGGTAGAAGTCGCATTGCAAATAGGCTTCGGACTGGCAGACGTCACGCAGCCGGCGGCCCCCCAGCACCATCCGGTAGCGGTAGGCCGCGCAGGTGATCATTTCGCTTTGGTCGCTGATCGGCCTGTAGCGCAAAAAGGGGCACAACCGGGAAAGATGGGCGTCGATGCGCAAGGCTGACCCCGACCCGTTGAGCCGCTCCCACATGCGCCACGGGTCGACCGGTTCCGTCGTCAGGCGGATGTCGACGTATTCGATGCCCGATGCTTTGAGCTGGGCCAGCAGGTCGCGGTTGCGGCCAGACAACGAGACGCACTTTCGAGCGCTGCAGGCGAAAGGGATATCGTTGAGATCTGCGCACAACTCGACCAGGGAATTGCGCTCTTTGATCATCCGCGTCGCGAAATAGATCAGGATCCCTGCAAATTGCCTGGTCACGGCCGCATCCAGGCAGGCCATCGGGCTGCGCGCGAGCGTCAGGCCGTTTCTCACGCCTTCCATGGCCAGTGCCTGCGGAAACTGACAGACCAGGATTTCGCCTCGACCCGTAGGTGAAATCATTTGCAGCCTCCTTCGCATGGATCGGCCGGTTCGCATCTGCATCGATCGAAAACTCAGCCGGGAATTCCGATCAGCAAGAAAAATGCCGCACGTTCTTTATGTTGTTATTTCAGAATGTAACGGTGGAATGGCGGAGGGCGGGAAATCGTCGGGCGGGTCGCGGATTGAATTGTGCAGGAAAAAGGCCCTGCAATTTGCAATGAGTTCAGTCGAGGCTGTATTTTTTACGCTTGCGCCATAAGGTTGCCGGATCGATCCCCAGCCGTTTAGCCGCCTCTTCCAACGACGGGGAGTGCAGAATGACGTTTTGGATGTGCCGCTTTTCCATCTCGGCCAAATTCTCGAAAGGCTCTGCGCTGCCTGCGGAAATCTTGTAATTTGCAATGTGCGGCGGCAGGGATGCGATTCCCAGGACGGGTTCCTGGGACAGTATGACGCCCCGCTCGATGGTGTTGACCAATTCCCTCACGTTCCCCGGCCAGGGATAGAGCTGGAGCAGCTGCATGGTTTCGGTGGCGATGCCTGAAACCGCCTTGGCATTCACGCGTGCCGAACGTTTCAGATAGAAGTCCGACAAAATGGGGATGTCCTCCGGGCGTTCACGCAGAGGCGGGAGGAACAGTTCGACCACATTCAACCGGAAAAAGAGATCCTCGCGGAAGTCGCCGTGCCGCACCATCTCCTCCAAATCGCGGTTCGTCGCGGCGATCACACGCACATCGACCGTCTGCGGTTGAGGGTCGCCGACCCGCTCGTATTCACGATCCTGCAGGAAGCGCAGCAGTTTGCCCTGCACCGGCAGCGGGACCTCGGAGATCTCATCCAAAAAGGCCGTGCCGCCCGCGGCCAGTTTCAATTTGCCGGTCTTGTCATGGGTGGCCCCGGTGAAGGATCCCTTGACATGGCCGAAGAGGTCGCTCTCCAGCAGGTTTTCCTGCAAGGCGGCACAGTCCACCGTGACAAAAGGGCCGCTGGTGCGAGGGCTCCAGTCGTGGATCAAGCGCGCGAGCAGTCCTTTTCCGGTGCCGCTCTCGCCGGTGATCAACACCGTCGCGCTGGACTCGGCCGCCAATTTGGCGGTATTCAGCAGGCGGCGCATCTTTTTGTTGCGGGTGAGAAACCCGCCATCCGAAAATAGCCCTTTTAATGCAGCGACCTCCAGCTCCAGGCTTTGGAACCGTTTCAGCCTCTCTAAAATCAAATCCAGCTGCCCGGGCACGAACGGTTTGGGAAGGTAGTCGAACGCCCCTATCTTGACCGCCTGGACGGCGGTTTCGATGGTGGCATAGGCGGTGATCATCACCACCTGAGTGCCGGGGCTTGTGGCGACGATCTCCTTTAAAACCTCCAGCCCGCTGCCATCGGGAAGCTTCATGTCCAGAATCACGATGTCCGGCACCTCACGGCGGAACAGCTGGACTCCTTCCGATGCGCTGCGTGCCAAGAGGACCTCAAGCCCTTTGTCTTCCAGGTAGACCGCCAGGGTCGTCGCGATGTTGCGATCATCATCTATGACCAGGACTTTTCTCAAAGCGCTCCCCCTCATGGGTTCGGAATCCAGAAGATGAACCTCGTTCCCTTTCCCAGATGGCTTTCGACGTGGATATCCCCGTTGTGATGTTCGATGACGTCCTTGACGATCGCCAGGCCGAGGCCGATCGTGCCGCGCTTGCCGCGTTCGCTGAACTGGGTGTAGCGGTCGAAGATGTGCGGCAGGTAGCGCGGTTCGATGCCGCTGCCGGTGTCGGTGCACTCGAAGTAGAAGCGGCTGCCTCTTTTGCGAACCTTGACGCTCACGCTCCCGCCCTTTTCGGTATGCCGCAGCGCATTGCCGACCAGGTTGGTGATCACCCACGGGAACCGAAAAGAGTCGATCGTGATGGGGGGCAGCCCGGGCGGCAGGTCGATCTCCAATCGGATCTGTTTTTCTTCGGCCTGTTTGAGCAACGGAGCGATCGATTCGCGGACCAGCTGTGAGACCTCGATGGTCTCTTTGGGCCGAGGGCGCGCCATGGCCTCGAGACGCGATACATCCACCAGCTCGTTGATCAAGGCGGAGAGCCGGAGGCAGTCTTCTCTTGCGGTTTCAAGAAGCCGGGCGCGTTTGCCGCTCTCCAGCTCTTCGCCGCGCTCATGGAGCAGGCTCACGCTCATCGCCAGGGAGGTCATCGGCGTTTTGAGCTGGTGGGAGATGTCGGCGATAAATTTGCCCTTGGCCTCCTCGGCCCGGCGCACTTTTTCCTTCTCGGTCGCCAGGATATCATCACGGTAATGATCATGATGTTCCAGGCGCCTTAAGAGCCGGTTGAACGCCTCGGTCAGAAAGCCGACTTCGTCTCGTGACCGGACCTCAAACCGCGGATATGCGCCGCTGCCCTCCTTGGCCGCCGAAAGAAGGCGGGCGAGCGCCATGACCGGCTTGGCGATCCGATACGAGAGAAGGAAACTCAAGGCCAGCATGGCGATGATCGCCATGGTAAACAACAGCGCCCCCCTGCGCTGAGCCCGGGCGGCCAGAAGCTGCGTCTCCCGGTCCGACCGCTCCATGGCGGCTTCGTTGAGCTCCACCAATTCGTCGAGCCTGCGGATCAGCGTCGCGGAATTTTTAAGCAGCTCCGAAAATAATGGAGTATGCCAGATCTCCGGCGTTGCCTCCGCGAAAAACGGGAGCGTGATTTGATACCGGTTGAAATCCGCCATCACCCGCTCGATCAGCTCCCGCTCCCCCACCTCGGTGATATTCGCTTTGCACATGTTCAAGGGGGCCTCGATCCGTGCCAGGGTTTCGGGGACACCCAATGCAGGTTGAAGGCCTCTTGACATCTGTTCCAGCATCAGGTTGCGGGTCTCCTCGATCGTTTTGCGGGACTGCTTGGCCGCCTTGATGCTCTTGTAATTCTGAGAGAGGATCTGTCCCGCGCTGCGGCCGAGGGAGTCCAGGTCCTGGTGATACAGCAGCGCCGCTGCTATCAGCACCACGGCCGGCAGCAGGCTGCCTGCAAATATTTTGACCCAGATCGGGTAGCGGACCCGCATCCTCTCATTTTCGGATGCGGCCGCCTCGGGGTGCGGTTGTCTGTTTGCGTTCATTTTTTAACGTGTCGGCAGCGGCGATCGCCGTGTATCCCTCGACGAGCCAACCCGCCTGAGCGCTTCTGCGCCGGTTGAACCGAGCGGGTTCATCCCCGGTTCTTCAGAAATTCCTCCAGCCGGGCCAACGCCTGGGGCATGTTGCGCCGCCCAAACCCGATGCGAACGTGGTTGCCGCTGTCGTTGAACACGGTGCCCGGCAGCAGCAGCACTCCCGCCGTGGTCACGAGCTCGTGGCAGAACGCCTCGACCTCCGCGCCTATCAGCCGTGGAAACCCGATGGGCCCCGCCTTCGGCCGATGCCACCGGAAGGTGGCCGGGTGCCGCTCGAAAAAGTCATCTAAGAGAGCAAGGTTTTCCGTCAGGATGGAAACGTTGCGTGCGATGAGCAGCGCGCGGTGGCGCAGGGCGAGTTCGGCCAGAAATTCGCTCGGGGCGCTGTTGCAGATGGTGGTGTAGTCCTTCAACGCGGCCATGCGCTCGTAGACGGCGGTGTTCCGTGTCGCGACCCAGCCGATGCGCAAGCCCGGCAGCCCGTAGGTTTTCGACATGACGCCCAGGGAGACGGCCCGGTCGCTCAGATCACACGCCGGGGGCAGCCGATATGCGGGGTCGTACTCCGACTCCCGATAGACCTCGTCCGAGAAGAGGATGACCCCATGCCGGTCGGCGACCCGGTGAAGCTCGCGAAACTCCTCCGGGCGCATCAGGTAGCCGGTCGGGTTGTGCGGCGTGTTGACCACGATCGCCCGGGTGTTCGGCCTGACGGCCTGCTCTACGTCCGACAGGCTCAGCCGCCATCCGCGGGACTCCTGCGCGGCCCACGGTGTGACCTCACAGCCGATGCTGCGGGCCACTTCGGCGAGCGACTGGTAGCAGGGGGTGTGGACGATGAGGTGGTCGCCGGGGCTGAGCGCTGCGTGCATGAAAAGGAAGATCGCCTCCTCGGCGCCGGCATGGACCAGCACCTGTTCGGGAACAATGGATTGATACAGGCGGCAAATCTCCCGGCGCAGGCCTGAGGAGCCCTGGGACTCCGTGTAGCCGAGCCGGAGCTGCTGGAACCGGTCGGGCGCATCCGGTTCAAGCGCGAGCAGCTCCCGGACGGCGAGGGATTCGCAGTCGGCGCTGCACAGCAGGTGCTCCACGTTGAATTCGTGGCGGGCGAAATAGCGTTCCAGCCGAAAAGGGGCAAGGCGCATGGCGTGGCTCCTGGAAACAAAGCGGCGCTGAGCCGATGACTCCAGCTGTGGCAAGCCGGCAAACCCTCACTCCGGCCGGCAGGTTCCGGTCTCGGCAACGGCGTGCAACTCGGCCGGAAAAGAGCCGGCGGCGGTGTGCGCGAAGCGGCCGCTGCGCGTGTCGATGACGATGGTGTCCACACTGCCGCTGACCGTGGCCACCAGTTGGATGACCAGAGTGGCGTCGGATTCGAAAAGCTTGACCATGGCGGAGCGGATGTGGTTTTCGAATACCGCCTTGGGGGCCTCCGTCGTCAGGCCGGAGAGGGTGATTTTTTTGCCGATGTCACCGGGGGCGGTCGAGGCTTCGATGGTGCACACGAGTGCATCGGCCATGCGGAAGGCCGGACCGGCAAAAGCCGGAGCCGGCCGGGCCGCGACGAACAGCGCGGCTAAAAAAAACAGGCCCCGGGCCGCTGCCGCGGGGCGACCCCTGCGGCGGGGGTCAGAGGCGCGCCGGGTGGCCATGGGTATCCTTCTCGTCGTTCTCGAGCCGGTACAGGCGGCAGGTGTTGGCATACACCTGCTGCGCCAGCGCCAGCGGGTCCGCGCGCCGCACGTCGGCCAGTTTGAGCAGCACCGAACGTACGAATGCGGGCTCGTTGCGGCGCTGGCGGCGCCGCTCGGGCTCGGGTGCGAGGTAGGGGGCATCGGTTTCAACGACCAGCTGTTCGGCGGGGATCTCAACGGCCAGCCGCCGCAGCGGCTCCCCGCGTTCCTTGAGGGTCAGGATCCCTGTGATGCCGATGTAGCAGCCCAGGTCGAGATAGCGCGTCAGCTCGGAGCGGCTCCCGCTGAAGCAGTGCACGACCGCCGCCCCGGCCGGAGGCGGGCAGGTGCGCAGCAGCTCCAAGAAGCGACCGTTGCTGTCGCGTTCGTGGAAAATCAGCGGCAGCCCCAGCTCGGAGGCGGCCTCGAGCTGGTGGACGAACCATTTTTCCTGCGAATCCCGCGGGGAGTACATGCGGTTGAAGTCCAGGCCGATTTCCCCCCAGGCGCGGACCGCGGGGTCCTTGGCCAGGCTCGCCAGCGCCTCCAAGACGCTCTCGCTGCACGCCTGGGCGTCGTGGGGGTGGACGCCCACCGAGGCGAAAAGCCCCGGCCGGGCCTTGGCCAGCGCCACTGCCCGGTGCGAGGTCTCGAGCGTGACGCCGATCGTCATCATGCGCCTGACCCCGGCGGCCTGGGCGCGGTCGAGCACGCCCCCCAGGTCATCCGCGTAGGCGGGGTCGTCGAGGTGGCAGTGGCTGTCGAAAAGATGCATGTGGTTCGCGAGATCCGCTGATTGAATTTCGAAACACTATTACCCCTAATGAAGACTTTCAACAAGGCCCCGCGTCCGGGCGCCGGTGCAGGACCGTAATTCAGATAAGACGCATGGGGCATGCGCCTCTTTTTCCCCCCCCCGCGCTTTTTGCCTTGATTTGATTGTTCCGATTTGAGAATATCCGCAATCTTGGAGATGGCTGCTTTTTGAATTCACCGCCTGGAGGGACCCCATGTTCAAAATCGTCAAACGCGAGGAGATGTCTCAAGGCACCGTGGTTCTGAATGAAATCGAGGCCCCCCTGATCGCCAGGAAGGCCAAGCCCGGCCAGTTCGTGATCCTCAAGGCCAACGACACCGGCGAGCGCATCCCGCTCACCATGGCCTACACGGATGCCGACAAAGGCATCATCGCCGTGATCTACCAGGTGGTCGGCAAATCCACCGCTCTTTTCAAGACGTTGAAGGTCGGCGAGGGCTACCAGGACGTGATCGGGCCGCTCGGCAAGCCCACCCATGTCGAAAAGCTGGGCAAAGTGGTCTGCGTGGGCGGCGGCACCGGGGTGGCCGTGCTGCACCCCATCACCCGGGCCATGAAAGAGGCCGGCAACCGGGTGACCGCCATCATCGGCGCCCGGACCAAGGAGCTGCTCATTCTGGAGGGGTTCATGAAGAGCGCCTCGCATGAGCTGCACGTGTGCACCGACGACGGCTCCTACGGCCGCCACGGCTTCGTGACCCATGCGCTCAAGGACATCCTGGACAAGGAGAAGATCGACCTCGTGGTGGCCATCGGCCCCGTGCCGATGATGAAGTTCGTCTCCAAGCTGACCAAGGAGTACAACGTGCCCACGCTGGTGAGCCTGAACCCCATCATGGTCGACGGGACCGGCATGTGCGGGGGCTGCCGCGTGTCGGTCGGCGGCAAGAACCAGTTCGCCTGCGTGGACGGCCCCGAGTTCGACGGCCACCAGGTGGATTTCGACGAGCTCATGATGCGGCTGCAGGCCTACTGCGAGGAAGAAAAGATGTGCCACAACGAGTTCTGCATGCTGGAGGAGGCCTGGCACAAAAAATAAGCGGCACGATGCCGCCAAACTCATAGCCTGCCGCAACGGCTGAGCGAGCTGGAGGGAGAACATGTCGGTCGAAACCACGGCGAAGGAAAAAAAGCAGAAGAAAAGTCGCATGCAGATGCCCGAGCAGCCGCCCCAGGTGAGGGCCCGGAACTTTCTCGAGGTCCCCACGGGCTACACGCCGGAGATGGCGCGCGAGGAGGCGTCGCGCTGCCTGCAGTGCAAAAACCCCGGCTGCGTCGAGGGCTGCCCGGTCGGCGTCGACATCCCGGGCTTCATCAAGCTCATCCACGAGGGCGAATTCACCCAGTCCATCCGCCATATCTGGACCATGAACAGCCTGCCGGCGGTCTGCGGCCGGGTCTGCCCCCAGGAGATCCAGTGCGAGGGCAAGTGCATTCTGGCCAAGAAGGGCGAGCCGGTGGCCATCGGCAACCTGGAGCGCTTTGCGGCGGACTGGGAGCGGGCGCACGGCACGGGCGCGCTGCCGCCGAAAGCCGCCGCCAGCGGCAAGAAGGTGGCGGTGGTCGGCGCCGGGCCCGCCGGCCTGACCGTGGCCGGCGACCTGATCCAGAAGGGTCACGACGTGACGGTGTTCGAGGCCTTTCACAAACCGGGCGGGGTGCTGCTCTACGGCATCCCCGAGTTCCGTCTGCCCAAGGAGATCGTGGCCCAGGAGGTCAATTTCCTCGAACGCCTGGGGGTGAAGGTCGAGTGCAATGCGGTGGTGGGCCGGACCGTCACCCTGGACGAGTTGTTCGCGCAGGGCTTCCAGGCCATCTTCCTGGGCGTGGGGGCCGGGCTGCCCAAGTTCATGAACATTCCGGGCGAAAACCTGGTGGGGATCCTCTCCGCCAACGAATACCTCACCCGGGCCAACCTCATGAAGGCCTACCTCTTCCCCAAGGTGGACACCCCGATCCCGCGCGGCAAGGAGGTCGTGGTGCTCGGCGGCGGGAACGTGGCCATGGATTCGGCGCGCACTGCCCTGCGCCTGGGCGCCGACCGCGTGCGGCTGGTCTACCGGCGCTCGCGGGAGGAGATGCCGGCGCGGGCCGCCGAGGCCCATCATGCCGAGGAGGAGGGCATCGAGTTCTTCCTGCTGACCAACCCGGTGCGCTACCTCGGTAACGAAAAGGGGCGGCTGACGGGCATGGAGTGCATCAAAATGGAGTTGGGGGAGCCGGACGCCTCCGGACGCAGGCGGCCGGTGGCCGTGAAGGGTTCGGAGTTCAAGATCGACTGCGACCTGTGCATCGTCGCCGTGGGCACCGGCGCCAACCCGCTCTTGACGAGCTCGACCCCTGACCTAAAGCTGAACAAGTGGGGCTACATCGACACCGATCCCAAGACCGGAAAAACCCGTAAGAAGGGCGTCTGGGCCGGCGGGGACATCGTCACCGGCTCCGCCACCGTCATTCTGGCCATGGGGGCGGGGCGGGGCGCCGCCAACTCGATCCACGACTATTTGAACTACGGCTGGTAAGCCTTAGTTCGACATCCACTGCGCCGGGAGGCCAACGCCTACCCGGCGCTTTCATTTGGCGATCATTGCGCGCATCATGTCGCCGGCGTTTTCGGCGTGGTCGGCGATCGATCCGATGATCTCCGCCAGCCGCACCATGTGGAAGACCGTGACCCCATCCAACCCCATGTTGAACACCTTCTCCTTGACCTGATCCTCGGCGAGGTCGGCCTCGTGCTCCTTCTGGCGGATGGACCGGATGAGGTCCTTGACCTTCGCGCGCTGGCCCTCGGAGTAGTTCCGGAAATAGTGCCGGGCCTCCGCCAGCATGATCCCCATGGCATCTACGGCCTCCAGCGCCGCCTCCACCAGCAGCAGGAGGTCCTTGTGGAGCTCCTCCGGGACCCCCGGCTCCTTTCGGAACGACAGCCAATCGAGCGTGTCCTGCACCGAATCCAAGACGTTGTCCTGCTCGCCGAGGTAGCGGAAGAGCTGGAACTTGTCCACCGGCATGAGGGTGCCCTTGGGCAGGTGGCCGCGGATGCGGCGCTTGATGGCGTCGGCCTGGTGCTCGAGGTCGTCGACGACCTGCTTGAGTTCGACGAAGCGCTGGCACTCGTTTGAAATGTGGCACTCGATCGCCTCCTGGAAGGCGGCGCCGCACTCCTTGACCTTGTCCATGTGCTCGATCAGCCCTTCCAGCGGCGAGGGCTTGAACAAGTTGAAGAACGGAAAGCGCATGTCTGCCTCCTCGTTTTTACAGGAAGAGCCGAAGGATGGTGTAGACCGCCACGCAGGTCAGCGCGGCCGCCGGGACGGTGAGCACCCAGTACAAAATGATTTTGAACACGACGCCCAGGTTCACTGCGTCGATGCCCCCGGCCAGGCCGACGCCGATGATGCCCCCCACGGCGGAGTGGGTGGTCGACACCGGCAGTCCGAGCTTGGAGGCAACCAGCACCGTGGTGGCGGCGGCGAATTCGACTGAAAAGCCGCGGGTGTTGGTCAAGGTCGTGACCCGCTCGCCCAGAGTCTCCATCACCCGCCGGCCGGCCATGATGATGCCCGCGGCGATCCCGACGCCGCCGAAGAGCAAAAGGAAAATGGGTACGGGCACCTTGCTGCCGATCTCGCCATAGGTCACGAAAAAGTAGATCACCGCCAGGGGCCCGATGGCGTTGGCGACGTCGTTGGCGCCTTGGGCCAGGGCGACGTAGCAGGCCGTGCCGACCTGGATAAAGCGGAAAACGGCCTCCGCCCCTTGCTCGGGGTGCCGGCGCACCGTGCGGTCCAGCACCCATTTGCCCGCATAGCCAACCAGCGCCGCCGCCAGGAGCGAGAGAATCATGGCCGCCGGCGTGGCCACCTGCAGCCTCTGGCCCAACGGGGTTTTGTAAAGAAAGGACATGACGACGATGAAAACGGCCAGCCCGATGAAAAGCGGCGAGTACTGCAGGGCGCGCTCGTGGGGCTTGGAGCGCGCCATGACCAGCCACACGATGAGCTTGAACATGGCCAGCCCGATGGCCAGGGAAAACAGCGGTGAAATCACCCAGCTCAGCACCACCCCGCTCATGACCTTCCATTGGATGGCGGCAAACCCGCTGGAGGTGACCCCGAAGCCGATCATGGCCCCGACGATGGAGTGGGTGGTGGAGACCGGCAGCGACCGCCACGTGGCGAAGCTGACCCAGAGCGCGGCCGATAGAAGCGCCGAGAGGGCGCCGACGATGGTGTCGCGGGGATCGGCCAGGACTGCGGGGGCCACTATGCCGTGGCGGATGGTGTCGGTGACATGGGAGCCGATGAAAGTGGCGCCGACCACGTTGAGGACCGCGGCGATCAGCATGGCCTGCCGGACGGTGATCGCCTTGGCGCCCACTGCCGAGGCCATCGAGTTGGCCAGGTCGTTTGCGCCGATGTTCCAGGCCATGTAGAGCCCGACGGCGTATCCGAGCACCAGGATGATGCTTTCCGTTGACATGGCCCCCGCAAAGAGAAGGTATTGGAATGAAAGCCAGGCTGCGGGATACCATGGCGGGCCATCGGAGTCAACGCGCATGCGGGGGCAGCGATGTCGTCCGGGCGCTGCCGCCGCTTCGGGCCGCGGCGAGCGCCGGCCTGCGCTCATGCCGCCGGCCGGCGATGGGGGAAGATGCCGAGCTATCCGAAGAGGGCGGCCCAGCGCAGAAAGCGCGCCACCTTGTCGGCGCCGTGCGGGCGCAGCTCCGCGACGATCCGGTCGATGGGCTTTTCCGCCGGCGGGCGCCCGTTTTCGTTCTTTGAATAAAATTTGTCGGCGTAGCAGACGAGCTGCTCCTCGATTGAAACCGGGAGCATGTCCCGCTCCGGCAGCGGCAGTCTGTTGCGGCGGATCTCTTCGGCGCTCAGCCCCACCCCGACGTGCCGTTCGCAGACCAGGCCGTGGCGGGGCAGCTCGAGGGCATCGAGCAGCTCCCGGCCGAGGACCCCGTGGCGGAGGTAGGGTTCGCTGCCCCGGCAGCCCAAGCCGGGACTGCGGGTGAGGAAGATGCCGATGTCGTGGAGCATGGCGGCGCTCTCGATGAAGGCGAGATCGGGCTCCAGGTGGGACACGCGAGCGGCAGCGGCCAGCGCCTTGCGGGCCACCAGCTCTCCGTGCTCCATGAGGATGCGGTGGAGTGCCGATCCCGGCGCGTAGTAGCGCCCGATGATCTCTGCGGGGTCCATGGCAGCGCTCAGGCCGGCCTTGCGGCCCCCATGCTGCGGGCGAGGAGCACCCCTTCGATAAAGGGGTCGATCCCTCCGTCGAGGACCTCGGTCACGTTGCCGATGTCCAACCCGATCCGGTGGTCCTTCACCAGCTGGTAGGGTTGCAGCACGTAGGAGCGGATCTGGCTGCCCCAGGCGATATCCTCCTTGCTGTCGTGCATCTCCTGCAGCTTCTCGTCCTGTCTTTGTTGCTCGGCAGGTGGGTGATGCGCACGGCGCTGCTGGTCTTGTTGACGTGCTGGCCGCCGGAGCCGCTGGCGCGAAAGACGTCGATGCGCAGGTCCTTCTCTTCGATGTCCACCACGATTTCGTTGTCGAGCTCGGGAAAGACGAATACCGATGCGAAGGAGGTGTGCCGCTTGCCGCTGGCATTGAAGGGGGAGATCCGCACCAGCCGGTGGACGCCCACCTCGGATTTGAGGTAGCCATAGGCATTTTCGCCGCTGGCGGTGAAGGTGGCGCTCTTGATGCCGGCCTCCTCGCCGGGCTGCAGATCGATCAGTTCGAGCTGGAACCCCTTGCGTTCGACCCAGCGCGTGTACATGCGAAAAAGCATGTTGGCCCAGTCCTGGGCCTCGGTGCCGCCGGCGCCGGCATTGATGGAGACGATGGCATTGCGGTCGTCGTCCTCGCCGTCGAGCATGATGTCGACGGCAAAGCGGTCCACGCTCCGGCGCAGGTTCTCGGCTTGGCGGCCGAGGTCGGCGAGCGTGGGCTCATCGTTCTCCTCGACGGCCATCTCCAGAAGCCCCTGGTTCTCCTCTATCTCCTTCTGGATCGCCTTGAAGCGCTCCAGCCGATGGCTGATGGCGGTGCGCTCCTTCAAGAGGACTTTGGCCTTGTCGGGCGTGTTCCAGAAGCCCTCCCGGCCGACGATGGCCTCAAGCTCCGCCAGACGGCGTTCCTTGCCCGCTACGTCAAAGACAGTCTCTGATTTTTTGAATTTTGGCGCTGACATCCCTTAGCGTCTGCTTGATCTCGTAGGACATGGGCTGTTCCTCCTTCTAAAATTGCATCGCGTCGATCGGTTTCAGCTTCTGCCGGGGGCCGGCCGGCTGCGCCGCGCGCTCCGCCACCCGGACCCGACGCCGACGATGCTGAGCGCAAGGCACCCGGCTGCGAAAAGGTCTCCGCAACGAGTGTACAGCGTCTCGGCGTCCAACAGCGGGAGCGGCCGTGCAACGGCGGCCTCCGCCATCAAGTCTGTGGGGTCGAGCTCCCGGCCCACCGGGTCGATGAACCCGCTGATGCCCGTGTTGGCCGCCCGCACCAGCGCACGGCGGTTCTCCACCGCCCGCAGCTTGGCCAGAGAGAAATGCTGATGCGGCCCGGCGGTCGTCCCATACCAGGCATCGTTGGTGATGGTGATCAGCAATCTGGCACCGTTTTGGGCCAGCAGCCGAGAGTGCTGCGGAAAAATGATCTCGTAGCAGATCTGAACCCCGAGTTTGATATCCCTCCAGTCCAGCACCCGGCCCTTCGGCCCCGCTGCGAAGTCGCCGACGTGCTCGACGATTTTGCCCAAAAAAGGCAGGTAGTCCTTGAACGGGGTGTACTCCCCGAAGGGGACCAGGTGCGCCTTGTCGTAATGGCCGAGTACTCTGCCGCCGGGGCCGATCAGGTAGGCCCGGTTGTAGTACGCCACCCCCGGCCCCTGCGGTTCATAGGCCGGGGCGCCGATCAGAAAATAGGTGTTTGCGGCGGCGATGCCCTCGAGCAGCATGCGGGTCGGCGGCACCTCGCGGAGGAGGTAAAACGGCGCGGCCGACTCCGGCCAGACGATCAACTCGGGCTCCCGGTCCCGGGTGGAGAGCGAGAGGTCGACGTATTTTTCGATGGTGGCCGCCTGGAAGGCGGGGTCCCACTTCTGCGATTGCTCGATGTTGCCCTGGATGATCGCAACGCGGACCGTCGGCGCGGTTGCAGCCAAGCGGTCGATCGTTGCGATGCGCCACCCGCCGTATCCCCACGCCAGCGCCACCAACCCGGCTGCGACGGCAACCCCGGCAATGGCCAAGCGGCCGGTCACCAAAGCGCCTTGCCAGTCTCTGCGCAGGAGGGCGAGGGCACCGAAGAACAAGGCGGCATTGGCCGCGGCAATCAATGCGGAGACGCCATACACCCCAACTATATCCGATAGTTGAATCAGTTGCAACCGCGGGATTTGGGAGTAGCCCAAGAGCGCCCAGGGAAAGCCGGTAAAGAGGAAGGCGCGCAGGTATTCGAATCCGACCCACATCACGGGGAAGAGAAGCAGTGCGCGCAAAGGCGTTCGGCCGGCCGTCACGAAACCGCAGGTCATCGGCGCGACAAACACCGCGCTCAATACACATGCAAAGAGGAAGAGGATCCCCACGCTTAGCGGCAACGGCAGGTGGCCGTAGATGACCATGGTCGGAATCAGCCAGTAGAGGAGCGAACAAAAATGGGCGATCCCGAAGATGAAGCCGCGCCGAAAGGCCTCTTTGGGGGTGGTTCCGTTGAGGCTCCACAGCAGCGGCAGCAGCGCCAGCCATGCCAGTCCATCGAAGGAGGTCTTGGGAAAGGCGGCAGTCAACAGCAGGCCGCTCAGAACAAGGCCCGCCCATGCTTTGATTTCCGCTTTGATCATCGTCGGCAGCTCGTAAAAAACCCCGCCTGGGCGGGGTCGATTAAAACTTGAAGCTTAAGTCTAAGCCGAAAGGCCGGTCGCAGTCAACCGGATTTAAAGCAGGACTGGCCCCACCAATTGTGTGGTTGATAAACTTGACACACAAAATGTATTGGCCTATCCTATTGCACAGATCCTGAAGTGTTTGTTCTCACAACAGGAGGGATGATCCATGAACAATCTGCGGCAACTCTTCATCGATCAACTTGTAAAAAAGGGCGCCGATCCCGCCAGCCTGCCCGGCATGCTCAGGGCCCTTTCCAAGATCCTTTCGGCCAATCCGGAGATCGACACGGCCACGGCCAACGAAAAGCTCTGTTATCTCGGCTGGAATGAGATCCAAATGGATTACCACATCCTCCAGCTGGCGTTGGCCTATTTCGAATCGGAGGAGCCCGCCGCCTCCGAGCGCTTTTCGCAAAACGAGGGCCGCCGCCAAGCCATGCGCTTGCGAGAACTCACAACGTCGCCGGTCGCCATGGGGGAAGCCTGACGCATGCGGCTGGCCGCCCGGTTTGACCGGTGGGGCACGCCTGGCCGGGCTTCAACGGATCCACGTGGCCGCCGTATATCCCGCCACCGACACCAGACCACTCAGCACCACGCCCCACATAATGTCAACCACCACGACGGGCATGGGCCAATCCTTCAGTGTCGCCAGGTTGGTCAGGTCGTAGGTGGCATAGGTGAACAGGCCGTACAGGGCACCGAGAACTGCGGCGCGCAGCGGCGATTGCACGGCGACGGCCGGTTCGACGGCGAAAATCAGCATGCCGGCCACAAACAGAAAATAGAACACGAACGCTGCCGGCCAGTTCACCTTTGCGGCAAAAAACCGGCCCAGATGTCTCTGGTAGAAACCTCTGGCGGCGACCCCCAGCCAAACCAAATCCACCGCCAAGAAGACGGCAAGCATGACGGCGTAAACGGCGCTCACTACCCAAAACGGCATGCGATGGGTATCCTTTCGATTCCGACCCGATCCCGGTAGATGGACCACAAGCTTGATAGAACTAATTTTAACGCCGATTCGCAAACGATCAACCCTACGAGGAGGGGCACGAAATGCCGCGCGCAATTACCATCACGATCGGAAAGATCGAATTGAAGGGCGAATTCAACGACAGCCCGGCGGGACGGGCGATGGCCGCCGCTCTGCCCATAGACTGCCGTTGGTCGCGCTGGGGAGACGAGTACTACGGCACGACCACGCCCCTTTTTGGAACCTACCCCGGCCCCGAGACGGACTTAATGGAGGTCGGCGACCTCGCCTACCATGGCGCGAATGGATGGTTCTGCCTGTTCTTCGGGCCGACACCTGCCAGCCGCGGCACCGAGCCGCGCGCCGCGGTGCCGG
This sequence comes from Desulfobacterales bacterium, assembly GCA_025454255.1. GTDB lineage: Bacteria > Desulfobacterota > Desulfobacteria > Desulfobacterales > SpSt-501 > SpSt-501. The sequence continues at coordinate 37,614 of JALOOU010000031.1, read as the reverse complement.
TTCAAAAGGTCGGCCGGGTCGCGGGAGACTGGGGCGCGTTGAAGTCCCTCGGCGATTCCATTGTTGCCAGGATCGAACCCGCATAGCTTCTTCTTTTTGACCCGGGTCGTAAACCCGATCGGCAGCTGTTGCGTCTAAAACGTTCAAACGGCAGCGATCGCCCAGCGGCCTGCGCTGATCGGTTCGTCGCTTGGGGCATATTCGCGAGGCATGCCATACGGGCTCGGTTTTGGAACGATCGGCAAAGGGTGATATAGTCTGGTCCAGTGAAACCGAGCGAACGTCTTCGATCAGGGCCTGGAGCCCCTCCGCCGGCTCAGCCCCCGGAGAGGAGCCGCAATCAGATGGGCGCGACAACGGCGCAGCCGGTGGCGGTCCCCGCACCAGAGTCCTCCGCGCAGGCCGAAGAGCAGGGGTCTGCGGTTTCGTCGGAAGAGCGCCATCTGGTGCGTCGCGCGCAAAACGGCGACATGCGGGCGATCGAGGCGCTCATCGGCCGCTATCAGCGGAAGGTTTACGCGATTGCCTACCAGATGTGTGGCCTGGACAAAACCGACGCCCAAGATATGGCCCAGGAAGCTCTGCTGCATGTCTTCAAGAATATCAAACGCTTCGAAGGCCGATCCCAATTTTCAACCTGGCTCCACCGGGTGGCCGTCAATGCATGCCTGGACATGCGGCGGCGCCGCCGCCGATGGGCTCGGATCATTTTTCCGTGGCGATCGGAGAATCGAAGCGATCGGGGCTCAGGGGACCCCATCGAGAGCATACCGGCCCCCGTCGAGGCCGACGACCCGCATGCCAGAGTGAGTGAAAAAGAGCTCAAGCAGGAGCTAAAGGCGGCGCTCGCTATGCTTTCGGCGAACCAACGAGTTGTTTTTCAGCTCAAAACGTTTCAGGAGTTGAGCATCGCGGAAATCGCCCAGACAACGGGCATGGCCGAGGGAACCGTCAAATCCCACCTCTTTCGTGCCAACCAGGCGGTGCGCGCCCATCTTCGCCGCTGGGTCGAGCCGTAAGGCCGGGAGGAGAACACCATGCAGCAGGCATGCCGCAATCATCACGAAACTTTGATGTTGGACGCCATGGGCGAGTTGGAAGATCAGCGCCTGCGCCGAACGTGGGAGGCCCACCTCGAGGCGTGCGCTGCCTGCCGCGCCGAAAGGCAGCGGCTGCTCCGGTTGCTCGCAACCATGCGGGCGGCCGCTGCCCCGCCGGAGCTCTCCGGAGCCGAGGCCGGCCGCATGGCCGCTCGCGTGCTCAGCGGGCTTCGTCCGGCAGCGACGCGGCCGGTTGGCCTTGGATGGCGCTTGCGCACGGCTCCGGCCATGGCCGCCGCGGGCCTGATGGTCATCGTCGCCGCGGCCGGATATTATCTCCAGGGTCACTTTTTCGACTCCGGAAAGATGGCGGAGCTCCGGCTCGAAGAGCAACTGCCCCTGCAGGATGTTGAGGTGGTCAAACAGCTCGATTTCCTGAAGCACCTGGATACGATCGAAAAACTGGTACAGGTCGTTGACCTCGAACCGGCTCCCGAAGGCCTGCCGAAGGTGGAAGATAACCCTCACGCTCTCGAGGTGCGGCGCCATGGGGCCGAAATCGCCTAACCGCATACGTCCTAGTTCATGCCGCCTCTTTTTCCGCCCGGCGTTGATAGCGTCGATCTTCTTGGCGCTCTCTGCTCCGGTGCTGGCCGGATTGCCCGCGCCCCGCCACAGTCCGCTCTCCGCCCCGACGCCGGAAGTCGCCGCGTGCCCGCATTTTGATCCGCCTCTTGCCGTCGGCGAAGGCGTGCTAAGGGTTCAAGCTTCGCCGCGCGAGGACCAGCAGCGAATGCAGCGGCAGTACCGGGAGTGGCAGTCCCTGCCGCCCGAGCAGAAAGAGGCCATGCGCCGGCGCATGGATGAGTTGAACCGCATGCCGCCCCAAAACCGGGATCGCTACCAGCAGCGCTACCAGCAGTGGCAGCAGCTATCGCCCGAGGAGCGCCGGCGGATAGAAACCGACCTTCAGCGCTGGGATCGATTATCCCCCCAGGAAAAAAACTCGATCCAGAAGCGTTTTCAGCGACAGTAAACCGGCAACCCGATAGGCTCTGCCGCATGCCTGCCGCCCGCTGTGCAGTGTTCCGTCGGGCCGCGGCGGCAGGCGCTGTCTCCCTGGTCCGAAGCAACAAAAGAAGGCCCTGGAAGCGAAGAGAAGAAAAACAGCCGCAAGCATTCCCGCCGGGGCCGAATGTCGGAAGAAAATAAAAAAAGAAGAAATGAAGTAAAGATGCAGGCGCACCCCGCCCGCCGGTGTTAGATAACTAGCGCATCTTTTTACGAGCGCCCCATCTTTTGCGGATCGTGTTATCGCCGCGCGCGCCTTCCGCGCCTTCAGCTGCTGCCGCACCGCGCCGCCCTGCGAAATGAATCTCCCATCATTAAATTATTGTACCTCAGCTCGACATCCGCGCGGTCGGTCGGAACCGCGGAAATTACTCCTTTTCGGCTAATTTTTATCTCCTTCGAGGATCGTTTTGCAGCAACCCGTGCCGTTTGTCTGAAATTCATTAATCCATTTGAAATAAGTAGAAATACTTCTCTTTAGCCTCTCTCTTCCGGCCTCGCCCGGGAAAATTCAAGTTCGAATTTGGACCACTAAATGTTGTGTAATATTAAAACTTGACACACTATATTCACTCGGATATAATCAGGCCGTACTTGCGAGTGCATCCTGACGATATGGCTTTATCATAAAATTCAGCATGTTCTGGATTGAAGCAGCACCTGCTGCGGTCTCAATCGGCGACGGGCGTAATTGCAATTACAGGGCAGCGGGGCCCGGGGATCTTCTCGGCGGTAAAGATCTAATTAAGTTAGCTAGTGATAGTTAACTTAATTTAAAATATAAATGGCCGCAGCGGTTCTGCCGTTTGAAGGCAGGCCGCGACCGAATAGCCCCCCGGGCCGGCCCGGTTCGCGGGCTGATGCGGAGAGGAGGTTTGAATGCCCGTCAACTTGCCCCCCGCTGAGATGAATGTCCTGCTGCTCTATGATTTCAACCCGCAGTGGAGCTCCCAAGAGAAAGCGGACGTCGCCAACGCCCACGCACGGCTCACCGAATACCTGAATGCTGCCGGTCTCTGCGTCGATCCGGTGCCCGTCGTCGACCACCACTTTCCGGACAAACTCAGCTCATACGATTCCGAAGCGTGTGTTCTCTTCAACTGGTGCGACGGCATTCCCGGCTACCAGCACAGCGAGTGGATCGTTGCCCGCCATTTGGAGCAGATGCGCTTCGTGTTCACCGGATCGAGCTCCGCAACGCTTGCGCTCAGCTACGAAAAGCACCGGGTGAAGGAAATTCTCGAGCGCCAGCAGGTGCCCACGCCGCGCTGGCGGCTCTACACCTCCTCAAGCTCCAACGGCTGGCATGACTTTCCGGCCATCGTCAAGCCCGCGATCGGCCACTGCAGCGAGTGGGTCACCTCCGAGTCGGTGGCCGTGAACGAAAAGGAGCTCAAGGATCGAATCTCCTATCTGGTCGACGGCGTCGGGGTGCCCGCGCTGGTGGAGGATTTCATCGACGGGCGCGAATTCCATGTATCCCTGTGGGGCAACGGCCGGGTCGAGATGCTGCCGCCGGCCGAGATGGACTTTTCAGCCCTCAACGACGTGCACGACCGGCTGTGCTCGTTTGACGCCAAGTTCATGCCGGGGTCGGTTCATTACGAAAATATCCGCACCGTTATTCCCAGCACCCTCGATGGCGGCGAGCGAGCGGAACTGGAGCGCGTGTGCATGGCCGCCTACAAGGCCATCGGCTGCCGCGACTACGGCCGCATCGACCTGCGGCTGCGGGACGGCGTTTTCTACGTGCTCGACATCAACCCCAACCCGGACATCAGCGAAGACGCCAGCATGGCCAGCGCAGCCGAATTCGCCGGGTATTCCTACGGGGACATGGCGGGCTATCTGATCGCGTTGGCGGCCAAGCGCCACCCCGTGTTCGGCAGGAAAACCCCGCACGGCTCCATCGAACCCCGCTCCTTGAACTGAGCCGGTCAATCGGCCGCCCAGGGAAACGGCGGGCTGAACTTCGGCCGCCCGCCCGAGTCGAAGAGCCCCCAGTGCGGGCCGACGCTCTCGGCCGCCTGCTTCCACGGCTCGTCGAACATCTCAAAGAGAAACAGCTCGATGCGATGGGCCCGCGCATAGCGGCTTACCGCGCGCAGGTAGTCGGCCTGGTGTTCGCGGCCGGGAACGGCGGCGCCGTTGGCCGGGCCGGCGCTCGGCCATCCCGTCTCCCCTACGATCACGCTTTTCCCGCTAAAGGCATAAAGGCGCATCACGTGCTGCAGGGCCCCCGCGAAGGCCTGCGGGGCGTCGGCTGCGGCGAGCTTGTCAAAAAACGGATAGATGTTCACCATCACGGCATCGACGTGCGCGGCCAGTCGCCGGCCGTGGGTTTCGTAGTGTTTCACTGCGGCCACCATCGACATGGCGGTGGTGACGCGGACCCGCGCGCGCGCCGGGTCGGCAAGCCCCCGGCGGACGTCCTCGATATCCGCAATCAACTGCTCGACCGCAACGGGTTGGCGGCACGCTTCGGGTTCACCGGCCAGGCATTCATTGCCGACGACGATGGCTTCGACGGAGTCGTAGGCGTTGGCCAGGCGGATCGCCGCATTCATCTGGGAGCGGGTGCTGTGCGGATTGGCCGAATCGTCGTGGCCGGTTCCGCAGACGTAGACCCCGATGAAGAACGCCATTTTCGGGAATCGGCGGTGGGCGATGGGAACGATTTGATCCAGCCCGTTGTCGAGGCCGAAGGTCCGAACGACGCGGAAGCCTGCCGCGGATATGGCCGCGAGGTCCGCTTCCAGGTGCTCCGCCGAAAGCCGGACGGTGTGCTCCGGGCTTTGCCCCGGGCGATGAAAGGGGCCATAGTTCACCCCGGGAAAAGCAGCCGCCTGCCCCCCGGCGCCGGCGCTGATGAGCAGGCAGGCGGCTGCGCCGGCCAGTGCGACCCCCCGGATCCATTGCGCAGACGGTCCCATGGCTTCAACGCTGGAATCGTTTCCAGCGCACCCTGACGCCCTCGCGGATGCCGTACCGGTCGGCAAACCCGGCCTTGGCCTCAACGACGATGCGGGCGGGGCCGGCGGATGCATAGAGCCGATCCGACATCGGGGTGGTGTAGGCGGCGACGTTGAGCACCCGGTCGGCGGTATCGATGAAGATGATGTCCAGCGCGGTGGGAGTGTTGCGCATCCAGAACACCTGGGGCTCGGCCCGCTCGAACAGGAAGATCATTCCGCCGGTGTAATCCGTAAGGACCCGTCCCATCAGCCCCGCAGCGCGATCCTTGCCGGTCTCGGCGATTTCAACCACCAGCTGCGCGGCGACGGACCCATCGGGCCGCAAGAACTCGACCAGGCCGTCGGGCCGGATGACGGGCGCGGCAAGGGCCGAACGGGTCGAGGCGCAAAATTGTAACCCCGTCAGGATCAGCGCAACAACCAGCGTGGTGTAACGAAATCCTGCTCGCATGAGCCTCCCCATACACCATGACCGGCGGCCGATGCAACTGCCGCACCGCTGGGGGAGGGGATGCGCGCGTGGACGGCCGTCGACGCTCTTTTGTTCGTTGACTTGAGCTCTCCGTTGGCCTATAGATGTTCACTTTTTTCTAAAGGCGCCGGAGCCCTTCGCCCAGCATGGAAGGGCCCCGGCGTCGCACATCTTCGGGGTCGAGAAGGAAACCGCTGCCCATGACAGTGAACACCCTTGCCGAAATCGAGGGGCTGATCCGCGACCAGGACGACTGGAGAAGCCGCTGCATCAATCTGATCGCCAGCGAGAATGTGATGAGCGCCAGGGCGCGGGCCGCGGCCGGGTCGGACTTCGCCCATCGCTACGCCGAGGGGCATCCCGGCGAGCGCTACTATCGGGGCACCGGCTACATCGACCGGATCGAAGAGCAGCTCACCGCCGATTTGAAACGCCTCTTCGCGTGCGACCGCTGCGAGGTGCGGCCGATCAGCGGGACCAATGCCAACGAGGCCGTTTTCAGCCGGTTTGTCAACCCCGGGGACCTGGTGATGGTGAACTCCACCCCCGGCGGAGGCCATATCAGCCATCATCGCATGGGGTCGCTCGGAAAATTCACGCGCAACATCATCGACTTCCCCCTGAGCCCGGACGGCTATCACATCGACGTCGAAAAATCGGTCTTCCTGATCGAAAAAACACGGCCCAAGCTGATCGTGCTCGGAAAAAGCCTCTTCCTGTTCCCCGAACCGGTCCGCGAGCTGGCCGAGGTCTGCCGGCAGACGCGCACCCTGATCATCTACGACGGGGCTCACGTTTTAGGCCTGATCGCCGGCAAGCGGTTTCAACAACCGCTCGCGGAAGGGGCGTTCCTCGTGACCGGCAGCACGCACAAGACTTTTTTCGGCAGCCAGCGCGGCGTCATTTTAAGCAGCATGGACGAGGACTCCTGGCGCCGGATCGACCGGGGGGCCTTTCCCGGATCCTCCAGCAACCACCACCTGCACACCCTGGCCCAGATGGCCATCTGCACCCGGGAAATGATCGAATTCGCGGAGCGCTACTCCGGCGACGTGATCCGCAATGCCAAGGCGCTGGCGGCAGCACTGGACCGGCGGGGCTTCGATGTCCAGGGCAAAGAGCATGGATTCACCGAAAGCCACCAGGTGGCCGTGAACGTCGGGTCGCACGGCGGCGGGGAGCAGGTCTCGCGCCGCCTCGAAGCCAACGATATCATCCTGAACATGAACATGCTGCCCCACGAGCCGCTCAGCCGCCATGACCACCCCGACGGCATCCGCATCGGCGTGCAGGAGATGACGCGCTTCGGCATGGCGGAGCCGGAGATGGAGCGGATCGCCGAGCTCATCCACGAGTGCCTCCGCGGCGGCAACGGCCTGAAGGAGGAAGTCCACCGCTTCCGGGGCGCCTACCAACAACTGCACTACTGCTTCGATTCGCTCCGGTGAGGCGGTACGCCCGCGGCTGAATCAACGGCCGATAGGAACCTCGCGATGGCACCCCTGCCTTTCGGCCCCAAGCTCCCGCTCCTATCCTCCGCGCTGGCGGCGTTTCTCTGCGTGCTCTGGGGAGCCAACACGGTGGCCGTCAAGTTCAGCCTCTCCGGTTTCGGCCCGTTGACGGCCGCTGCGGTGCGGTTTGCCGTTTCCACGCTGATTCTGTGGGGATGGGCGCTGGTGTCCGGCCAGCCGCTGCGCCCCGCCCCGGGAGCCCTGCGGCCGCTGCTGATCAATTCGCTGCTGTTCACCCTGCAGCTGACGCTCATCTATGTCGGTTTCACTATGACCCACGCCTCCCGTGGCGCCCTGCTGACCAACCTGCAGCCGTTTTTTCTGCTCTTTTTGGCTCATTTTTTCCTGGCCGGCGACCGGATCACCCCGCTCAAGCTGACCGGCCTGGTGTTGGGGTTTTCCGGTGCGGCCTGCGTCTTTTTAGACGCTCCGGGGCTTGCCGGAAATTTCCTGGCCGGCGATCTTCTGCTCTTGGCCTCGACACTGGTTTGGGCCTGCAGCGCCGTTTACACCAAACACCTGCTCAAACGCATCTCCTCGGTCCAAATCGTGTTTTACCAACTCCTCTTCGCCGTCCCGCTGTTCGCCGTGGGGGCGCCCGTGTGGGATGCACCCATGGTCTCGGGGGTCACGTTGGAGATCGCCGCGGCCATCGTTTTTCAAGGGGCTCTGGCGACGGCCTTCGCCTTCGTCGCCTGGACCCGGTTGATGGCGGCCCACGGCGCCGTGGCGCTGCACTCTTTTGTATTCCTGATCCCGGTCTCCGGGGTGCTGCTGGCCGGGGCCTTGCTGGACGAGCCGATCAGTGCCATGATCCTATTGGCGCTGGCGCTCATCGTGGCCGGGATCGTCACGGTTCAGATCGGCCAGCACCGCGAGATGGCCGCCCTGCTGCACGCGCGGAGCCGGTAAGCCGATGCGATCCTCCTGCCTCACGGCCGATCTGCTGCTGTTGCTGACGGCGGCCATTTGGGGGTTTGCCTTTGTGGCGCAGCGCCTGGGGATGGAGCATGTCGGGCCCTTCACCTTCAACGGGCTGCGCTTCGCCCTGGGCTGCCTCTCGCTGCTGCCGCTGCTGGCAGCCGGCCGCCGGCTTCCGCGGCCGGTCGCCGCGCCGGTGCGCTCGCGCCTGTTTCTCCTCGGCGGTGGCGCCCTGGGGGTGGTGCTGTTTGCGGCGGTCTCCCTGCAGCAGGTCGCTTTGCTCTACACGACGGCGGGCAAGGCCGGCTTCATTACCGGCCTTTATGTGGTCATGGTCCCGATCCTGGGCTTGCTCTGGAACCAGCGGCCGGGGCTGGGAACCTGGATCGGGGCCGCGTTGGCCGCTGCGGGGCTTTTCCTGTTGTCGGTGAACGAGGATTTCTCGATCGCAAAAGGGGACGCCCTGGTACTGGTCAGCGCCGTTCTCTGGAGCGTTCAGGTGCTGCTGGTGGCCTATTTGTCGCCGCGGACCCGGCCGGTGGAGTTGGCCTTTTTCCAGTTTTCCATCTGCGCGCTGCTCAGCCTGGCTGTCGCCGGGTTGCTCGAGAGCTTCGAATGGTCCGCCATCGCGGCGGCCGCCGGGCCGATCGGCTACGGCGGGGTGCTTTCGGTGGGGGTCGCCTATACGCTGCAGGTCGTGGCTCAGCGCCGCGCACGCCCGGCGCATGCGTCGATCTTGATGAGCCTCGAGGCGGTATTCGCCGCCGTGGGCGGCTGGTGGATTCTGGACGAATCCTTGAACCTGCGCGCGCTGACCGGCTGCGGGTTCATGCTGGGCGGGATGTTGCTGTCGCAGCTGTGGGCATTAAAAAGATGACGGGGGGTGAGCGGGGTGCTCCCCCCTCGATCGGCGCCTTGGCCGCACGGCCCAAAAGGCAGGGATCCCGAATGAGTGCCGGGTAGGCGTATGACGCGCATGCCAAAGAGGCCATCCAACACCTTCCTCCGGGCAGCCCCTGCCAACGTCGACCCGGCCGAACTTGCCAGGTTCGCATCGCTCTCTCCGATCTGGTGGGACCGCCAGGGGGCGTTCAAAGCCCTGCACGACATCAACGGACTGAGGGTCGGCTACATAGATGAGCGCGTCGGATTGGCGGGCAAATCGGTGCTCGACATCGGTTGCGGCGGCGGGATTCTCGCGGAGGCCATGGCGGCGCTGGGTGCCGCGGTCACGGGGATCGACGCCGGGGAGGAACCCCTGACCGTTGCCAAACACCATGCGCAGGCATCCGGCCTGACGGTGGACTACCGCCGGTCGACGGCGGAGGAGTTCGCCGCGCAGACTCCCGGGGCCTTCGACATCGTGACCTGCATGGAGCTGTTGGAGCACGTGCCGCATCCATCCTCGATCGTGGCGGCCTGCGCCCGCCTGGTCAAGCCCGGCGGGGACCTCTTTTTTGCGACCCTCAACCGCAACCCGAAGTCCTGGTTGTTCGCCATCATCGGGGCCGAATACCTCCTGGGCCTGGTGCCGCGCGGCACCCATTCCTATTCGCGTTTGATCAGGCCCTCCGAACTGCAGGCGTGGTGCGAGGGCGTCGGGCTGTCGCTGAGGGATCGCTGCGGGTTGCATTACAATCCGTTTTTGAAGCGCTATTTCCTTGGGGGGAACACCCACGTCAATTACCTGATGCATGTTCGGCGGCTGTAGCCGGCGTGCCCGCAACCATCTCCACCTCACCCGGATAAATTAAAAGGCGGACGCCCGATGAGCCAGGAAAATTTCAACAAAGCCTGCGTGCTGCTGCTCTTGTTGTTCATCACCTCGGTGTTCACTGCCATGATCCTTCCCTTTCTGATGACCATTCTCATGGCGGCGATTTTCTCGGGGCTGGCGTGGCCTCTCTACCGCCGGCTGCGGCAGGGCTTCGGCCGCCGCCGCAGCCCGGCCGCCCTGGTGACCCTGCTGGTGATCTTCTTTGCCGTTGTTTTACCGCTGGCAGCCCTGTTGGGGGCGGTGACCGGCGAGGCCATCAAGGTCAGCCAGACCGTCAAGCCCTGGATTCAGCGGCAGATCGCCGAGCCGGCGGCCTTCTCCGACTGGATGGAGGCCATCCCGTTCTACGACCGTATTCTCCCCTACAAGGAGACGATTCTCCAAAAAGCCGGTGAGCTGGTGGGCCGCTTGAGCAGCTACCTGATCAACAGCCTCTCATCGGTGACGGTCATGACGGCCCAGTTCATTTTCCTGCTGTTCATCTTTTTCTACACGATGTTTTTCTTCCTGGTGGACGGCGAGCGCATCTTGAACAAAATCTTGTATTACCTGCCGTTGAAGCCGGGCGATCAGCAGCGCATGCTCGAGAAGTTCACCTCGGTAACCCGGGCCACTATCAAGGGCGTGGCGGTCATCGGCATCCTCCAGGGCACGCTCACGGGGGGGGCGTTCGCCGTCCTTGGCATCCCGAGCGCTGTTTTCTGGGGAACGGTGGCCGGGGTGACCTCCCTGATCCCCGGTATCGGCGCGGGCATCGTGTGGCTGCCGGCCAGCATCATCCTGATCATGAGCGCCAGCTACGGCAAAGGGGTCGGCCTGCTGCTCTTCGGCGTGGTGGTCATCAGCAGCATCGACACGTTTCTGCGGCCCCGGCTGGTGGGCAAAGACACCCGCATCCACGAGCTGCTGATCCTTTTCGGAACACTGGGAGGGATTCTGATGTTCGGGCCGGCCGGAATCATCATCGGCCCGATCCTGGCCGCCCTCCTGGTCACGGTGTGGGAGATTTACGGGGTGGCGTTTCAGGATGTCCTGACGGAGAGGGCGCCCCCCGCTGCGGGCGACCCGCCGCCGGGTAAGGCCGCTCGAATTCTGCTGGCCGAGGATGATACGAAATCCCCGCGCGCCTAAAACGCCGTCGCTCCCGCCGGGTTGCCCCATCGGCAGCGTGTCTGGCGCTAAGAGCGGTTTCCCGCCCCGTCTAACCGGCCGGGGGGCCTGGCCCGGCGGGATGGCGGGCCTCGCGCACGTGCGCACCACCGGTTGAGGTTGCGGCACTTTCGATTCGGCCGGTGCCCCGGCCGCAACCGCGATCCGAGGCCGTGTAACCACCTCTATTCATTTGCCGTGGTGAAAAGATCTTCTTTCGCGGGCGGCGGATCGCGGCGGCATGCCGCAGGGATGCGGCCGGCCTCAGGTGCGCCCGTGGCGCTGACGGTGGTCGCGCAGGCGTTCGTTCAGGGAGCGCTTCACGTTGTCGCGGATGGCGCGGGAGGTGGTGTTGAGGTAGCGCAGGTTTTTTTGGACCAGGTCCGGGTAGTGGCGCATGCTCGAGCGCAGTTTCGCACCGCTTGATGTCATCTTGCGCAGGATGTCGATCTCCTTGCCGATGACCCGGGTGCGGCGGCGCCGGATGGCGTCCAGAAAGGAGCGGCGCCTCCAGGCGCAGCCGGCTATCGTGACCACGCGCCCCATCTGGACAAGCCGGTGCCCGTCGCTGCCGCCGGTGATGGCCTTGTTCAGGTTGAAGCCCAGCAAGGCGCTCTTCAGATTCCACTTGTTGAGGTTTTCGGAGTTGATGACCTCCACTCCGTCGGCCAAGGCGAGGATCTGGTCGAAGCGGCCGTTGGTGAAGTAGGGGTTGTGCACCCCGGTATACGTTCCGCAGTAGGGGTGGGGAAAGATGACCACCGTCTCGTATTGGCGCGCCCGGCCGATCAAGTCCTCCATTTCCAAAGACAGGGAGGACATGATTTCAGCGCCCATGAATGGCTGGACGTGGCGGCTGTAGAAACGCAGCAGGCTTTTGATGTCGTAGAAATAGACCAGCAGATGGGTGCCTTCATAGGAGGTCAACTCGATGCCGGGGATGCTGAACACCTCCTTGAAGCGGTCGATCTCCACCGCACCGTGGATGCAGTTGTGGTCGGTCACGGCGATGCCGATGCCCAGCTCTGCGGCACGCATGGCGATCGCCTCGATCGAGGCGTGGCCGTCGGAGAGCTCGCTGTGGAAATGCATGTCGACCACCGCATAGTGCCGCTTCAGCTCCGGCAGATTGGGGCGCTCGAACAAGATGCGCTGGGTGGTGTCGACGGCCATCGGATCGGTTTCCTGGGTGATACCTGAAGTCACCATAATACCAAAAGCATCCTTTGCAAGCAACGTTCGGGCGCTGCCCGGCTGGGTGAGCTCCGGCAAGAACCGGACCGGCGGGCGGACGGCGTCAACTGGAGTTCGTCCAGCAAGGGCGAGCTTCGGTTCAGGCCAAGGCCGCAGCGCTGTCGCAAGCGGAGGCGCAGCGGGTCTGCGCCGAGGCGTGCGGCGAACGAGGACGACGGCATGGGCCGAAGGACACCGCGGATGAACAGGAGCCCACTGGAGTCACGGGTTGGTATCGGCGATTCGGCGGGCGGACTTTAGCCCCTGGACCGGTACCAGCGTGCCAGCCGCTCGGTGGGCGTCCCAAGATGGAAGGCGACGACCATCCACTGGTTGCACAGCCAGGTGGCGAGGATCCCATGCCGCTGCCAGCGGCGGGCGGAGGTGACGGCCGCGCCCGGCGCCAGACGGATCCGGGTGCGCTTTTTCATGCGCCGGACGATGTCGTAATCCTCCATGATCGCCAGCGGCGCAAAGCCCCCCAGCCCCCAAAAGAGGTCCCGCCGCATGAAGATCGCCTGATCGCCATAGGGCATCTGCAGCCAGCGGGACCTGCAGTTGGCTGCGCGTGCGATCAGTTTCAGGGCCGGGCGCTGCGATTCGATTTGAAGCTGGAAGGCGCCGGCCCCCGTTTGCGGGCGTGCCAGGGTGGCGGCTACCTGTGCGGCCATGTCGCGGGGCAGGCGAGTGTCCGCGTGCAGGAATAGGAGAGTTGCGCCGGAGGCCACAGCGGCCCCGGCATTCATCTGGAGCGCCCGCGGCGGTCGGGTCGTGAGGACGCGGGCCTGCCGGGACGCGGCGATCGCCGCGGTTCCGTCGCGGCTGCCGCCGTCGGCCACGATCACCTCCACCTCGGCCGAGACGGGCAGGCTGGAGAGGGTCGCGCCGATCTGCTCCGCCTCGTTCAGGGCGGGGATGATGACTGAAAGGCGGGCCGGCCCGGTGGCCTCGGCGAGCGTTTTCATCGCCGCCGGAAGGTCCTCGGGCCGGTCGACGTCCGCGCGCACCTCAAGCAGCGTCCAGCTCAGACCCATGGCGCGGGCGGCGTCGGTCGATTGGGCGAGCACCCCGGCGGTGCCCCAGGGGATGCGCTCATCGAGGTAGGGCGAACCGCGGCGGAACCCATCCGCGGTGGCGCCGATGGCGTAGTAGCCGCCGTCCGCTGTCGGGCCGAAGACGAGGTCGTGGCGGCGCAGCGCCTCGAAGCCCCGCGCGAGGTCTGCCGCCGTGATGCCGGGAATGTCCGCGCCGATGATCACCGCCCGCTCGGCGCCGGATGCGAATGCCTGCGCCAGGCAGAGTTGCATTCTGCGGCCGAGGCTGCCCGGGCCCTGGGGGCGGTAGGTGTGCCGGGGACCCATCCATGCCCGCATTTGGCCGACGCTTCCGCCTTCATGGCGGATCTCCAGGGGCACGCCGCGTTCCTGCGACAGGCGGGCGGCGGCCTGCACGGCATGCCGGCTCATGCGCTCCTGGAAGGCGGCGGCGCCTTCCGGGCCCAACAGCGGGATGAGCCGGGTCTTGGTGGTGCCCGGCTCCGGGTAGCGGGTGAAGAGGATCAGGCGTTCGCGGGAGTCAGACATGGCCCGCCCGGCAGGTGGCCGCAGCCGTTTCAGCCGGCAGTCATGATCCGGCGCAGCACATAGGGCAGAATGCCGCCGTGGATGAAGTAGTCAACCTCGATATCCATGTCCAGCCGTGCGGTCACTTCGAAGGCGATGACCCGCCCGTCGGGCTTCACCGCCGTCACGGGCAATGTCGCCCGGGGGCTGATGGCGGCCACCTCCTTGATGGTGATGCGTTCGGAGCCGTCGAGCCCTAGTCTTTGTGCACTCCGGCCCTCCTTGAATACCAGGGGCAGCACGCCCATGCCGACCAGGTTGCTGCGGTGGATGCGCTCGAAGGACTCGCAGATGACGGCTCTGACCCCGAGCAGGCTCGGGCCCTTTGCGGCCCAATCCCGCGAGGAGCCGGCGCCGTATTCCCGCCCGCCCAGGATGACCAGGGGCACGGAGTGCGTGCGGTAGGCCATGGCGGCCTCGTAGGCGAAACGTTCGCGGCCCTCCGGGTACTCCAGGGTGAAGCTGCCCTCTTTCGGCGCGACCATCCGGTTCTTGATGCGGATGTTGCCGAAGGTGCCGCGCATCATCACTTCGTGGTTGCCGCGCCGGGCGCCGTAGGAGTTGAAGTCCTTCGGCTCGACGCCCTGGGAGATGAGATACTGCCCCGCGGGGTAGTGCGCCGGTATGGCGCCGGCGGGGGAGATGTGGTCGGTGGTGACCATGTCGCCCAGCAGCATCAGCACCCGGGCCTCCAGGATGTCGGCCGGCTGACCGGGGTCGAGCGAAAACCCGGCGAAATAGGGCGGGTTGCGAATGTAGGTGGAGGTCTCATCCCAGGCATAGGTGGTGCTTGCCTTTACTTCGAGCCGACGCCAGAACTCATCCCCTTTGGAGATGCGGCTGTAGTGCTGCCGGAAAGACTTCTGTTGGACGTGTCGGGCCACCAGGGCGTCGATCTCGGCCTGGCTCGGCCAGATCTCCCTTAAAAACACCGGCCGCCCCTGGGGGTCGCGGCCCAGCGGGTCGGAGGTCAGGTCGATATCGACCCGGCCGGCCAAGGCAAAGGCCACCACCAGCATGGGAGACATGAGAAAGTTGGCTTTGACGCGCTGGTGGATGCGGGCCTCGAAGTTCCGGTTTCCGGAGAGCACCGCGGCGACGGTGAGGTCGTTGCGGGAAATGGCCTCTTCGATTTCGGGCAGCAGCGGCCCGCTGTTGCCGATGCAGGTCGTGCAACCGAAGGCGGCCAGATGGAACCCGAGCGCCTCGAGGTAGGGCAGCAGGCCGGCCGCTTTCAGGTAGTCGATGACGACCTTGGACCCCGGCGCCAGGGAGGTCTTCACGGTCACCGGGACCCGCAGGCCGTGTTCGACCGCTTTCTGGGCCAGTAGACCTGCGCCCATCAGGACGTGCGGATTGGAGGTGTTCGTGCAGGAGGTGATGGCCGCGATGGCCACATCCCCGTCGCAGAGCCTCACGCTGTTGCCGTTCAGCACCACCTCGCAGGCCTTGCGTTTGGGGCGGCAGCCCTCCGGGCGCAGGGTGCCCGTGCCGGACTCCTGGTGGTAAGTGGAGATGTGGGCCGCATCGGCGTCGCGCTCGTAGTCGCAGCCCAGCACGGTGGCGAACCGGCCCTTGAGCTCCGGCAGGCGGATGCGGTCCTGAGGCCGGGCCGGGCCGGCCACCGAGGGCTCCACCCCGCCTAAGTCGAGCTCGAGCACCTGGGTGTATTCCGGGGTCTCGCTGCCGGTGCAGAACAGCCCCAGCGCCTTGGCGGTTTTTTCCACCATTTCGGCGCGGCCGGCGCGGTTGGTCAGGTGCAGGTAATCGATCACCTGTTCGTCCACCGGGAAGAACCCGATGGTGGCCCCATATTCCGGGGCCATGTTGGCAATGGTCGCCCGGTCGGGGACTCGCAAGGCCCGCATTCCGGGTCCGAAAAACTCGACGAATTTCTCCACCACCCCGCGGCGGCGGAGCATCTCGGTGACGGTGAGCACCAGGTCGGTTGCGGTGACCCCCTCGCTCAGCGCCCCTGTCAGGCGAACGCCGATCACCTCGGGGATGGCCATGTAGTAGGGCTGGCCGAGCATCACGGCCTCGGCTTCGATGCCCCCCACGCCCCAGCCGACCACGCCGACGCCGTTGATCATGGTGGTGTGGGAGTCCAGCCCGACGACGGTGTCCGGATAGGCCCAGAGCCTGCCCCCCGCGGTTTCGGTCATGATGACCCGGCCGATGTTTTCAAGGTTCACCTGGTGGCAGATCCCCGCGTTGGGCGGCACGACCAGGAAATTGTTGAAACTGGCCTGGGCCCACTTGAGCAGGGCGTAGCGCTCGCCGTTGCGCTGGTATTCCCGGGCGACGTTTTCGGTAAGGGCCTGCCGGGTTCCCCAGCTGTCCACCTGGATCGAGTGATCGATGATCAGGTCCACCGGCACCAAGGGGTTGATTTTGCGGGGGTCTCCGCCGAGGGTTTTAACGGCGTCGCGCATGGCCGCCAGGTCCACCACGGCCGGGACTCCGGTGAAGTCCTGCATCAGCACCCGTGCCGGGTGGAAGGGGATCTCCTGGGGGGAGGCATAACGCTTTTTCCAGCGGGCGATGTGCAGCAGATCTTTTTCGGTGACCCTCCGGCCGTCCATCTTGCGCAGGAGGTTTTCCACCAAGATGCGGATGCTGAACGGCAGCCGGCGGATGTCGGCCACGCCATCCCTCTCCAAGCGCATGATGTCGGCAAGATAATGATCCTTGTTGCGAATCCTGATCTTGCGAACCCAGTCTTTTTTCAGCATGGGGGTTCCTCCGCAGGGCACCTGCAACGGGTGCCGTGATTGAGTCCGCGGGCGCGACGGGGGCCTTTTCCGGCGGCCGGCCCGCGCTCACGCCCCGCGTTTGAGGTGGCGGATCCCGTCGGTGCCGGCCACGAAGAGCTCGTGCGCCAGCCCCACGAACAGGCCGTGCTCCACGATGCCGGCCCGGCCGCTCAGCTGCTGCGCCAACCGGCCGGGATCGCCCATCGGGCCGAAGCGGGCATCCAAGAGAAGGTTGCCCTGGTCGGTGGCCACGGCCCGGCCGTTTGGGGCCCGCAGGGCAACGGTCGCCCCGATGGATTTCAAAAAGTGCTCCTCCACGGCGCGGGCAAAGGGGACCACTTCGACCGGCAAGGCCCAGCGGGTGCCGAGCCGTTCGGACAGCTTGGATTCGTCGACGATGATGATGTTGCGGCGGCTCGCCTGGGCCAGCACCTTTTCGCGGAGCAGGGCGCCCCCGCCCCCCTTGATCAGGTTGAGCTCCGGGTCGACTTCGTCGGCTCCGTCGATGGTGACGTCGATGCTCGTATGGGACTCGAAACCGGTGAGCGGGATCCCCAGCTCGCGGGCCTCCGTCTCAGTTCGCAGCGAACTGGGTATGCCGACGATGTTCTTGAGTCTGCCGTTGCGGATCAGCTCGGAGATCCGCTCCAAGGCGAACCGGGCGGTGCTGCCGGTGCCTAAACCGACCACCATGCCCGACTCCAGCCGCTCGACCGCCGCCGCCGCCGCCGCTTTTTTCAATTCATCCTGGCGTGTCATGGGCCTCGGTCCTTTCATGCGTTCAGCTGGCGGCACTTGGATTCGATGCTGGCCATCAACGCCTGGAAGGGTTTGACAAAGGCGGCGACCCCGTCCGCCTGCAAGCGCCGGGTGACCCGATCCAAATCGATGCCCAGCTGCGGCAGCCGTGCGATCTGAGCCCGCGCCGTGTCGAGATCCCGGGTGAGGGTCGGGGCGGCCCGCCCGTGGTCCCGAAAGGCCCGGAGCGTCTCCGGCGGGATCGTGTTGACCGTCTGTGGGCCGACGAGTTCGTCGACATAAAGGGTGTCGGGGTAGGCCGGGTTCTTGGTGCTGGTGCTGGCCCAGAGCACCCGCTGGAGGTGCGCACCCCGGCCGGCGAGTGCCTGCCAGCGCGGGGAGCCGATGATGCGGTTGAACTCGGCATAGGCCAGCTTGCAGTTGGCGATGGCCATCCGGCCCTTCAGTTCGCCGGCGCCGCTGCGGTCGAGGTCGTATTCCAGGGCGGTGTCGAGGCGGCTCACGAAAAAGGATGCGACCGAGGCGACGCCCTCGACCGTATGGCCGCCGCGGGCGCTGGGGCCATTAGCGGCGAGGGCCTCCAGACCTGCCATGTAGGCGTCTGCCACGGCCGTGTAATTTTCGATGGAGAAGATCAACGTGACGTTGACGTTGACCCCGGCGGCGATCGTTTCGGCCACAGCCGGCAGCCCCTCGGCGGTGGCCGGGATCTTGATCATGACATTCGGCCGGCCGACGGCCTCGTATAGGCGCCGGGCCTCCGCGATGGTGCGGGATGTGTCGCGCGCGAGCAGCGGATCGACCTCCAGGCTGACATACCCGTCCACCGCCTGCGAGGAGCGATACACCGGGAGCAGCACGTCGGCCGCCAGCTGGATGTCTCTGAGCGCGAGGGTCTCGTAGATCTCCGCGACGCGTTTGCCTTGCGCCGACATCGATTGAATCTCGGAGTCGTAGTCCGGCGTGCCGGCGATCGCTTTTTCGAAAATGGCGGGGTTGGAGGTCACCCCCCGCACCCCCTGAGCGACAAGGCCGGCCAGCTCCCCGGAGGTGATCAGCGACCGGCGGATGAAGTCGAACCAGACGGACTGGCCGAATTTTTCGAGTTCCGCAAGCTCAGGCATGAAGGCTCCCCTTTTCAGGCGCAGAATGGACCGTCGAACCATGCCCTCCTTGCCAGAAAACAGGAGGATTTTCAATCACTCTTTCTGTTCCGCAGCGCGCCGGCGGCCTCCAGCCCGGCCGAGACTCGGAGCAGGTGCCCACCGGCAAGGGCCGTCTTTCGATCCGCCCCGGCGGCAGCTCGGTTCAAGACCCCGGGGAGGCGGCCCGGCGCAGCGCCCAGCCGGCGGACGGAGGCAGGCCGGGTGGCGTTGACTCGACGGCGAGCCGCCTTATCATGGCCGCTGAGAGCTTGCGGTTCAACGCGGCCTTTCAAACAACCGACAGAGGAGGTAGGCCATGCAGGAGCGAAAAAACGCAGTGACGCTTCGCGGTAATCCGATGACCCTCGTTGGCAACGAGATCAAGGTGGGTGACAAGGCCCCCGATGTGGAACTGCTCGACAACGATCTTAAGCCCGTCCGGCTGTCCGATTTTCGCGGGAAGGTGGTCGTCGTTTCAAGCGTTCCCTCGCTCGACACCCCGGTGTGCGACATGGAGACCCGGCGCTTCAACACCGAGGCCGCCGCCCTGGGACCCAATGTGGTGATCCTCACGGTCAGCAACGATCTGCCCTTCGCCCAGAAACGCTGGTGCGGGGCGGCCGGCGTGGACAAGGTCCGGACCCTCTCGGATCATCGTGAGGCGGCCTTCGGCCAGGGCTACGGCGTGCTCATCAAGGAGTTGCGGCTGTTGGCGCGCAGCATTTTCGTCCTCGATGCCGCGGGTGTGGTGCGCTATGTGCAGCACGTGCAGGAGGTGTCGCAGGAGCCGGATTATGCGGCGGTTGTCGCTGCCGTTAAAAAGCTGATCTGACCGTGCGCCGGCGCCGCAACGACCCTGCGGTGTGACGCCGGAGGGCGGCTGGCCGCCGCCGGCGTTTTCGATAATCGGGCGGGGGTGCGCGTCCGGTGGCCGTCAGGCGCGGCACAAGCCTGTCGGGCGGCCACCGTCAGGCGTTGCGCTTGCGAAACGCGTCGCGCCGCTCTACGCTCTCGCCGTTCCAGAAATAGCGGCCGATGCGACGGTCCTCGGTCCGGCGCCGGTCGATACCGGACCTGCGGTCGAAGCCCCGTCTGCGGTCCCTTCCGGACCTGCGCTCGTCGCCCTCAACGTCCGCCGGTAGCCGCCGCCGCTCCGTTCCCGCGCGCGCCCCCCCGTTGTCGTCGTCCGCCACCGCCCCCGGGCGGCTTTCCTGCCGTCGCCGCAACTCCTCCCGCGATGCCATTGTATCCTGCCCCCGAAATAAGGTTATCGGAAAACGCCCATCTCGCACGGGACGCTGGCTATAAAGCAATCCATGTGCCATTTTTCCGAATTGGGCCGCCCCTGCAAAAAAGGGGGGTTTTCCATGCCGGAGTGCGCCCCGTGGATCTTTTGGTTCATAGCGGTATGGAGTGGAGGATCGTTTCGTGTGGAAAAAAAACCACAGCCCGGCACGATGTTGTTCTTTTTGGCAGCCGCTTCGGTTGCCTCTGAGCCCCGGCCGCCTCACTTGATGCGCCGCAGCGCGTGCGTTCGGCTCAACCGCTTCCACAGTTCGCGGAGGATCTCCCGGGCGGCTTCGGCGTCGGTCGCGATTTCCCGCCGTGCAACCCAGCGGCACGAATTCATGAGCGCGGGATTGCTCCCGAAAAAAAACTGGTTCAGTATGTATTCCCCCAGGGTGGGGAACAGGCTGGGAAGCTCGGCCGCGCTCATGTTGGCAATGGTCACGCGATCCTTGAGCGGCAATGACGCCGTGACCTGCTCCACTGCCGCATGGACGTTTTGGGGCGGGTGGGAAACGCCTGAAGCCGCGGCCGCCCCGCCGGGCGCCGGACCGGGGTCGGTCCGGGGGCCGAAGTGCGATAGGCTCAGATAATAGACTGTTTCGATCAGCGCCAGCGCGCTGCGGTAGATCAGCGGGTCCTTGCTGGCACGCGGGCCGGCGACGTTCAGCACTCCGATGCGGTGGGCCGCGATCCAATCGCGAATGGTCATGGCGCTGCGGAAGGCAGCCGTTCGGTCGAGATCGACGTGCAGCCATGGGCGGTGGTGCTTGACCGCCATTTCGCGCGTGTAGGCCGACCCGCCGCAGAGTTTCCCGCGCGAAATGATTAGAGTGCCGTCCGCCTCCACGACGTTTTTTTCGGTGCGCTCGGCGTAGACCGCCGAGGCGGTCTCCTGCACCGCGTAGGTTTGGGGTAACGGCCCATCCTCGGCCAGGCGACCCTTGGGGACCCAGCCCCCGTGCGGGACTCCCAGCCGGATCGCAGCGTCCAGGGCGGCCCGGTCCACGCCGGTTTGTCCGCCGGAGATGAGTTTTACGATCATGACCGCCGTGCCGTTCCGTGCGAAAAACAAGACCGCGCGGCGGCCACCGCACGGTCCCTCGGTTTGTCCTCGGCAGGCACGCTCAGCGTTCGATCACAAAATGCGCCCTGCGGTTTTTGGCGAAGGCCTCCTCGGTGCGGCCCTCGACGAGGGGGCGCTCTTCACCGTAGCTGATCGTGGCGATGCGATTGGCCGAAATGCCCAAATCGACCAGAAAGGCCTTGGCCGACTTGGCGCGCGCCTCGCCCAGGGCCAGGTTGTACTCATTCGTGCCGCGTTCGTCGCAATGGCCTTCAATGGTGATTCGAATGGCGGGGTTGGCCTTCAAGAAGGCCGCCTTGCGCCGCAGAACTTCCTGGGCCTCCGCAGTGATGGCGGAGCTGTCGTATCCGAAGAAGATGTCCTCGTTCTCAAAGGCCGATCGCTCGGGCGCCCCGATGGAGCTGCCGGCGGCCCCTGAGCGGCCGGCGCCGGCCCCGAGATCCTGCTCGCCGATGCCCTTGCGTCCGGCGGCGGCTCCCCCCATGCCGGCGGCACCGCCGGATTGAGCGCCGGCGGCGTCCGCGGCGATCTGTTTCTTCTGGCACCCCGGAAGGGCAAACAGAACGGCAGCGGCAAGCACCATCATCAAAAGCCCGTACCTTGTTTTTTTCATCTTCATCTCCTTGCATCCGTTTGGCGCTGAATCCCCGTTGGCCCGAGCTTTCCGGCCAGTCGGCTTTATCCGGGTTTTATATACCACGCTGCGGCGATTGTCAAAAATAACGCCGCTCCCTTTTGCATGCGGGGCCGCAGGAAATCTCCCGACGGTCCCCGGGCCGAAGCATGGGCGCTGGGCATAAATAAAATAACTAAATTGTAATTAATAATATAATTTATCACATATTTGTATATAAACAGGCGGAGGCCATTTGCCCGGCATGGTCGTTATCGCTAATGATTTTAATTGGTAATCACGATGCGGCGCCCATGGCATGCAAGTTGATTAGGGTATCTGCCGTTCGCGAAACGATCGGATGGTCGCAAACTGAGCCGCGGAGGAACGATCCATGAAAAAAATCGAAGCCATCATCAAACCCTTCAAACTCGATGAGGTCAAAACCGCCCTGAGCGGGATCGGGGTCACCGGCATGACGATCACCGAGGTCAAGGGGTTCGGCCGCCAGCGCGGCCACAAGGAGGTCTATCGCGGCACCGAGTATCACGTCGACTTGGTCCCCAAGATCCACATCGGAATCGTCGTCGATTCCGCGCAGGCCCCTCGGGTGATTGAGCTGATACGGCTCACGGCCAACACCGGAAAAATCGGCGACGGCAAAATTTTCGTGACGCCGTTGGAAGAGGCGGTCCGCATTCGAACGGGAGAAACCGGACGAGATGCCATTTAGCTTCCCCGGCGCGTGCCGGATGAGTTCCAGCCACCTAACGACAAGGAGAACAAACCATGAGCAACACAGTCATTTCCGCCCTGATCCTTCTGGTGAGCGCTGCAGCGGCGTGGGCCGGCGATGAACCACCGACGCCTGAATCCAACAAGGCCGCCATCGACCTGGTTCAGACTCATGCCAATTACATTTGGACCTTGGTGGCCGCCGCACTGGTGTTTTTCATGCAGGCCGGCTTCGCTCTGGTGGAAACCGGTTTCACGCGCGCGAAGAACGCCATCAACATCATGATGAAGAACCTGATGGATTTCAGCGTCGGCTCAATCGCTTTCTGGGCGGTCGGTTTCGGGCTGATGTTCGGTGCCAGCAGCACGGGCTGGTTCGGAACATCCGGCTTTTTCCTGAGCGACTTCGCTCCGGGCGGGGACCCTTGGGTGCTGGCCTTCTGGATGTTCCAGGTGGTGTTCGCCGCCACCGCGGCCACCATCGTCTCCGGCGCCATGGCCGAGCGCACCAAGTTCGTCGGCTATCTGATCTACAGCGTGGTCATCTCGGCCGTGATCTACCCGATTTTCGGCAGCTGGGCCTGGGGCGGTCTTCTGAACGGCAAGGGATGGCTCGAAGCGATGGGCTTCATCGACTTTGCCGGCTCCACGGTGGTGCATTCCGTCGGCGGCTGGGCCGCTCTGGCCGGCACCCTGGTGCTGGGGCCGCGGATCGGCAAATACGGCAAAGATGGTCGCGTCCGGCCGATCCTGGGCCACAACATGCCGCTGGCCGCCCTCGGCGTCTTCATTCTCTGGCTGGGATGGTTCGGGTTCAACCCGGGCTCCACCACGGCGGCCAACAGGGAGATCGCCCTGATATTCGTCAACACCAACCTGGCCGCGGCCGCAGGCTGCGTCATGGCCATGGCCACATCATGGTTCAAGTTCGGCAAGCCGGAGATCGGGATGAGCTTGAACGGGGCGTTGGCAGGTTTGGTGGCCATCACCAGCCCGTGCGCGACCGTGACGCCGCTCAGCGCCGTCGTGATCGGGGCTGCCGCGGGCGTGCTCGTGGTGGCCTCCGTGCTCTTCTTCGAGCACCTGCGTATCGACGATCCGGTCGGCGCCGTCTCGGTTCATGCCGTCAACGGCGCATGGGGAACCCTGGCGGCAGGGCTGTTCCATGTGAATGGGCTCGATTGGGGCCAGGTCGGCGTGCAGGCGCTGGGGATCGCCGCCTGCTTCCTGTGGGTCTTCCCCACGGCCTTCATCCTGTTCAAGGTTATCGCCAGGACGGTCGGCTTGCGCGTCTCCCCCGAAGAGGAGCTCGAAGGCCTCGATATCAGCGAACACGCCGGTGTGGCCTACCCGGACTTCGAGGTGCTTGCGCACGGGGGCGGGATCACCGCGGCCCCGGCCGGGGCCGGATATGCGGCCGGGGCCCCGCTGGGTGCAGGGATGTCGCCGGTCAAGCAAACCTGACCCACCGGATTCAACCGAGCCGCCGGCGGGATCGGCTCCCCGGACAAAACCCGCCGCCGGCCCGAGGAGCCTAAACCGTTCACGCCCCATCAACTCGAAGAAAGGAAAAGTTTCATGAAACGAAAGCGGTTAGTTGCAGCGGTGGTGATTGCCTGCTCTCTTTCCTTGGCCCTTGCCGCGACGCCGGTGGGGGCAGAAGACGGGTGGCGTCAGACGACCAACCCCGAAAACTTCAGCGCTACGCTCACCTTCGCCACCGACTACGTTTTTCGTGGCGTTTCCCAGACGGACAACAAGCCGGCCGTGCAGGGCAGTTTCGACTACAAGCACCCGATCGGCGTGTTTGCGGGGCTTTGGGGCTCGAACGTCGATGACTATGTCTCCAAAGGCAACGTCGAGCTCGACCTCTACGGTGGATACGGCCTCGAGCCACTCCCCGGCCTCAACCTTCAGGCCGCTCTCATCTATTACTACTACCCGGGGAGCGGGTCCGACCCGCGCAAGAGTTACGTGGAAGGGCGCCTGGGGGCGGACTACACCTTCAAGGCATTGTCCCTCAGCCCGAAGATCAGCGCCGGCTGCAACTACTCGCCCGACTTTTTCGGAGAAGACGGCGACGGCCACTACACCAGCGGCCGCGTCGATCTCTCCCTGCCCTTCGAGTTCACCCTCTACGGCCTGATCGGCTACCAGTGGGTGGAGGGGGACCAGAGCAGCGGGAAAGGGGCCGGCGAAAACGGCAACGATGGGTTTGATTACACCCACTGGCAGGTGGGGCTGTCGCGGGCGCTGCTCGGGTTCACCCTCGACCTGAGTTATCAGGACACGGATGAGGCAGCCTTCCTCGGCAAGGACATTGCGGACGAAAGGCTGGTCTTCTCCGTGTCCCGGACGTTCTGAGGCCAGGGCGGCGCGCTTCCGCATCGATCGCCGGCGAAGGGGTCCGGACGCACGGGGCGCGCTGCCGATCCATCCGCGCGCAGATTCAGAACCAGCGAGAATGCCTGCCGCCGCGCGGAACCCCCCGTCCGGCCGCGGCGGCAAGCCTCAGGCCGGAGTGAGGGGTTCAACCGACTGAAAGCGGCCGTCTGCACCCACGAGAGCCCGATCCGCCGCGGCAGTCGCCCCAGCGCGGCGAAAGATCAAGAACCCCGCCGCCCGATTCCCGGTGGACCGGGCCGTTTCACTTCAGATCGTAATAGACACCGGCCGTGGTTCGCCGCTCCCCCTGCCGGATGAGAACCAGCAGCTCGTAGCGGCCCTTGGCGGGCAGATTGAAATAGGCGTCATAGCTCTTCATCGCCCCCTCGTATTTCAGGCTCTTGACCTGGTCCGCTCCCTTGGGGTCGACCACCTTCATGCTGACCGCCGCATCGGTGATCGGGGCCTGGGTGGATAAATCGGTCAGGGCCACCGTCACGTTGTGGGTGGTGCCGGCCTCGATGTCGTCCTTCATTTTCATCTCTTTGAGCATTTTGCGATGCTCCGGGTTGGCCATGATCTGGAAGGTCACCTTGAGGCCCTCCACGCGCACCTCCCGGGTGTCCATCTTCATGCCGCTAGCGCCGGCTCCGTGGCCATGGGTGTGCTGGGCCGATGCAACGCCGGCAGCCAGGGCAATTGCGAACGCGACGAGAAGCGCCAAGGAAAAGTTCGTTTTCATGTGTGTGCCCCTCCTGTGGGTGGGCCCGCTGCGGTCTGCCGGGGCCGCTGTCAAGGTCTCTTTTCCGGCGAGTGCAGGCGCCCGCGCTTGAGCGCCCGCTCCTTCACCATGGCGAAAATGAGCGGGGTAATGATGAGCACGTGGAGGGTCGAGGTGATGACCCCGCCGATGATGGGGGCTGCGATCGGCTTCATCACGTCCGCACCGACACCGGCCGACCACATGATCGGCATCAGGGCGATCAGGGTGGTGCCGACCGTCATGATCTTCGGCCGCAGCCGCAGCACCGAGCCCTCCACGGTGGCCTCCAGGATGTCCCGCGGGCCGATCTCGCCCCGCGCCAGGCGGCGGTCGAGGGCTTCGTGCAGGTAGATGATCATCACCACGCCGGTTTCCACCGCGATTCCGTAAAGGGCGATGTAGCCCACCCATACGGCCACGCTGAAGTTGTAGCCCAGCAGGTACTGCAGCACCACGCCACCGGTCATCGCGTACAGGACGGCCACCATCAGGATGATCGATTCGGACAGGGAGCGGAAGGTCATGTAGAGCAGGATGAAGATCACGAAAAAGACGACCGGCAAAAGGAGCTTCAGCCGCTCCTTGGCGCGCAGCTGGAATTCGTACTGGCCGCTCCATGAGAGAAAATAGCCGGCCGGCAGCTTCAGCCGCTCCTGAACGGCCTTTTTGGCCTCCTCCACGTAGCCGCCGATGTCTCGGGCGGTGACGTCGATGAACACGTAGCCGGCGAGCATGCCGTCCTCATCCCGGATCATGGCCGGCCCGGTGGTCACGCGGATGTCCGCCAGCTGGGCCAGGGGGATTTGCGCCAGGCCCGTGCCGCCGCCGGCCCCCATCGGGGCGCTTGGCCCCAGCCGCGCCGGCACCAGGATCCGCTTGAGTTTTTCTAAATCGTCGCGCAGCTCCCGCGGGTAGCGCACGTTGACGGGGTAGCGCTCCCGGCCCTCCACGGTGCGGGTGATGTTCATGCCGCCGATGGCCGATTGGATCACCTCCTGGACTTCGCCCACCGTCAGACCGTAGCGGGCGATGGCGTCGCGTTGGATGTCGATGTCGATGAAGAAGCCCCCGGCCACCCGCTCGGCATAGACGCTGCGCGTGCCGGGCACCTCCTTCAGGATGCCCTCGACCTGAACCCCCAGCGCTTGGATGGTCTCCAGGTCGGGCCCGAAGATCTTGATCCCCACGGGGGTGCGGATGCCGGTGCTCAGCATGTCGATCCGTGCGCGAATCGGCATGGTCCAGGCGTTTTGCAGGCCGGGGAACTGCATCCGCTGGTCCATCTGTTCCACCAGCTCCGCATAGGTCAGGGGGCGCTCGGCGCCGAAAACCGCCGCGGCGGCCGGGCGCAGCCACGCGGGCAGATGGGTGTAGTCTTTTTCGACCGTGCGCCATTGGCTCTGCGGCTTGAGCTGGATGGTGGTTTCCATCATGCTGAAGGGGGCCGGGTCGGTGGCGGTCTCCGCGCGGCCGGCCTTGCCGAAGACCGTTTCGACCTCGGGGAAGCTTTTCAGGATCCGGTCCTGCATCGCGAGGAGCCGTCCGGCTTCGGTGACGGAGATGCCGGGGCTGGTGACCGGCATGTAGAAGATGGTGCCCTCGTAAAGCGGCGGCATGAACTCGCTGCCGATCCGCAGCATTAAAACGATGCTGAGCGGGATCAGCAGAAAATTGGCAAAGAGGGCGGTTTTCCTGAATCGCAGCGCCCAGCGGATGATCGGCTCGTAGACCCATCGCAGGACACGGGAGATGGGGTTGGCCGCTTCCGGCTTGAGGTTTTTGCCTTTAACGAAGGCGGTCATCAGCACCGGGACCAGCGTGATGGCCAGCAGGGAGGAGGCGGCCATGGCGAAGGTCTTGGTGAAGGCCAGCGGACGGAAGAGCCGCCCTTCCTGGGCCTCCAGCATGAAAACGGGCATGAAGGAGACGATGATGATCATCAGGGCGAAGAAGATGCCCCGGCCCACCTGCTGGCAGGCGCGAATGATGATGGCGGAGCTGTTGCGGCGCTCCTCGGACGTGACCTCCGCAAGGTGGCGGTAGCCGTTTTCCACCATGACGATGGAGGCATCCACCAGCACGCCGATAGAGAGCGCGATACCGCCGAGCGACATGATGTTGGAGGTGATCTGCAGAAAATACATGGGAATGAAGGAGATCAGCACGGCGATCGGCAAGGTGACGATCGGCACGAAGGCGGAGCGGAAGTGAAACAGGAAAACGACCACCACCAGGCTGACCACCACGATCTCTTCGATCAGGGTCCGCTGCAGGTTGGCGATGGACCGGCGGATCAGCTCGGAACGGTCGTAGGTCGGCACGATCCGGACCCCCTCCGGCAGGCCCGGTGCGACTTCGGCCATCCGCTTCTTGACGGCGTTGATCACTTTCAAGGCATTCTCGCCGTGGCGCATCACCACAATGCCGCCGGCCACCTCGCCGCGGCCGTCCAGCTCCACGATCCCGCGGCGGATGTCGGGTCCGAGGGCGACGTTGGCGATGTCGCGCAGCAGCACCGGGGTCCCGCCCTTGCTGCCCACCACGATCGACTGGATGTCCGCGACCGACTTGATGTAGCCCCGGCCGCGCACCATGTACTCCCGGCCGGACATCTCGATCAGTCGGCCTTCCACGTCGTTGTTGGACATCTTGATGCGATCCATCACCTCGCGGATGGAAAGGCCGTAGGCCGAGAGCCGGTTGGGGTCGATGTTGACCTGGTACTGCTTGACGAAGCCGCCCACGCTGGCGACTTCGGCCACTCCCTCGACGCTGGCGAGAGCATAGCGCAGATACCAATCCTGCAGGGTGCGCAGAAAAGCGAGGTCGTGCGCGCCGCTTTCATCCACCAGCGCGTAGGTGAAGACCCAGCCGACCCCCGACGCGTCCGGCCCCAGGACGGGTGCGGCGCCATCGGGCAGCCGCCCCGATATCTGCTGCAGGTATTCGAGCACCCGGGAGCGCGCCCAGTAGATGTCGGTGCCGTCCTCGAAAATGGCGTAGACGAAGGAGAAGCCGAAGTCCGAAAAGCCCCGGACGGTCTTGGCGGTGACGATCGGGTAGGTGACCTGGTCTTCGATCAGGTCC
Organism: Desulfobacterales bacterium; assembly: GCA_025454255.1. GTDB lineage: Bacteria > Desulfobacterota > Desulfobacteria > Desulfobacterales > SpSt-501 > SpSt-501. The sequence continues at coordinate 9,226 of JALOOU010000031.1, read as the reverse complement.
GGGCTGCGGCCCTCCCAGGGCGTGTAGATGATCACCTGCACGTCGGAGATGTCCGGCACCGCGTCAAGCGGGATGTTTTTCAGCGCCGCCACCCCGCCCAGGGCCAGCAGCAGGACCGCCGCGAACACCAGGAACCGGTTGCGCGCGCAGCTCTCTATGATTCTCTCGATCATGGCTAATGCTGATGGCCCATGCCGCCGACGGCCTCTTTGAGCTTGGATTCCGAATCGATGAGGAAGTTGGCGCTGGTCACCACCCGCTCCCCGGCCTTGAGGCCGTCGAGCACTTCGAAGAGCTCGCCCGCCTTGGCCCCCAGCCGGACCTCACGCGGCTCGAAGTAGCCGGCTCCCCGGTCGACGATGACCACCTGACGGACTCCGGTCTCGATGACCGCCCCTTCCGGCACGGCGAGCTTCTCGCCCAAGCGGACGATGATCTCGACGTGGGTGAACATTTCCGGCTTGAGCCTGCCGTGGGGGTTGGCGAACTCATACCGGACCCTGGCGGTCCGCGTCTGAGGGTCCAGATAAGGGTAGATGTAGATGGCCCGGCCGGTGAAGGTTTCGCCGGGGTAGTAGGCCATCCGGATGGCCGCCTGCTGCCCCACGCGAATGGCCGGCAGCTCGTATTCGTAGATGTCGGCGATCAGCCAGACCACCGAGAGATCCGCGATTTTGAAGAGCGCCGTGCCGGCCTCGACGAACTGCCCGGGGTTGACGCTTTTTTCAACCACGTAGCCGGTGAACGGGCTGTAGAGGGTCAAGGTCTTGCTCGGTTCGCGGCCCTCCTCGAGCGCCTGGATCTGGGCATCGCTGATGTCCCAGAGTTTCAGGCGCCGGCGCGCCGACTCCGCCAGGCGCCGGCCGCCTTGGGCGACTTCGGCAAACGGGCTTTGCGACCACTCCTGCTGGGCCTTGAGTGCCAAGAGGTACTCCTGCTGAGTGGCCACCAGCTCGGGGCTGTAGATGGCGAGCAGCGGCTCCCCCTTGCGGACGAAGCGGCCGGTGAAATCCACGTGGAGGGCCTCGATCCAGCCGCTGATTTTAGGGGATACAATGCCGATGCGCTTCTCGTCGAAGTCGATCCGCCCCACCGTGCGGATGACTTTCTGAAGGTCCCGCTTCTCCACCGTGCCGAACCTCACCCCGATGAGCTGCTGGCGTTCCGGGGAAATCTGGACGGTGCCCGGGGCGATCTCCTGGACCCGGCCCTCCCTGCGGATGGAGTCCATGGAGAGCCCCTTCAATTCGTCGAGGTCGTCGACCCTCTGCTCCGGCCGGGGGGCGCCGGCGCCATGGCCGGGCGGGTGCTGGGCCTGGCTGGCAGCGGGGTCGGCGGAGAGCGCGGCGAGCAACACCATCCATGCCAACCGGTTCATTGCGCCACCTCGCGGGTGAAGGTTCTGCCCACGGCGGCCTCCAACGCGGCCAGGCTCTTTTCGTATTCGGTCAGGGCCTCGTGGTAGTCGAGTTCAAACCGGTACAGCCGCATGCGGCTCTCGAGCACCGTCGAGAACTCGGCCTGGTTGACCATGTAGGCGCTCGCGGCGGCCTCGATCTGCATCCGGGACTGGGGGAGGATGCCCGTGCGGTAGAGTTCGATCTTGCGCTCCAGGCTCTGGGCCATCGATCCCGACTCTTCGATCCTAAACAGGGTCTCGCTGCGGATGTCATCGAATTTGGCCTGGGCGGAGCGAACTTCCGCATAGGCCTGCTCGACTTTGCGCTCCTGCCTGGAGGTGAAGAAAACGGGCAGGTTGATTTCGACCATGCCGCTGACCATGTCCAGGCGATCCTCCCGCTGGCCGTAGGCGAGCCTCAGGTTGAGGTCCGGGAAGAAATCGCGCCTGGCCAGTTCAATGCTTTTGCCACGGGCGGCAATCTCCTGTTTCAAGGATTTGAGCATGGGATTGTCCGCAACGGCCTGGTGCTGAAGCGCTTCGATCGAAAACGGCGCCGGCCTGAACTCAAGCTCCGCCGGTCGGCCCAGGGGGCTGTTCGGCGGCCGGTTGAGCAGGTAGTTCAACCGGGCCGTTAGCGCCCGCTTGCGCTGCTCGAGCGTGATCAGGTCATCCACCATTTTGGAGATCTCCACCTGGTTTCTGATGAGCTCCTCCTGGGTGGCCCTGCCCACGGAGTAGCGGGTCTCGGCGGTCTTGGCCAGCTCCTCCAGCAGGCGCTTGTTGCGCTGGGCGACCTCCGTGGTGCGGTAGACGTGGGAAAGATCGAAGAAGGCGGATTTGACCTCTTTCACCAACAGGTTGGCGATCTCCTCGACATCGGCCGCGCCCGCATCTGCCTCCCTTGCGGCGATCTGCTCGCTCAGGCCTCTTTTGCCGGGAAATGGAAATTTCTGGGAGACGGAGAGCTCTTTGGCGGTCATGTCTTCGTCGTTGAAGTCGAAGTTGTTCGGCAGGTTGACCACGCCGAATCCCAGCATGGGGTCTTCAAGGGCGCCGGCCTGTGGTATTTTTTCTTTGAGAGCGGCGTATCTCTCGCGGGCGGCCGATACTCTCGGGCTGTTCGCAAGCGCTTCGCTTACAAGCCAATCGATCTCCAAGACCGGCGGCTCGGCGAGCAGCGGCGTTGTCGCCACCGCGAGAATCAAGCATGCGATGCACCCCGCCGTTGGGAGGGCCCCCCGCCGGGTGCGGCCGGGGCGGCGGGCTTGCGATGCGAGCGGGTTGCCTTGCCGAAGGGACGACCGCATCCCGCCTGCTGCCGGGAGCGCCTTTCGTTGCTGGGCCATGATGACCGCCTTTTTTGGGTCGGGCAACCGGTCGGTTTTTCTACGGTGCGGGGCCGGGGATCCGGCGAGGGACGAGTTTTCTATACCCGACAATTATGATCGGATAATACGAATGTCCCCGATGCCTGTCAAATCGGAGGGTTGGGTCGGCTGCCGGGCGCTGCGGTTCATTCGCCCAGAGGCGGGATCGACAGGTAGGCCAGGCGCTTCATCTCCCGGCGGCCGTGAGTGACGGTGTCGAGCACGAAACCGCAGGTGAGGGCAAGGCTTGACAGGATCATGAGCCCCGTGGAGAGGATGGCGGTGGGAAACCGCGGCACCAGGCCGGTCGCGACATAGGTGAGGATGACGGGATAGGCCAAGATCACGGAAATGAGGGCAAGAAGACCGGCAATGATAGAGAAGAAGGCCAGCGGCCGCTCCTCCTTGAACAGGTTTAGAATCATCATCAGGATGCGGAAGCCGTCGCGGTAGGTCCGCAGTTTGCTGGCCGAGCCCGCCGGCCGCGCCCGATAGGCAGTGGGCACCTCGGCGATCGGCATGCGCAGCTCGAGGGCATGCACCGAGAGTTCGGTCTCGGTCTCGAATCCGGCAGAGAGCGCCGGGAACGACTTCACGAACCGCCGCGAGAACACGCGGTAGCCCGAGAGGATGTCGGTGAAGGTGCGGCCGAAGCACAGCCCGAGAAAGCCCGTCAGAAGATCGTTTCCGAACCGGTGGCCGCGGCGGAAGGCCTCCCCCTCGTAGGCGCTCAGGCGCGAGCCGACGACCATGTCCAGCCGCTCGGCAACGAGCTTCTCCACCAGGGCCGGCGCGCTTGCGGCGTCGTAGGTGCCGTCGCCGTCGGCCAGCACGTAGATGTCGGCCTCGACGTCGGCGAACATGCGGCGCACCACATGGCCCTTGCCCTGCCGCGCCTCGCGGCGCACCACCGCCCCGGCTTCGCGGGCGCGCGCAACGGTTTCGTCCCGGGAGTTGTTGTCGTAGACGTAAATCAGGGCTTCCGGCAGGGCGGTGCGAAATGCGCGCACCACATCCCCGATCGCCGCCGCCTCGTTGTAGCAGGGCAGGATCACCGCGGTGCGAAGGTTCGGCCATCCGAGGTTCGACGGGTTCTCTTTCACGGCGATTGGATCTTCCTTACGCTGCATAGATAAAACGGGTGCTCCGGTTGGGGTTCGATCCGCGGCACAAAAGGGGTGCAGGCGTCGCGGTCCGCCTCGAGATGATAGGAGCTCAACGCGGTCATGGCATGCCACTCCTCGTAGGCCCGGTACAGGATGAAGAGCTTCCCGTCGTGGCGGGCGATGATCTCCCGCATCAGCCGATCGGTTTGATTGGGGGAGGTCGACGGACCGGTGACATACCCCTGGATGCGCAGGAAGCGCACCGGTTGCGGGAAGAAAGGAATCAGGTAGGCCATGGCATCATGCCCGGTCATCAGCACGATGGCGCTCTCCGGCTCCGCGAGCGGCGGCGGTTCGACTCCGAAGTAATCGGCCGCCCAGGGCCTGCGTCCCCAATCGCCGGGAACGAGGGTGACCAGCAGCAGGACGAATCCGGCCAGAGCGGCCTGAAGCTGCCGCCGGCGGTTCTGCAGCAGGGCGCCCAGCACGAGGAACACCGTCAACGGCACCAGCATCTCGCCTACCATCAGGTAGCGATAGACGGCAAAGAGCTTCATCCAGAGCATGAAGGCCGCCAGCATGAAAATGATGAAAAAGGGCGTGACGGGCATACGGCCCGAACTTTCAGCCGCGGGCTGCCCGCCCGGCGAAGGCCGCTTCACAAAGGTCACCGCGGTCTTCAACAGCAGGCCGATCATCAACAGGTAGAGCAGGGGAAAGCGCAGATCCCTGAAGTCCACCTCGCCGACCTGCATCGGGTCGATGTTGAACCAGATGGGAAAAGAGAGCCACATGAGCAGGCCCGTGGGGATAAAACGCTCGTCGCGGTAGGAGCCGATCGTGCCCCAGGGCGACTCGAAATACTGGTTGAAATAGGGAAACACGGGGTTCTGGAAACGCTGCCACATCTCCAGCACCCAGAATCCGCCGGAGGCCGCCGCGCCGGCCAGTACCCCCAAGCCGAAGACAACGGCCACCAGAAGGCGTCGGCGCCACGGCAGGCTCAGCCCGAAAAGGGCAGCGCAGAGCGCGACGGCGTAAACCGCGAACGGCAGCTTCAAGCCGAAGGCGACTCCGGTCAGAAGCCCCGCGGCGCCGGCGATCGGCCAGGCGGACCTCACAGAAGCGCCGAGTCGCTCCCGGAACCGCACGATCAGCCAGACAGCGGCCAACACCAGCAGGCTGAGCACGTTGTCGCCGTAGCTCGTTCCGATTTCGGCCAGGTTCACAACGCCCAGCATCCCGACCGTCGCCGCGGCCAGACAAAACCAGGCGGTCCGCCGACTGCCGCCGAGATCGACTGAGTTGCGGGCAATGCCGTACAGCAGCCAGACATTCAGCCCGGGGATCCATCCGAGCAAAAACCCCACAGCCTTGGGCGGAAGCGAGGTGACCGCCCAGTAGAACGGTACATACATCAACGGGTTGTAATAGGTTGCCACGTGGGAGACGGCGATGTCGTGCCCCATGCGGCCGGTGAGGAAGGCGAAGGGGTTGTAGAAGTGGTAATTGCGCAGGTCCCAGTTGGCGTCCTGGCCGGCCGCAAGGGCGTAAAGCGCCGCCCCCAATGGAAGCAACGCCAGCACAATGCGCACAACCGTTGGTTTCATGCGGAGAGGGTTCCCCGGTATCCGAGCGGCGATTTTATAGAAAGTGGTTGACTAACCCCGTCTGACGGCTGGGGGTCCCGCCGTGGCGGGATGGCAGGCCTCGCGAAGGCGCTCACGACCTAATTCAGGTTGCTGCGCTTTCGAATCGGCCTCCCGCCTTGCCCGCAACCGTGATCCGAGGTTGTGAAACCACTTCAAGTGATTGTAAATACAGTTTGATAATATTGACGCCATACACCAGGCGAAAATAGCTGTCAACTTCAGTCAGCTACGGAGTGCTGAGATCGCTTGAGTCCGGATACGAAGCAGGGCGAGACGTTTGGGTCAAACGGTCGATGCGGCGGGAAGGGCGGTGGCGCTGGGCGACCGTGGGGGGCGCTTGAGGCTCGGGCCATCTGCGACGGCTTCAACCGAGGCGCACTGGCTGCAGTCGAGGCAATAATTTTTGTAAGCCGCCTCGTTCAGACATCGGCGGTAGCCCGGGCAGCCCACGGCGCGGGGCGGCGGGTTTTCTTCGCGGACGGAATTCATTTTGACGAACTGGGGCAGCCGGTCTTTCATGAGGGTGCGACCTCCTCGGAAATTTCGAACCTGTGAGAGCGGTATCGGCAGGTTTGCCCTCCGACATTAGCCGGTTTTACCCCTCACGCCGCTGAAGCCGAAAGGATCCCTTCGGAGGGCGCTGGATCTCCCGGCCGGCCCCCGGCTGCCGTGCTTTGCCTTCGGGTTCGATCTTGCCATGGCCAAACAAGAAGGCTATTTTGGTGGCCACCACCTCCACTGTCGCAGGGCAAGGAGCCGCAGGGCCGCTCGATCGGCCTGAACACCAAACCGGGAAGGGACGTTATGGCGGATGAGGCAGGAGCAGCCCCCGATGGCCGCCTGTCGCGCGCCGACATCCATGCGCTGGCCGCGCGGTGGCTGACGGCCCCGCCCCGGCCGCAGGAGCTGAGCATCCTGACCGACACCTCGGACTTCTTCCGCGTGGATGCCGGCGATGTCATCCTGCTGCAAGGCCGGCCCTATCTCATCCGCAACAGCGTCCGGGAGGGCCGCTTCGGACTGGACGATGAGGTCAAACACTGGGTAAAGCGGTCCATCGACCTGATTTCGGGCGAGATGAAGATCATCAAGCTGGTGTTCTACGAGCATTTCACCGCCACCATCGGCGGCATTGCCTTCGACTGTTTCCGAAGCCCCCGCAAGGAAGCCCGGATCCTCGAAATCGTCCGCGAGCACCCCAATTTCATGCACGGCCTGAGCATCGCCGATGCGGCGGGGAACCTGGTCCGCGTTCTCGATGTCATCAGCGGAACCTCCCTGGCCGATCACGTGGCCGAAATCAAACAGGCGCACGAGGCCTATTTTTTCACCCGGCTGCCGCACCTGCTGGCAAATTTCATCCGCTGCGTGGAGGCCGTTCGGTTTCTGCACGCGCACGGGGAGAAGCATGGCGACATCCGCCGCGACCACATCCTGATCGATGCCGGCAGCGGGCATTTTCGCTGGATCGATTTCGACTACAACTACCGGCACCGGGAGAATATCTACGGCTACGACCTGTTCGGGCTGGGAAACGTGCTCATCTATCTGGTGGGGCGGGGGGATGTGCTGCTCCCCGACTTAGAGCGCCACGCGCCGGGGGTTTTGTCGCGGTTGACCGACGCGGACGTGAACATCGTCTTCAACAACCGCGTGGCGAATCTAAGAAAGGTCTACCCGTACATCCCCGAGTCGCTCAATCGGATCCTGCTGCACTTCTCCCGCGGGGCCAACTGGTTCTACGAAACCACCGATCAGCTGCTGGAAGATCTGCTGCCGGCCGCAGGCGAGCTGCGCGCGGGAGCGGATCTGTTTCTGCAACAACCCGATCGAAAGGACGACCCATGAACGCCGCCACCTCTTCCGGACTCAATCGAACCGTTCTGCTGGCGGTAGACGATTCCGAGAACTCCCGGCGCGCCGTGGACTACGCCGGCGCCATGCTCGGCGGGCGGGAGGGGTTTCAGGTCACGCTGCTGCACGTGATCTCCGAGCCCGAGGAGGACTATTTTCCCAAGCTCGAGGAAAAACGCCAGTGGCTGGAGCAGTACCGTCGGCGGATCGCAGCGGCGCTGGAGGGCTTCCGCCGTAGCCTGGTGGGTGCCGGCGTGCCGGAGGACGGCATCCGGACGCACACTCCCTTGCGGTTCTGCCCGTCCATCGCCGAGTGCATTTTATCCGAACTCGAGACCAGCGGGTACGGCACCATCGTGGTCGGCCGCCAGGGGTTGTCCCGCAAGGAGGAGTTTCTCTTCGGCAGCGTGTCCAGCAAAATCGTCAGCCATGCCCGCAATTGCACCGTTTGGGTGGTGGCCTGAGCGCGGCGGACGGGGCGCGGCCCCCTGCCGCGGGCGCAGGGACTGCTGGCGGCAGGTCCCCGGTGTGGACCGACTTCCGCGTTTTTGCCGCCGCCCAGCCGTCATCGACCCATTGAACCCGGCGTCCGGTCCTTTGAAAAACTAGCGCCGCTAATTTTTTTCCCGTGCCACGCCCGTTCAACCTGGGTGGCCACGGCGCTTCCCAGTATGAGCGCCCCCCCGGTGAAGAAACGCCAGCCGGCAGGGTCCCCGAGGAGCATGATTCCGGCCAAGCTCGTCAGTGCGACCTCGCTCGTGAGGTAGAGGCCCCCTTCCCAGCTGCGGCAGTATCCGAACCCGTGGTTCATGCTGAGCTGCCCAAGGACCGAGGTGACGATGATCCCGAGGCACAGCATGGCTTGCGCAAATGTGGCCGGGGCGGTGGGTGAATGCAAAAAGGCCGGGGCCGTCACCAAGGCGCCGACCACGCAGAAATAGAGATAGATGACAACCGAGCCATTCGTCTGCTTCAGGCGTCGAATGATGGCGATGGTCAGCCCGGCAAACACCGCCGAGAGGATGCCGGCGATGGTGCCGGCGAGATCCATTCCTCCGCCGGGGTCGACCAGGATGGCGACGCCGGCGGCAACCGCCGCCATGCACAGCACTGCCGGGGCCGAGAATCGCTCTCGGTAAAGCCATGACGAAAAGAGGGCTGCAAAAACCGGATAGGCGTACAACAGCATCAATGCCGTGGAAACCGGCAGCCGGCGCACGGAAAAAATGAAGCAGATGAAGGCGACCGAGCCCGTGCATCCCCTGATGAGCAGCAGTTTCGTGTCGCTCGAACGCAACGGGTTCGCGCGTCGGCCGAAAAGGGCGACCAGCACGGCGAAGCCCCCGATAAAGCGGTAGAAGCCTATGTCCCAGATGCTGAAATACGCCATCGACTGCTTGAGCAGCAGGTTCATGACCGTAAAGAAGCCGGCGGAGAGCAGCATGAGCAAGGGACCGGCAAAGTGAAGGGCTCAAGGCCGATGCCCTCGGCCTCCGCTGGCTCGAGCCCGCTGATGGCAAGCCGTGCCGCGGCGGCAGTCGTCACGGTCGTGAGGTGATGTATTGCGGCGTTGCCGGCCGGCCGGCAGGGGGGTGGCGGTGCGCTGGCATCGGCTTGCCCGCCGCGTCGCGGGGTCGCTGCGTGTGGTCCGGACTGCGGCATGGGGCGGGCTCCCTTCACCTGAACGCTTCGAACGGGCTGAGCGCAGCGCAACCTATCGCAAACAGCCGCTGCGGTGTCAAGATCGTGCGCGGGGCGGCGGGGGGATCCCTGGCGGGTCCTCGGCGGCTGCCGGTTCTGCGGCTGCCGTTGACTTGGCTCGAATAGATCGCTATTCTCGCAGCA
>JALOOU010000099.1 GCA_025454255.1 Desulfobacterales bacterium | reverse complement strand
TCAAGCCCGAAGCCGACGTTCGCGATGGCCGCCAGGTCCCGCCGCTCCAGGCAGTCGAACACCAGGAGCCGGCTGCCCTCGCCGATTTTACGCTCAACAGCCGCCAGCAGCGCCGCCGGTGCCGCCGCCACGTGCCGGTGCTCGATGAACCCCACGCGGTTGCAGCTCTGGCGCCGCAGGAGGTTGACCACACGGGAATCCGTGACCGGGCTGACGGGGTCGCGCGCGGCCTCGGTCTCGGCCACGGGAACGCCCCTGACCTTCAGGATCCCGTTTTCAACCGTCCGGCCCATTTCCGGATAGGCGGGGGTCAGGAGGGCGACCGGGCGCCCCATGGCCTCCAGGACGGCGTCGATTTCCGTACCGATGTTGCCGCGCAGGGTCGAGTCGATTTTCTTGTAGACGACGCCGAAGCGCTCCAGTTCCAGCTGGCCTAAAAACTCCGCTACGCGCCGGCGGGCCTGCTCCGCTGCCATGGCCCGCGTGTGGGTGTTCACCACCAGCACGGGCCAGCGGTTGTCATCCAGGGGCAGGCGGCGGGAAGCGCCCGCCGTGACGAGCAGGGTGCGCAGCCGCTTCTTGGCGAACTGCGCCCCGGTGTCGCCTCCGCCGGTCATGTCGTCGGCCAGGATCAGGCAGCGTAAAGCTCTCATATCAACTTACCGACCGTGGTCGTTTGAAGGGTGTTCGACCAGCAACTGCAAGGCAGCCGTCGGCGGCAAAAATAACAGAAGCGTCGGAAAAATGCGACCCTGGCGTGATCCGCGTTGCCGGCTGAAATGGATGCCCCCGGCCTCGGCGCGTGCGCCTTTTCGCAAAAGCGTCGTTCCCCGCTGCCATCGGGGGCATCGGATGCTTGTTATTTTTCTTTGGGCAAGACATAGCTCGTCGCCGGCCCGACTCCAACCTTGAGTAGGATGCCCTTGGCCACCATGTCCTGCAGGTCGTAGATGGCCGTTCGCCGGGAAACATCGGCTCCCAGAAGAGATTGATATTCCTTGCGATGGATCCTGCCGTGTCGGCTCACGTGCCTGTATGCCAAAACCTGTCGCTGGTTGAGCCCTTCGGGCGCTGAGATTTCATCCGGGGCGGCGGAGGAGGGCGCGGGCAAGGCGGCGGCCTGTGCCCTGTCGACTCCGGCATCGATCCGCAGCTGATCGCTCTGGATGATGGTTCTCTCGGCCATGACAGCGGCTTTGATGATGCTGTTTTTGAGTTCGCGTATGTTTCCGGGCCAGTGATACTGCATGAGTCTTTCAAGAAATCCCTTGGAAAAGGTCAATCCTTGCCTGCCGGCCATATGCTCTGCATCTTTCAGAAAATGGGCGGCCAGAAGGGGGATGTTTTCGCGATGCTCGCGCAGCGGAGGGGGGGAAATGGTGATGACCTTTAGCCGATAATAGAGATCTTCCCGAAACTCGCCTCGTTGGATCAGGACGTTGAGATCCGCATTGGTCGCCGTTATCAAGCGGATATCCACGTCTATTTCCCGGTCGCTGCCCAGGGGTTTGATCTTGCGCATGGAGATCGCCCGCAGGAGCGCTTGCTGGACCTTGGGGGAAGCGGTCTGGATCTCGTCGAGAAAGAGCGTCCCCCCGTGAGCAAGCAGGAAAGATCCTTTGCGATCGTCATTGCTGTCCGTGAAGGCTCCCTTGACATGGCCAAATAGGGTGTCGAGGAGGAGGTTCTCGTCCAGTTCACCGCAATTAACGGAAATGAAAGGTCGTTTCGAACGGCGGGAGGTGCGATGGATGGCCTCTGCCGCCAGTTGTTTGCCTGTGCCGGTCTCCCCGGCGATGAGGACGTCCACATCCACCTGCCCGGCCTTGTGGATATCCCGTTTGAGCTGCTCCATCAACGGCCCGGTGCCGACGATTTCCGGGTACCGGCTGGTGATTCCCTCGTGCAGACTCCAGTCCCCACACAGTTCCGCCGGCTCCTGGAGTGCCACCGATTCGATGGCCAAGTCCTTGAGCCGGATCAGCTCGATTTGATCCTTGATGGTCTCGATCATGGCGTTGATGGCGTCCTGAGTGACCCGGGACTCGTAGCCTTTGGGGCGCACATCGACGGCTTCAAGCTTTCCATCCGATCGTAATTCCAGCAGTGCCCGAGCCAGGGACATGATGTCGCGGGAGATGCCATGGGAGACGAATATGATCAGCAGGATCATCACCAGAGCGGCGTGAAGCACGATGATGATCATGGCGTCCAGGTGCCTGTATCCGGCCGCAACCACCAGCATGCTCCGATCCACGAAGGCAACGCCGCCCAAAACCTGTTGGGGCCGGCCCGGGCTCGCCTTGAAGTAGACCGGGGCATAGGCCAGGGTGTAGTCATCTTCGGCTTCCGGCTCTTGCTGACGGCTCTTGAACTGCATCAGCCCGGATTTTCCATCCAAAATGTCTCTTACCATCTGCCAATAACGCAATTCGCTATCGGCCGGCAGAAAAGCGGCCCTCATTCCGGGCCGGCCCAAGGTCCCTCGCTTGAAGGACCGTGCGGACAAAGTGGACAGGGGGAGGTGGTCTTGGTCCGTCGGCTCCGATTGAAAAAGGACCCACCCGTCGGGATCGAAAAAGTAGGAGTAGCGAATAAGGTTGGGATCCCTGCGGACAGCAAAAACGGGTGATTGCTCGGATTCGTACAAGGAGAGTATGTTCCGCAGCAAGCGGGCATCGACGGCCAGATAAAGGTATCCCTGCAATTGACCATTTTCGGAAAAGCAGGGGGTCGTCATCCGGAATATGGGCTGGGAAATGCGATTGTGGGGATTGGAATCGGATGGTGCCGGGTAATCGACTTCCTGAAAAGCCACAAAGGCGACCTCGCCTCTGTTCAGACCCTTCACATGTTTATAAAGATGGAGCGGTCCGGGCCTGATATCGCCGATCATCTCTATCGGTATGCGTACATGGTTTTCATTATTATAAACAAAAACAATATGTTCGCCTGCCTTCAAGTCGATGTAGCCAAACTCGGCGTACTCGTTTCCTCTGGATTCCCGGATGTCTACCAGGTAGCGTTCCATGTGCTCGGCATTCATTCGCAGCCGAGAGGCGAGCACCAGGTCCTGCCGGCACGATTCCATGAAGCTGCTCAAGGCATGGGCCGATGTGGTGGCGTGCAGAAGGGAAAAACGTTCCAGGGCGGTACCGATGTAATCGGTTGAAATATGGTAGGTCACAAGTCCTGTGGTGATCAGGATAACGACGGCCGAAGGGACCAGGGCGACGAGCAATCGCGTGCGCAGCTTTTTCCCTTTGTTGCCTTCTTTGGAGGAGAGGAACTTGGCGGACCAGCTTGATGAAGTCTGTTCACTCATGACAATCCCACCATTGCCACGATTGTGGCTCGATCCGTTTTATTAGGGATATGCAATCAAGCGGATAAATTATGATCAAAAATTTTTATTTATTTTTAATAGGTTGAGTATTTTTTAGAAACGATTCGCTGCTGTTGAGGCAATATCTGAACCAAAAATTGTGCAAGACGCATACGGCATAAGGTTTTTATACTATTACCTACTGTAATTTAATTTGATAATTTGTGCAACTTGGTTTTTGCACCACCGATAGTCTTTGCGAGAAGATGGAAATTTGAATGCACAATTTTGGCAATGAAAAATAAAATATTATAATTATTTAATAATATTATTAATATTTAATTCTCGATATTTTAAATGAAGGTGCAAAAAGGTGCGGCATAATAATTGCTTTCCACCCGTCGACTTCGGTCGTGGAAATAAGCGGGATGGGTTTTGAACAATCCTGGTCCAAATCAGATGGACCCTTGGAACCCCTGACCAGGGTGCAACCGGGAGATGCGGGTTTGTGAAGGAGGGCCGACCGTGAACGAGAAACAGCATGACTTCGTCAGACATTACATGGTGCCGATCGAAAAGTTTCCCAGGATTCCCGACACTGCCACGTTTTCGGGAGCCGTCATCGCCTTGGAGCAGGCCCAGGAGGAGTATCTCGCCGGAAAGAGGGAGCAGCGGATCCTCTTGGTTTACGACAACGAAAACAAGATCGTTGGCAAACTCTCGCCCCTGGATGTGGTTCGAGGACTCGAACCCGACTTCGACAAGTTCATGAAATCGACCACCAGTTCTCAAGTGGCCGGCTTCGATTACGTCATTCGCAGCATGCGCGAAAAGGTCACGCTCTGGTCCAAGCCCCTCGACGACTTGTGCAGCAAAGCCATAGACGTCCAGGTCAAGGACTTTCTTCGGCCACCCTCCGCCCAACAACTGGTGCGGATCGGTGACAGCCTGAACGAGGCGTTCCACCGTTTTGTCTTGGGCCGGCATGACTCCCTGTTCGTCACCGACGGTCCGAAGCTGGTCGGTCTGATCCGCTTCTCGGACGTCTACCGGGAAATCGAGCGCAGGCTAAAGGATGTGTGCCGATTATAACCCCGTCGACCAGATCGCATGTTGCACCGAGCGGGTTGGAGAGCGTTGATCAACGCCATATTTGCACGCATAAGGAGGCTTTTCGTGAGCGCGGAAAACATTCAAAATGTCGACTACAGACGACCTCCGGATGAGCTGGCCGTGGCCCATGAAGAGGCGGAAGGGCCGCAGCAGTCGGGAAAATCAGTCCTCATCAAATGCTTGATCGCCCTGGGAATCGGACTGGGCATATACGCCCTGCCCACCCCGGAAAACCTGCCCCCTGCGGGTCACCGGTTCCTGGCCCTGCTGATCCCCGTGGTGTTCCTGTGGGTCAGCGAGGCCGTGCCCATCGGCATCACCGCCCTTGCGGCCGCCGCGGGCCTGATCCTGCTCAAGATCGCCAAGGCCGGGGATGCCTGGCAGCCGTTCGCCAGCCCCGCGGTCATGTTCGTGCTCATGATCATCATGTTCGGCGTGGTGCTGAACGAGGTCGGCTTGGCCAAGAGGCTACTTTTCTACATTCTCAAAATCGCCGGGACGAACGTCAAGCGGTTGAGCTTTTTCGTGGCGGTGGGCTCCACCATCCTCTCGAGCATCTTCCACGACGCCACCATCACCATCATCATGATATTCGCCATCCTGCCCATTTTCCACGCCATGGGCATCACCGCGAACAAGAGCAACAATCTCAGCAAATTTTTCATCATCCTCATACCGCTGGCGGCCTCGGCCGGCGGGTTCGGCACTCTGCTGGGCGGCGGCCGAAACCCCCTGGCCGTCGAGATCCTGGCGAAGTACACCCTGGAGCACACCGGGACGGCCGTCAACATCGGCTTCCTGGAATACCTGATCATCCAATTCCCCATCTGCATCTTCACGGCGGTCGCCACCTGGCTGATCTGCTATCTCATATTCAGGCCCAAGGAGAAGGAGCTGCCGGCCGAGGCCAAAATGGAGGACCTGCCCAAGATTAGCGGCCCCGAACTGGGGGTGACCCTCGTTTTCGCAGCCGCCTTCGTCCTGTGGACCGTCACCGACCTCACCGGCTGGCATGTCAGCGTGGTTGCGGCCATCGCCCTCTTCGCCTTCTGCGCCCCGGGCTGGATCAGCTTCAAGACCATCTGCGACAAGTTCCCCTGGGAGTCCTGGATCGTCTTCGGGGCCGGCGTCTCGCTCGGCGGGGCCATGCTCAGCTCCGGAGCCGGCAAGTGGCTGGCCGAGCAGTTCCTGCCCCTGCTCGAGGGGCTGCCCAAGTTCGCTACCTATTTTGGCATGGGGCTATTCGGATCCGTCATGTCCAGCATGATGAGCAACTCCGCGGCCGTGGCCCTCTCCCTGCCCATCACCCTGCCGCTGGCGGAGATGATGGGCATGTCCGTCAAGTCCGTGGCCCTGCTGGCGCCCATCACCACCTCCTTCATCATGCTGGTCATCGGGTGCCCGCCGACCATCATCGCCTACTCCACGGGCTATTTTACCCAGATGGAATTCGTCAAGGTGGCGGTTCCCTGGTGCCTGCTGCTTCTGGTCATCGTGGTTCTGAGCGTGCTGGTCTACTGGCCGATGATCGGATTCAACTGATGGTTTGGCGCCGGTGGAAAAGCCGTCCGGGATTGAACCCGTGAATGCGGTGCACGAGCAGTGCGAAACATTGGGCACCAACCGACAAGGCCAACCCGTCGGGGCTGCCGCCGGGGAGGGGGATGCCCCCGGCGCCGGCCCGACGCAGAAACGGAGGATCTTATGAGCCAGTCAATGCCGAAGCTGCTTCTGGTGGACGATGAGGAACGCCTGCGTGGGAACTTGAGCAAGCTCTTGACGACAAGAGGCTACGAAGTGGCCGACGTGGGAACCGGCGAGGAGGCCCTGGAGCACATCAAAGCCCATGCGGTTGACGTCGTCGTCCTCGATATCAGAATGCCAGGCCTCAGCGGGATCGAGACCCTGGCCGAGATCCAGAAGCTGGGGTTGGGCATCGAGGTCCTCCTGCTCACCGGGCACGCGACCGTGGAGACCGCGATCGAGGGCATGCGCCTGGGGGCCTACGACTACCTCATGAAGCCCTACGACCTGGACTACCTCATCCAGAAGATCGACGGTGCCGCCAAGATCAGGCTGGAGCGCCGGGAGCGGCTGCGCAAGGCCGAGGAGCGGGCCATGCTGGACAAGCTGCAGAAGCGCTGGATAGATTAGCGCCCCGGCCGCGGGGGAGGGGGCACGATGCGTGCGTTCAGGGGGGCCGCCGCGCCCGGGCAGCGCCTTGCGCCCGTTCGATGGGCCGTCGTTTCGTGTTTGCCGGGCTCACGGCCGACGGTCGGATCCAGCCGCTGGCATACCCCCAGCGGTGCAGCCAGCGCGTATTGACTATAGATAATAGGGTGTGCGACTATCGCTTCACAACGGGTCGCTATCGCTAAAACAGGCCGGCCGGGGCCGATGCCGGGGGAGGCGATGCCCCCGGCTTGCTCGGACGGAGAAACGGAGGATCCGATGAGCCAGTCACTGCCGAAGCTGCTTCTGGTTGACGACGAAGAACGGTTTCGGACCACAATGAGCAAACGGCTGAACGAAAAGGGCTACGAAGTGGCCGACGTGGGCAGCGGCATGGAAGCGCTGGATTACATCCGGTCCCATCCCGTTGATGTCGTCATCCTTGACATTAAGATGCCCGGCCTCAGCGGGGTCGAGACCTTGGCCGAGATTCAGAAATTGGGCCTGGGCATCGAGGTTCTTCTGCTCACCGGGCACGCGACCGTGCCCACGGCGATCGAGGGCATGCGGTTGGGGGCGCACGACTATCTCATGAAGCCCTGCGAGTTCGACCACCTGGTCCAGAAGATCGACGAGGCCGCCAAGATCCGGCGGGAGCGCCAGGAGCGGCTGCGCAAAGCCGAGGAGCGGGCTCTGCTGGACAAGATGGAAAAGCGCTGGACGCGGTAGCGGCCCGGCGGCCGCCGACAGGGGCTGGCCGCGCCCGCCCCCGGCCGGGCCTCGATGCACGGGCAAGAGCGCTAAACCGTCGCGACGCACAGATGGCCGCCCCTCCGTGGGCCGCCACGCGGACGCTCCGCCGCATCCGGATGCGGGACGTTTGCCACTTGAAAAGAAAGAAGGTTTGAACCGAGGCCATGGTTGCGAACGACAAGCCGCTGCACAACCTGCCGCGCGGTAAGAACACCTGGAACCCCGCCTTTTTAAGGCAGTGGTGGTTTTGGCCGGCCAGCTTGATTTTTCTTGTACTCCTCCACCATCTCTACCCGTCGCTGTTGCGGCTGCTCTTCGGAGCGCAATAGGGAGGGCTGAAGCGGGATGCTCGGCAAGGTCTGGGACAAGCTCAGGGGGTTCAAGCAGGGCCTGACTCGGGGATCATCGGATCCCCAGAGCTCTCAGATACTGCAGGAGAAGTACCTCTCCTTCAAAAAGTTGCTGGAATCCAACTCCGAGCTGCTGAACATCATCACCGATATCGACGAGAAACTGCAGGGCCATGCGCTGTTCGGCATGTCCTATGTCCGCTCCCAATCCACGCGTGCGGCGTTCCACGCCCAGCGCATGGTCGCCAGCCTCAGCCAGCTGAACCGGAGCGACAACCGGGAGCTGGTCGCGGCGTTGGAGCGGATCAAGTCCCGCATCAAGGAGCTCGTTGAGCACAAACACGACGTTGCGCCGGAACGCTACGTCATCCCCTATTCCCAAATCGGCAAGGAGATGGTCGACTGGGTGGGCGGGAAGAACGCCAACCTGGGAGAGCTATGCAGCCGGCTGCACCTGCCGGTGCCCCACGGGTTCGCCATCACCACCAGGGCTCAGGAGGAGATCTACCGAGCCAACGAGCTTCACGACGAGATCAGTAAAATCAAGATGGAGGTGGCGCTAGACGATCTGGAGACCCTCACCGAGGCCAGCTCCGCCATACGGGAGCTGATCATGGAGGCTCGGGTCCCGGCGGATGTCCAGGCGGCGATCCATGAAGGGTTCGACGCCGTCACCGCGACCCTGAAGAGAGCCGATCCCGACGCCTCCCCCGCCGTGGCCCTGCGCAGCAGCGCCATCGGCGAGGACAGTGAACAATCCTTCGCTGGGCAGTATCTGACGTTTCTGAACGTTACCCGGGACAATCTCCTGGAATGCTACAAACGCATCCTCGCCAGCCTCTACTCCCCCCAGGCGATGATCTACCGGCTGACCAAGGGGCTCATGGACGATGCGTGCTCCATGAGCGTGGCGTGCCTGGAGATGGTTCGCTCCCTGGCCAGCGGGGTCATGTACACCCGGCACCCCTTCAACATCATTGAGGATAGGGTCATCATCAATGCGGTTTGGGGGCTGGGGCCCTACGCCGTCGACGGCACCGTGACTCCGGACGCCTATGTCTTGGACAAGAAGCCGGAAGTAAGGCTCCGCGAGCAGGTCGTCGCCCGCCAGGAGGTCCAGCTGGTGCCAGCGCCGGAAGGCTCGGGGGTCATTCAGGCGGAGGTCCCCCGGGAACTCCGCGATTCGCCCTGCCTGGGACGCGAGCACCTCCTGGCACTGGGGCAATATGCCCTGCGGTTGGAGGAGCATTATCAGAGCCCGCAGGACGTCGAGTGGGCCCTCGACGGCCGCAACCGCCTGAGCATCCTCCAGACGCGGCCGCTAAATCTGCAGGCCAGAACCCCGGGCGAGCCCAAGACCGGAATTCCCAGGGTCGAGGGATATCCCGTCCTCCTGGAAGCCGGTTCCGTGGCGTGTCCCGGGATCGGCCACGGCCCGGCGTTTCATGCCTCTGCGGACGATGATCTGAACAGTTTTCCGGCCGGTGCGGTGCTGATCGCCAAGCGGTCCAACCCCCGCTTTGTCATGGTCATGCCCAAGGCGCAGGCCATCATCACCGATGCCGGCAGCGTCTCCGGGCACATGGCCGCCCTGGCCCGGGAATACGACGTGCCGGCCATTCTGGGTGCGCGCACCGCCACAGCGGAGATCCCCGCCGGCACGATGATCACCGTGGACGCCTATTCCGGCAGGGTTTACCAGGGCAGAGTCGAAGAGTTGCTCTCCTTCGAAAAACCCAAGCACGCGCACATGACCGACACGCCGGTCCACCGGGTCCTGAAGCAGATCGCCGATTTGATCCTCCCCCTCAACCTGACCGACCCGAAGGCCGAGACCTTCGCCCCGCAGCACTGCCGCACGATCCATGACATCACCCGCTACGTGCACGAATTCTCCTACAAGGCAATGTTCCGGATCAGCGACCATGTTCACCCCGGCGATTCGCACGCAGTTCAGCTGAAGGCCAGACTGCCTTTGGATTTGTACGTCGTGGATCTGGGCGGAGGGCTGGCTGAACCTCCGCCGGGGGAGAAAAAAATCGGGCCGGAGCAGGTGGTCTCCACCCCCCTGAACGCGCTGCTCAGGGGCATGCTCCGGGACGACCTGCGTTGGGACCAACCCAGACCGGTGGAGATCGAAGGGCTGCTTTCCGTGATATCCGGGCAGATGCTCTCCCCGGCCCACAGCGGGCTTGGGGAGCGCAGCTACGCCATCGTCTCGGACCACTACTTGAACTTCAGCTCCCGGGTGGGCTACCACTATGGCGTCCTGGACACGTTTTGCGGGCCGACCATCAACAAGAATTTCATCACATTTGCCTTCAAGGGCGGGGCCGCCGACGATGTCCGCCGCAACCGCCGGGCCGCGGCCATTGCCAGAATTCTTGAAGGGCTGGAGTTCACGGTCAAAATCCAGGGCGACCGGGTGGATGCCCGTTTTCAAAAGGACACCCAGGAGGTCATGGAGGAGAGACTGGATTGGCTCGGCCGCCTGCTGATCTTCACCCGGCAGACCGACATGCTCATGCACAACGATCAGTGCGTGGAGATATTCGCCGAGAGCTTCCTCAAGGAGGAATTCGACCTGGAGCTACTGATGCGGCCGCGACAGTAAAAGCTCTCGCGATCCGAACGGGTGGCCGCATGGGCGTGTCGGCGGCTCTGACGCGAAAGGGTTTGAACCGAAAGATATTCTTCTTTTTTACAACGAAATGGAATCCCGCTGCGCTGGCGGTACGGTAAACAGAGTGGGGCCGCTGCGGAGACAGCTGTTGGGGCAGATGGCGGTGTGTCGCTTAACGTTTTGTATTTATTGTTTTATGTGGTTAATTTTGTTATTGACAGGCCGCTGGATAATATGCCATTTAACCATTTAACCCAGCGCCGGGAGTTCACCGGCCTGCACCGTTTCTCTGCGACGACTGCAGCCCTGAAAAACGGTTGAGCGCTGAGACGACAGCGATAGACGGCGACATGCAAAACGACCAAACGATCAACCGAGCCGGAGTGCAGCGAAGGACTTATCGCCACCGGGGCCTTCTCATCCAGGCCGTCCTGTTAATGGCCGTCTGGCTCATCCTGAGCGGCTATTACGACTTCCTGCACATCTTCTACGGCGTCATTTGCGTTGCCTTCGTGGTCTGGCTCAACAACCGTCTGACCGTGCTCCCCCTGGCTGGGGAGCGCTGCGGCGAAAAGCAGATCATCCTTTCCCGGCTGCTGACCTACCTGCCCTGGCTTCTGTGGCAGATCGCCGTCTCGGGCTTCTATGTGGCCGGGGTCGTTCTCAAACCCAACCCGCGCCTGGCGCCCACCATCGTGCGCTTCACCTCGCGCCAGCCGGGCGTCGTCGCCCGTGTCATTCTGGGCAACTCCATCACCCTCACCCCGGGCACCATCACCCTGGCCATCGACGGGGACCTCTTCACCGTGCACGCCCTGACCGCCGAAACGGCGACATGGAAAGCCGCGTGGCCCGGCTCTACTGCGAGGGCATAGCGCCCGAGGACGCCTGCTGCGATGTCTACATGCTCAAGTCCAGGGGGGAACGTTAAGTGCAAGAGGTTTTTCTTTTCATGATCATGATGCTGGGGGTCGTTCTGCTTCTGCCCTTCTACCGTGTCTACAAGGGGCCGACCATATTCGACCGTCTGCTGGGCGCCGCCGCCATCGGCACCAAGACGATCACGTTGGTGCTCTTGTTCGGGCTCATCTACGACCGGCTGGACATGTTCGTCGACATTTCGCTGGGCTACGCCACCCTCAACTTTTTGGGTGTCATCGCCATGGCCAAATATCTAAAGGCGACCAAGGGGTTCTGAGCATGGAGCTGCTCGCGACCATCCAAGAGATAGCGGCCGTGGTCCTCATGCTCGGCGGGGTGGGCTTCATGCTGATCGGCAGCATCGGCATCAATACCCTTCCGGACTTCTACACCCGCTGCCATGCATCCGGGAAAGTCGACACCCTGGGCATCGTGCTCCTGCTCATGGGCATGATGGTCCACCAGGGGCCGAACCTGAACAGCCTCAAGCTGGTGCTGGTCCTCTGTTTCGTGCTGGTGACGAGCCCCGTGGCCACCCATTTTCTGATGCGCAGGGCCTTCATCGCCGGCTTCAAGTTCTGGTCGCGACCCGAGGCAGACAAGGAAAAGGACGATGCTGCCCTGGCTGATTGAAGTCATCCTCTTCACGGTCCTGATCGTGGCCGCCCTGGTGGCGTTGGGGTTGCGCAACCTTCTGGCGGCCGTGGTCACGCTCAACATCTTCAGCTTCATGAGCGCCACCATCATGGTGAAACTCGGGGCGATCGACGTGGCCTTCACCGAGGCGGTGGTGGGGGCAGGCGCCGTCGGCGTCATCAACATCCTGGCGATCCTTCTCACATCAAGGAAGAGTGCGGATTGAAAGCGATCCACATTTTGGTTCTTGCGTCGTTTGCGGCCCTGCTGATGGTGGCCGCGGTTCACCTGCCGCGGCGGGGGGACCCGAATTCACCGGCCAACCGGGCTGAAAATGTCCTCAAAGGGCCGGTCGCCGGCGCCTACTACATCCAAAACGCCTACCTGGATGCGAAAACCCCCAACATGGTGACGGTGATCCTGGCCGACTACCGCGGCTTCGACACCCTGGGGGAGACCGTGGTGGTGTTTGCCGGCGGGGTGGCCTGCCTGTACCTCCTGAGGAGGAGGACGTCATGAACGAGGTCAACCGGGACCTTTTGCTCAGACGCCACATGGAGGGCCCCATCGTCAGCCCCATCGTGCACGTCTGCTGCCGGGGGCTGGCCCCCTTCATCCAGATCACCGGGCTCTACGTCTTCTTTCATGGCCACTACAGCCCGGGCGGAGGATTCCAGGGCGGCGTGCTGCTGGCCGCGAGCATCATCATGCTGCGGATGAGCCTCGGGCTGGCCGACAGCCAGCGGATCATGCCCAACCGGCTGCCTATACCGCTGGCGGCGCTGGGGGCCCTCATTTACGCCGGCACCGGACTTTTGGCCATGCTGTGGGGGGGGAGCTACCTGGACTACAGTTTTCTGCCGCTGCCCATGCTCGACCCGGCCATGCTGCGCTATGTCGGCATCCTGGTAATCGAGCTGGGCGTTACGATCTGCGTGATGTCCACGCTCATCTCCATCTACGACAACCTGCTGGGAAGCTGATCATGACGGCTTTCGAATTCGCCGAAGGATACTCCGCCTATCTTCTTCTGGTCGTGCTGTTCGCCATCGGGCTTTACGGCATGATGATGAAGCAGAACCTGATCAAGAAGATCATGGGGATGTCCATCGTTCAGAGCTCGGTCATCCTCTTTTTCATCGTCAGCGCCTACAAGGATGACGCCACCGTGTCGGTCATCGATTACGCCCGGGGGGTGACCAACCCCGACCTCTACCTCAACCCCCTGCCGCACACGCTCATGCTGACCGCCATCGTCGTGGCCGTGGTGACCCTGGGCGTCTCCTTCGCCCTGGTCATCATGATCTACAAACGCTTCAAGACGCTGCACGAGCCCACGCTCCGGGAGCTCATGAAATGAGCGACAGCAACCTCCCCCTGCTGATCCCCTTCACCTTCCTGCTGGCGGCCCTCTTCGTACCGCTGGCGGGGTCGGTTCGCAGATGGGCCTCGCAGCCGCTGGCCGTGGCTGCCGCTCTTTTCAGCCTGGGGTGCTCGGTCGCCGGCATGGCGCGGGTGTTCGCGTCGGGAACCTTTCGCCACTATCTGGCGGGCTGGCAGCCGCCGATCGGCATCGAGTTCGTGTTCGATCCGCTGGCGGCCTTTTTCCTGGTCATGATCACCGGCGTGGGCTGTCTGGTGCTGATCTACTCCGGCCCCATCGCCGTTGAGGAGATTCTCGGCAAACGCATCGGCTTCTACTCGCTCGCCATGCTCCTGCTGGCCGGCCTGACCGGGATGGTCGTCACCGGCGACCTCTTCAACCTCTATGTGTTTCTCGAGATCAGCGCCCTGGCGAGCTATGCCCTGATCGCCGTCGGGGACCAACGCGCCCCGTACTCCGCCTTCCGCTACCTGGCGCTCGGCACTGTCGGCGCATCGTTATACCTGATGGGGTTGGCCTTTCTCTTCATGTCCACCGGAACGTTGAACATGGCCGAGATGGCCGCCATCCTCCCCTACGTCAACCAACAGCCGCAGGTCGTCGTCGGCATCGTCCTGATCCTGCTCGGGGCCGGCCTCAAAATGGCCCTTTTCCCGATGCACGCCTGGCTGCCGGATGCCTACACCAACGCCTCTTCCCCGGCCACAGCGCTGATCGCGCCGATCGGGACCAAGGTGGCGGTCTACCTCATGATCCGGGTCCTGATCATTTCCGGGTTCCCCGCGATCATCACGATCATCAGCTGGGTGGCGGCCGTCGGCATCATCGCCGGGTCGATCCTGGCCATCGGCCAGTCCAATCTGAAACGCATGCTGGCCTATTCCTCGGTGGCCAACATCGGCTACATCGTGCTCGGGGTCAGCCTGGCGAACCCGCTGGCCTTCATCGGGGCCGTGCTGCACATCCTCAACCACGCGCTCATGAAGGCCGTGCTTTTCATGTCCGCCGGCGGGATTTTCAGCAAGCTGGGCACCCTGGACATTTTCAAGCTGCGCGGCCTGCCGAAAAAGATGCCCTTCACGACGGCGGCGTTTTTGATCGCGGTTTTCTCCATGGTGGGCATTCCGCCCACCGGGGGGTTTTTCAGCAAGATCTACCTGATCTTCGGCGCGATCGAGGCCTCCGCATGGGTTTTCGTGGCCGCCATCCTGATCAGCACCGTTCTCAACTTCTTTTATTTCTTCCGGGTGATCGAGTTCTCGTTCTTCAAGCCCTATGCAAAGACCGAAGACCCCGCGCAGGAGCAGAAGAGCGAAACGCTGAAGATGGACGAGATGAGCATGAGCATGCTCCTCTCCACCTTGATCCTTGCGGCGGCGATCGTGGCGGTGGGCGTCTACAACGGAGAGATCGTGGACAATTTCATTGCCGGGGCCGTGCCCGGCTTCTGATCCGACAGGACCGCAGCCCGGAGGCTTGCAGTGTCATGAGGGGTGCGGGGGGAGGCTGAAACAAGTTGGACATCCAGGTTGCATGGTTCTGCCTGATCTTTCCTTTGATCGGTGTGCTGGTGACGCCGCTCCTGGCTCGGGCGGGCTACACCGCCATGGGCTACGGTGCGGTGCTCTTCTCGTTTCTGGCCGCCGTTTGCACTCTCCTGCTGCTGCCCCTGCTTTTCGCGCCCGAAACGCTTCCCCTGGAAGTCACCTATACGTGGCTGGAGACCCCCATCCGGGTCGGCTTCGGGGTGCTGCTGGACCCGCTGAGCATCATCGTCGCCAACGTGGTGGCCGTGATCAGCTTTTTCATCATGGTCTACTGCCTCGGCTACATGGAGCCCAAACCCTCGACGATGCGCTTCTGGATGCTGATGAATGCGTTCATCGGCAGCATGCTCCTGCTGGTTTTGGCCAACAACCTGGTGTTCACCTTCGTGGGCTGGAAACTGGTGGGGGTCTGCAGCTACGGGCTGATCGGCTTTCATTACCGTGATGAGGAAAAATACTGGATCGGCGGCCCGCCCCCCTACAAGATGGACCGCCCTTCCGCCTGCGGTCTGAAGGCGCTGGTGGTCACCGGTGTCGGCGACATGCTCATGCTGGGCGGCATTCTGATCATGTACCACTACTCCGGGACCCTGGACATCATGCAGTTGTACCGGACAGCGCCGGAATGGATTCCGCGCATGGCTGCCGTGCCGGGGATGGTCGTCCTGGTCAGCGTGCTGCTCATCGCCGGACCGGTCGGGAAATCCGCGCAGTTCCCGCTGCACGAGTGGCTGCCGGAGGCGATGGCCGGCCCTAGCCCGGTTTCGGCTCTCATCCACGCCGCGACGATGGTCAAAAGCGGCGTTTTTCTAGTGGCCCGGCTCATCCCCATCTTTTACTACGGGTACTGGGTGGCAGGCTCTCCGGAAGCGATGCACTTTTTTACCGTCGTTGCCTGGGTCGGGGCCATCACGGCCTTCCTGGCCGCCAGCCAGGGGCTGGTGGCGCTCGAACTCAAAAAGGCGCTCGCTTTTTCCACGGTCAGCCAGATCGGCTACATGATGCTCGCCCTGGGCGTCTCCGGGTTCAGCCAGGGGCTGCTCGTCAGCGGGTACACCGCGGGCGTGTTCCACCTGATGAGCCATGCCATGTTCAAGGCCTGCCTGTTCCTGTGCGCCGGCACCGTGATCCACACGGCGCACTCCATCTACCTGCACGATATGGGCGCCCTGCGCAAGTACATGCCCGTCACGTGGATCGTCATGGGCCTGGCCGCCCTCTCCCTGATGGGGGTCCCGCCTCTGCCCGGATTCTGGAGCAAGGACGCCGTGCTGCTGGCATGCCTCGAGTCCCGGCACCTGGCGCTCTTCGCCGTTGCCGCCGCCGCGGTCGTCTGCACCTCCTTTTACACCGTGCGCTTCATGGGCATGATCTTCCACGGCCGGGCGAGCGGCCACATCCGGGAGCAGGAAAAACACCACGCCCATCTGGGCGAGGGCCACCGCTCGCAGACCTTCGCCTGCACGGCGTTGGCCGTGGGCATCGTGGCCTTCGGCCTCTTCGGCCTGAGGGCCGAGCACCTGCTCCACGAGCTGTTCGCCGGCAACCTGGCGACGACGCTCGCCCTGCCCACCCGCGAGCCGGGCGGCGCCTTCCCCCACCTTCTCGTGCCGCTGCTCTCCGTGCTCTGCGTGCTGGCCGGGGCGGTGCCGGCCTACCTGTTTTACGTGGCCGGGAAATGGGACATGGAGAGCCTCTTCGCGCGCTCCACGCTGATGCAGCGGGTGCACTGCTTTCTGTGGGAGCGCTGGTACATCGACCGTTTCTACAACTGGTTTTTCGTCCGTGGGGCTGTGCGCTTAGCGGCCTTTGTCGCCGATGTCTGCGAGGCGGCGCTGGACATCGTCGTGCACCGCAAAATGCCCAGAGCGATCGGCACCGGCGGCAATGCCCTGATCGAGCTGGTGCGTGCGGATGCAACCGATTTGACCCACAACATCGCCTACGTCCTGGCGATGGCGGTGGTGTTCATCGCGGCCGTCTTATGGTGGTTATGATGATCAGCTCTCTCCTTTTGCAGATCGTGTTCATCCCCGCCGCGGCGTCCCTGGCGATCTTTCTCTTCAGGCATGAGCTGGGCAAACGGGCCGGTTGGGTGGCGGTCCTCAGCCTGGTCTATACCACGTTGCTGCTGGCGGTGGGCGGCATCAGGCTCTGGCAGGGGCACCCTCCGATCCATGAGCAGTACCTGCTGATCGCGCCCCATATCCGACTGGGGCTGCTGGCCGACGGGTTGAGCATCGCGGTGGCCCTGATCTCGAACATTCTGTGCCTGGTGCTCGCGACCTTCTCGATCCGCTACATCGACCACCGGATCGAGATCATCTACGCGGGGGTCGGCAGGAACCGGGAGGCGAGCTACTACACGCGCTTCTACTATCTGTTTCTTTTTTTCCCGATGGGGTTCATGGGCGTCTCCTTTTCCACCAACCTCATCGGGATGTACTTCTTCCTCGAATCGCTGACCATAACGCTCTACTTCCTGATGGCCTATTTCGGCTACATCGAGCGTGTGCGGATCGCCATGATGTGCCTGCTGTGGGGGATATTTTCGGCCGTCTTCTTCCTGGCCGGATCGCTTCTCACCTATGCCCAGATCGGATCCTTCGAGATCGCCCGCATGGGGGCCCTGGAGGGCAACCCCATGACGGTCTGGATCATCGCGGTCTTTCTCATCGGGTTGTTCGCCAAGCTGGCCGTCTTTCCCTTCCATGTCTGGATGCCCTGGGTGCACGCCGAGCACCCCACCTGCATCGCCGGACTCTTGGCCGTCTACGCCAACATCGCCGCCTACATCATCGTGCGGGCCCTGATCCTGCCGCTGTTCAACGATTTCCAGGTCTTCGGCCCGCCCATCATGGTGCTGGCCTTGATCACCATGGTTACGGCTCCTTTTTGACCCTGGCGCAGACGGACATCAAGCGGGTGGCCGCCTGCTCGACCATCAGCCAGATCGCCTACTCGATGCTCGGCATCGGGGCCCTGACCGCGGTCAGCATCGAGGGCGGCATGTTCTTCTTTCTGAGCCACATCATGGGCAAGACCATCTTCTTTTCTACGGCCGGCATCGTGGTCTATGTCACCCACATCCGCAACATCGACCAGATGGGGGGGCTTGCCGCCCGGATGCCCATCACCGCCCTGCTGTTTCTCTCCGGGGCCATGATGCTCTCGGGGTTCCCGCCGTTCAGCAGTTTTGCCGCGGAGTGGATCCTCTTCACCGGCATATTCGAGCGCGGGGCGACCGACCCGCTGGCCCTGGTCGTCGGCATCCTCGGCGTTGCGGCGATATTGCTGACCGTCGGCTACACCTTCCTGGCCGCCAAGAAGATCTTCTTCGGACCCCTGGCCGCCGGCCTGGAAAAGGCCCACATCAAAGACCCGCCTCTCAGCATGTCCGTGCCCCTCATTCTCCTGATCTGCCTCTCGGTGGCCATGGGGCTCTACCCCAGGGCCGTCATGGACCTCCTGCGGCCGGTCATCAGCGGCGCCCTGCCGCTCATTTAGCCGCAGCTCCCGTTTGAGGCAGCAGGGGGGCCCTTCCCCCTGGGCAGGCTTTTTCCCTTCTTGCCTCCTGTGGTCTTTTCATCTATAGGGGGCCTTTCTGTCATCACCAACGGGAGGGGCGTCGTGCTCGGGACCATCGTCAATACGTTGAGCATCATCGTGGGGAGCCTGATCGGGTTGTTTTTCAGGGGCGGGATCCCGGAAAAATACAGCAAGACCATCATGCACGCGATCGGCCTGGCCGTGATCCTGATCGGCCTTAAGACCGCCTTGAAGAGCGATGCCATCCTGACGGTGATCGTGAGCCTGGCGGCGGGCAGCTTTATCGGGGAGCTGCTGCGCATCGAAGATCGGCTGGAACAGCTGGGCCAATGGATCGGCCGGCGGTTCTCCAAGGACGACGGCAAGGTGGTTTCAAAGGGGTTTGTCTTCGCCAGCCTGCTCTACTGCGTCGGGGCGATGGCGATCGTCGGCTCGCTGGAGAGCGGCCTTTCGGGCAACCACCAGACGCTGTTCGCCAAATCGATCCTCGATGGGATCGGCTCGGTCATCTTTGCCTCGACTCTCGGCGTCGGGGTTCTGTTCTCAGCCGCCTCGGTTTTTATCTATCAAGGCCTCATCACGGTGACCGCATCCTCTATCAAACAGCTCCTCGTGCCTGAGGTGGTGGCCCAGATGTCGGCCGTCGGCGGGCTGCTCATTCTGGCGATCGGGATCAACCTCCTTGAAATCAAGAAGATAAAGATCGGCAACATGCTGCCGGCCATATTCCTGCCGTTGGCCTATCAGGGGTTTCAATCTTTATACGACCTGCTGTAACCAGGCTGTCTCTGGCGCCTTCTGGTCATTGCGCCGGGGCCTGATCTCTTTTCATCTGCCCCCCTTGGGCGCTGCGCCCCCGGTTCAATACGGCCGGCGCCGAGCGCGGGAGCAACCAGCTTGACTCTCATCAGGGAATTTGTCATAGATCTTTCAAATCCAGAATGATTTCCAGGTTATTGGCTTGCTGCCGTTCCGCCGACCTCTGAGCCGAAACCCACGAACGAGGGGGCCTTCATGGTTGATACGCCGAGTCAGATCATGGTGGTTGATGATGAAGAGGATTTTGTGGAGATGCTGAGCCTCCGGCTCAAGGAGATCGGCGAGAGCGTCGTTGCCGCTTTCAGCGGCAGCGAGTGCCTGGGAATCCTGGCCAAGACCGATATCGATGTCGTCATTCTGGACGTCAAGATGCCGGGCATGAATGGGATCGAGACCCTGGCCAAGATCAAGCAGGCCCACCCGCTGGTGGAAGTGATCATGCTGACGGGCCACGGCACCATCGAGACCGCCCTTGAAGGCATGAAGCTCGGAGCCTACGATCTGCTGATCAAACCTGCGGATTTCCACGAGTTGATCGAGAAGCTCAACAACGCCAGGCGGCGCAAGCAGGAGCAATTGGAACGGATTCGCAAAGCCGAAGCGGCCTTGCAGTAGCATCGGGCCGACGCGGGATCGCTCATGGAAGCGGCCAAATTGGTAAACGACATCGATATCTTGCTGGTTGACGATGAAGCGGATTTTCGCGGGGTGCTTGCCAAGCGTCTCGGCCGGCGGGGCATCCGCGTCCATGAGGCGCCCGGGGGCGAAGAGGCGTTGCGGCTGCTCGAAGAAACGCCGCTGGACGTTATCGTCATGGATGTCAAAATGCCGGGCATGAACGGTATCGACGCGTTAAAGCGTATCAAGGAGCGC
>JALOOU010000098.1 GCA_025454255.1 Desulfobacterales bacterium | reverse complement strand
CTCTCGGCGGTGGTCGCCCCCTGGGCCACCCGGGTCTTCCCCGAGAAGATCTGGCAGGTGGTGGTGCCGGCCTACAGCCTGATCCTGGCCTTCTACGCCTGCTACAAGGCCTGGCCGGACATCAAGAAGGCGCTGGCCCTGTAAACCGAGCTCACAAGGAGGAACCCCCGTTCTCTGCCTGCTGACCTCCTTGCGACGGGGACCCCGGAAACGGGGTCCCCACTTCTCAAAACCAAATGACGAACAAGAAAGAAAAAGAGGCTCCGCCGATGCAACAAACCCTGACCCAGACCCCAGGCCGCAGCTACGCCCGGCGCTGGAAATTCCGCTTCGGACTGAACATGATCGTCATGGCCGTGTGTTTCGGTCTCTACTACCTCGGCTTCTTCGGCCGCGTGGAGGGCCCGCTCAGCATGGCCAACATCGGCAGGAGCCTGGCCGGGGTGGGGTTCACCGTCGCGAACTTCCAGGGGCTTTTGATCGCCGTTTTCATCGGCATGCTGACGTGGAACTGGATCCTCAACCTCATCGCCCATCTGACCGGGCAGCGCCTGACCTGCACCCAGGGCAGCCGGGAGCAGGGGTTCTGCGGCAAGCTGGTGGAGCGCCGCCGCGACAGCGACGGCAAAAGCTGGGTCTACGCCTGCCCGAACGGACACCTGCGCCGGGAGGCGCACTTCCACCCGATCCGCAAGGGCAAGCTGGCCAACTCGCTGCTCGCGGCGAGCCTGGCCGCCGCGATCATGTTTCATTTCGCGTAACGACGAGCGGCGCATAGAGTAGTAGGCCCGCGCACTTCCCGGGAGATCCCGCCCCCGGGTTTGCATACCGCCCCGGCCGCATGGTAGAGACGCCATGGGCCGGGGCGTTTGTTTCCGGGCGCAACATCTTCCAATCAAGGTGATCCCGATGGAAACCCAGCCCATCCGCGTGCTGCTGATCGACGACGAGGAGCGCTTCGTGCTGAACCTGGCCAAGCTGATGCGCGGCCGCGGGTTCGAGGTGTTCACAGCCTTTGACGGGCCTTCCGGGGTCGCCGCTGCCGAGCAGGGGGTCGATGTCGTGGTGCTGGACGTTAAAATGCCCGGCATGGGCGGCGTGGAGGCCCTGCAGCGCATCAAAGAGGCCGCGCCCGAAACCGAGGTGCTGATGCTCACCGGGCACGCCGACGTCGAGACCGGCATCGAGGCCATGCGCGCCGGCGCCCTCGACTACCTGATGAAACCCTGCGACATCGAGGACCTCGTCGCGAAGGTGCGCGAGGCCCATGAAATCGAGGGCATCAAGCGCCGCCCGGTGCTCTGGCCCCGGCGCCTGGTGAAGGAGATCACCTGGCCCTCCTTCGTGCGGCTGGAGGCCGAAGACCCCCTCGCCAAGGCGCTCGAGGTGTTTACGCGCCAGGCCGGGATCTCCGCCCGGGACGAGCTCTACATCCTGGATGCGGAAGACCGCCTCCAGGGCGTTGTCACGCGCCGCGACCTGGTGGCTGCGGCGCAGCCGGACCCCCCGCGGCCCTTTCTCTCCTGGGAAGAGCTGGCGGCGCACCCGCAATGGCTTCCCGACCGGCCGCTCGCCGGCGTCATGCGCCCCGGGCACCCGGCCGCCGCCGACCCGGAGGCCGACCTGGCCGAAACCGCCCGCCGCATGCTGGAGGCCAAGGTGCGCTGCCTGCCGGTGGTGGAAAACGGCCGGGTCACCGGCATCGTTCGGCTGAAAGATGTGCTGACGCACCTGGCACGCTAAAACGCAAAGAGCAGATAGCAGGGGGGAAGAGATTGAAGCGGTGTTTTTGGCCCTATGCCCTCTGCCCTATGCCTTTCGCAAAAGGGAGGCTCCGCCCATGGCGGCCAACGGCACCTCGAAAATAACCGCGCGCAGCTCGGACTTCCCCTACTTCCGCAGCCTCTGGAACACGGTGGTCGTTTCCCTGCTGGTCGCCGCGTTCCTGCCGCTGCTGGGACTGGGGGGAGCGGTTTATGTCCTCACCCAGCAGGCCCTGAAAAACGAGGCGGTGAACGCCCTGCGGGTCCAGGTGGCCAATCACCGTGACATGATCGACCAGTTTCTGGACGAGCGCACCGCGGACCTCAAGGCGCTGGCGGGCAGCCTCGGGTTTGGGCGGCTCACGGAGCCGGGGGGCATCGAGCGGGCCTTCCGCTCGCTGCGGGAGGGCATGCCCTGCTTCACCGATCTGGGGGTCATCGACGGCGAGGGCCGCCACCGGGCCTACGCCGGCCCATACGACCTGATGGACCGCAACTACCGCGAACATGCCTGGTTCGCGCCCGCCCTGGAAACAGGGGTCTACATCAGCGACGTCTACCTCGGCTACCGGCAGGTCCCGCACGTGATTATCGCCGTGGGCCGGCAGGACGCAGACGGCGCCTGGGTCCTGCGCGCAACCCTGGATGCCGACTTCTTCGATCGCTTCGTCTCGCGCAGCGCCGGCGAGCTGAAAGTGGACGCTTACCTGATCGACAGGCGAGGGGTCTTCCAGACCCGGCCCCAGGCCGCCGGCGAGATCATGGGGCGGTCGCGCTTCGGGGAACCGCCGCGCTTCGAGGAGGTCCGGATCGAAGACCAAGGCGAACGCATCGTCGCCATGGCGTGGCTGAAGGGCGTGCCCTGGCTCTCCGTGGTCGAGGTCAAGCGGGCCGACGTCTACGCCGCTCTTCAGCGGGTGCGCTGGATCGTGCTCCTGACGTTCGTGCTGGGGGTGTTCCTGATCGTCCCCACGGTGCTGCTCACCACCAACCAGATGGTGCTGCGCCTGGAGGCCAAGCGCACCAGCCTGCAGTTTCTCGACCGCCAGCTCCAACAGGCAAGCAAAATGGCCTCCGCCAGTCGGCTCTCCCAGGGGGCACTCGAGGACATCACCGACAGCCTGGCCAACATCCACGCCGCCTCCCAGTGGCTGCGGGTGCTGGCCGGCCGGCCCCAGGCGGCCCCGGTCGACCCCGAGGAGGTCAGCGGCACCCTGGAGCAGATCGACGCCGAAATCCATCGCAGCGAAAAAGCCGTCAAACGGGGGTTGGATCTGGGCCGGCCCCCGGTGGGGCCGGCCTGCATCGATTTCGACCTCCAGGCGTCGATCGCCGAGCTCCTGGAGCTGATGCGGCGCGATCTGCACTTCAAGCGGATCCGGGTGACGCGTTCTGCCGGCACCGCCGCGACCATGGTCTGCAGCGATCCGGAGGAACTGCGCCAGGTTTTGCAAAACCTCATCTCCAACGCCGTGGCAGCCACCCCGGAGGGCGGCACGATCGAGCTCCGCACCGAGCACACGCAGGAGCGGCTGCGCGTGACCGTGGTCGACAGCGGACCCGGGATCCCCGAACGGGACCGCGCGCAAATCTTCGAGCCGCTCTACACGACCAAGCCCGACGGGCTGGGCCTGGGTCTGACCATCAGCCGTGCAATCCTCGAGCGCCTGGGAGGATCTCTGACGGTCAAGAACGAGCCCGGCCGCGGCGCGGCCTTCACCCTGGAGCTGCCGCTCGGGAAATCCGGCCCGTCGGCCGGCTGACCGGGTTCGGAATAATTTCAAAGTGCCCAGGGGCCGGGGTGGAATGAAATGAACGGACAGGCACCCTCCCTTCACCCCTTGGCCCTTGAACCCTTGACCCCTTTTCCCTTTTGATGATCAAGCGCGAACACATCAAGCGGGCCATCGATGCCATCGGCCTCCGGCGGCCGGAGATCGGCCGCGCGCTGGACGAGCTGCTCGGCATGGGCCGGATCGCCCCCCCGGCCGAGGCGCAGCACCCCACCGACGACACCGATTTCTGCTTTCTTTTCGACCGCGACCCCGTGCGGGTGAGAAGGTTCCTCTTCATCCACGCAGGCACCGCGCCCATCGAACGCGGACTGCTGATCAAGTACGGGGAGCTGCAGCGCCGGCAGGAGGTGCGGCAGACCCGCCGCGACCGCGACCTGCTCCAGGCCGCGCGCGAGGTGCGCTCCGCCGGCCTTGCGCTGCTCCTCGACTACGAAATCGACCTCGCTCTCGACCGGGCCCGGGAGGCGGCCGCCCACCAGCGCGGCCCCCAGGCCGCCGCCGCGCAGGAACGCATCGCATGGCTTGGCGCCATCCGCTCCAGGGAGGCATCGGTCGGGGTCCCGCTCTCCGGCCGGCAGGATCGCGTTATTTTCCAGGGGCAGCTCGATGAGGGCCGCGAGGCGCTCTTCATCCCCTTTCCCTTCGGGCGCGAAGCGCTCCTGCAGGCGGCGGACATCAACCTCGAATTTTTCGATCTGCGCTTCCTGCTCGAGTGCCTCGTCAGCGGCCGGGAGCAGCGGCTCTTCGCCTGCGCCCTGAACGGCCGGGTCCTCGGCATGCTCTTTTTGGGCCTCAAAACCGGCCTCTTCTACCGGGGGCTCGAGATCAAGTACATCGCCACCCTGCGCGGGCGCTCCGACGCGGACGAGCCGGCCCCGCCGCGCGGGGTGGGCCGGTTCCTGGTGGCCGGAACCTGGCTGCTCTGGAAGCTCGGATTCGGCCGCGCCCGCGAGATCGTGCTGGATTCGGAGCTCGAAGCGCGCCGCTTCTACGAGCACCTGGGTTTCCGGCCCAAGGGCCCGCACCGCTACGTGCTGTCCCGGCCCAGCCCCGATCTGGTCCGCACCCTGCTGTCGATGGCGGAGGCCTGCCCCGACCTTCCGCCCAAGGTCACCCTCGCCTTGAGCGAACTGGTCGCCCACCACGTCCGGGCCATGCGTCGGTTTTCGCGGAACGAGCGGGAAACAGCGGCCCAGCGGCAGGTCGAGGCCCTGGTCCAGGCAGCGCTCGCCCTGCGCTCCCACCCCGCCGTCGCCACGGCCGCCACGCGAGCCCTGCTGCGGGCGCACCGGAGCATCTCGCAGATCGAGCACCTTCTGGCCACCGCCCAGCAGAACCCGGAGATCCGCCGGGTGTTCGGCCCGGAGCCCCCATCCGCCGCCGTGGCAGTGGTCTGCGACCCGCGCTTCACATGCCACCTCGCGGGCATCTTCCACATGGAGAGCCCCAAGCGCTGTGAAGCCATCCAGTCCGTGCTCCAGGACCCCGCCCTGGCCGGCCGCCTTTTTCGGGTGGAACCCCGCTTGGCCCTGCCCGAGGAGCTGGCCTGGGTCCACACCCCCGCCTACATCGCGCAGGTGGCCGCCACCGCAGGCCAGCTTCTGACGTCGATGGATGTGGACACCCAGACCACGGCCGATTCCTATGACACGGCGCGCCTGGCGGTGGGGGCCGTGTTCAGCCTGCTTGATGCGCTTCAATCCGGCGGCCTAAAGCGCGGTTTCGCCGCCGTGCGGCCGCCGGGCCACCACGCCGAACCGGGGCGGGGGATGGGGTTCTGCATCTTCAACAACGTCGCCTTGGGCGCCCGCTACCTCCGCGAGCGCTACGGGGCCAAACGGGTCATGGTGGTGGACATCGACGCCCACCACGGCAACGGCACCCAGGCAGCCTTCTACGACACCGACGAGGTGCTGGCTCTTTCGATCCACCAGTTCCCGGGGTTCCCGGGCACAGGCAAGCTGGGTGAGGTCGGCACCGGCCGGGGCGAGGGCTATACGGTGAACGTGCCCTTGCACAAGGGGCACGGCGACCGGGATTTCCTGTTGATCCTGCAATTCTTGGCACGGCCCCTGGCCCGGGCCTATCGGCCCGAGATCATCCTGGTGCCCTGCGGATTCGACCTGTGGCTGCACGACCGGTTGGCCGAGATGCGCGTGACCGCGGAAGGCTACGGCCTGATGGCGGCGCTGCTCGCCGAGATCGCAGAGGAGGTCTGCGGCGGCCGGATCCTCTTCGTCATGGAGGGCGGCTACAGCGCGGAGGGCATCCGCGAGTGCGGCATGAAACTCATGGAGTCGCTCTGCCGCCCATCGCCGGCCGTGTTCGACAGCCTGCACCGGATCGCGGCCGACTCCCCCGACCGGCTGCCGGCGCTCAAAAAGGCCGTTCAGGTCCACCGGAAATACTGGCCGACACTGAAATAACGGATACCCGCCGGTGTCACCCTGCGGGAGACACCGCATCGAATTTTTCCATTACCGCCGGGGCCGAGATCGGCTGGCGGCCGCGGGGAAGCAGGCGGTTGCAGGCGCGGGGACCGCAGTCGCCTGAGGCCTGTCGCATGGCATGTTTTTTGAACCGTGATTGAGGAGCTTCCGGCCTGTGACGAGGCCCCCCCCTTTGCCCTGCGTTCGAGGCGGGGAAGCGCAGGGTCCCCCTGCCCGCCCCTTCTTTTTAAGGAGGCCCGGCGATGGGGGCGAAAGGCCGTCAGGGCCCGGGACGCTGTCAAAAATGCGCTTGACAGGAGATCTGTTGTGGATGCCAAAGTGACCAGAACCTCCAGTTCAGCCCGCGCGGCCGAGCCCGGGGATGTCGCCGCCGTGCGCACGGCGGCATACTCCCGGCTGTTTCGCAAATTCGTCTTGCTGACGTTGCTCTGCTCGGTCGTCCCCCTGCTCCTGGTGGGCTGGGGGATCAACCTGCACTACACCCGCTTCGCCAAGCAGCGGATGCTCAATTATTTCGAAACTCAGATCGACTACCACCGCAAGATCATCGAGATGTTCATCAGCGAGCACAGCTCCAAACTCCAGATCATCGCGCGCACCCACACCCGGGAGCATCTCGCCCGCGTCGAAAACCTGCAGGAGGCCTTCAACGCGCTCAACCGCGAAATGCAGGCCGTGACGGATTTGGGGCTGATCGACGCCCAAGGCAACCACCTGGCCTACGTCGGCCCCTACGACCTGATGTCGCGCAACTACGCGCGCGAGCCCTGGTTCCGGCAGGTAATGGAAAAAGGCATTTTCATCAGCGACATGTTCATGGGGTTTCGCCGAGAGCCGCATTTCATCATCGCCGTGACCCAGCTGAAGAACGGCGAAAAGTGGATCCTGCGCACCACCATCAACACCGAGGCCTTCCGCGCGCTCGTGGAAAACGTGCGCATCGGCCAGACGGGCCAGGTCTACCTGCTGAACCAGGAGGGCCTTTTTCAAACCAGCCCGCGCTCGAAGAGCACGATCATGGGGGTGTCGAACTACCCCATGGGGCCCTTCCACGAGGGGATCCAGATCCGGACCCTGGACGGGCTCCAGGACGACCAGGGCCGCACGAAGCCGCGGCAGATCGCCAGCCAGGTCTGGCTCAAGGACCCGCGCTGGCTCCTGGTGGTCAAGCAGGACTATGCCGAGGCCTTCGACGACGTGAACTATGCCAACACCTGGACCCTGATCTTCCTGCACGTCAGCGCCCTGAGCATCCTGTTGGCCTCGATTCTGATCACCCGCCACATGATCACCATCATCAAGCGCCGGGACCTGCAGGCCGACCAGCTGAACGAACAGGTGCTGCAGGCGGGCAAACTCGCATCGATCGGGGAGCTCTCCGCCGGCGTGGCCCACGAGATCAACAACCCGCTGGCCATCATCCTCACCGAACGCCAGCTCGTGCTCGACGCCGCAAAGCACCTGCCCATGGAGGGGCCCGAGTTCCGCGAACAGCTGGACGACTCGCTCAACCAGATCGACGTCCAGGTCCAGCGCTGCAAGCGCATCACGCAGAACCTCCTGCGCTTCTCCCGCCGCACGGAATCCCTGATCGAACCGGTCGACCTGAACGCGTTCATCCGCGAAGTGGTGGAGCTGATGGACCGGGAGGCGCGCTCCAGCGGCATCAAGTTCTTCACGGAGTTAGACCCGACGCTTCCGCCGCTGCTCTCCGACCCCTCGCAGCTCCAGCAGGTCTTCCTCAACCTGATCACCAACGCCATCGACGCCCACGACGGCATGCCCTACGGATCGATCCGGCTGACCACGCGCGCCGAAGAGGGGCTCCGGCAGGCGCACGTGGCGGTGGCCGACACCGGCTCGGGCATCTCGCCGGCGCATCTGGCGCGGATCTTCGACCCCTTCTTCACCACCAAGACCGTCGGCAAGGGCACGGGGCTGGGGCTGTCCATCTGCTACAGCATCGTCAAGCGCCTGGGAGGCAGCATCTCCGTCCGGAGCGAAAAGGGCAAGGGGACCGAGTTCAGCATCGTGCTGCCCTACACCCCCCCGCCGGAGCTGCAGGAGAGCCTCGCCGAAAACACCGCCCGCGCGAAAGGGGCGTGAAAGGAGACAAGCCATGACCGGATCCCGGGTGCTGCTGGTCGACGACGAAACGATCTTTACCCGCAACATGTCCAAGCTGCTGACGTTCAGGGGCTATACGGTCACCGCCGTGAACAGCGGGGACGCGGCCATCCGGGAGCTTGAGCAGAATCACTTCGACGTGGTCGTGCTGGACCTCAAAATGCCCGGAATGGACGGGATCACGACCCTGAAGGAGATCCAGAAGCTGGGGCTGTTCACCGAAACCCTCATCCTGACCGGACACGGCTCCATCGACAGCGCCTTGGAAGCCATGAAGCTGGGGGCCTACGACTACCTCACCAAGCCCTGCGAGATCGATGAGCTGGTAGCCAAAATCGAAGCCGCCGGGGCTAAAAAGGAAGGCAAGGACTGAAGCGCAGGAGCGGCGCATTCACCCTCCTGGCCGCCAACCGCCATCCCCACGTGCGCGCCCTGCTGCAACGGGAGCTGGGCGTTGACGTCTGCCGGGCGCGCCTAGCGGCAACCGGCGATGAGTTGCTTGACCAAGCCTCCTGCCCGGATCCTCCCCACCTGGTCATCATGGACCCCGACCTCACCGCTCCGAGTCTGTCCGCGCTCCCCTAAGAACGCCGGGCGGGCGGCCGCACACGGCACTACCGCAATACACCCGGAATTATCGGTGGAATCTGTCGTCTGCAACCTTCCGGCGCATCTCGGCCGTGGCTTTCTCCACCCATCCGATCCGCGCACCCGGAGCGCAATCGAAATCCGGCACGTGGGGTTTGATGTCCAGCAGGGGCGTGCCGTCGATAATATCGATGTTCTCGACATGCAGCAGGGATCCTTCGATGCGAACGAGCCGGACGAGAGATATGCCGATGGGGTTGGGCCGGTTCGGCGCGCGGGTCGCAAAAAGGCCGCGCGGCACCGTGTCCAGAAAAGGGGTGACCGAAAGCGAATAGTGCCGCGACCGGTGAAAATGGTACAGCAGCAAGAGATGCGAAAACCCCTCCAAGTCCTTGAGCCCGGCCGCGAATTCGAGGAAGACTTCTACGCTGCCCTTAGCGCTGTTCTCGCTCACCGGCTGAATGGGCATGGACGTCGGATCGGTGAAAGGAGTGTGGATGACGCCGATCGGTTTCAGGATGATCGACTCCATGAAAGGACCCCCTAATGGCTAAACAGAAAAACGTGAACCGCTGCCGGGCGGAGCGTGATGCCCGCCGAAGGCGTCCCTTTTCAGCCACCGGTCAAACCGGCGAGGTCACTCTTCCCACGGCGTCAGGCTCTCGCAGCCCTCTGGCGTGACGAGCAGGGTCTGCTCGAACTGGGCGGAGAGGGAGCCGTCGCGGGTGACCGCGGTCCAGTCGTCCTGCAGGATTCTCAGCTCCCTGCGGCCGAGGTTGATCATGGGCTCGATGGTGAACACCATGCCCGGGATCAACACGAGCCCGTCGCCCTTGCGGCCGAAGTGCGGCACCTGGGGCGGCTCGTGGAAGTCGAACCCGATTCCGTGCCCCACGAACTCCCGCACCACCGAGCAGCCCTGGGCCTCGGCGTAGGTTTGGATGGCCCAGCCGATATCGCCGACCGTGTTGCCCGCCGTCGCCATCTGCATTCCGCGGCGCAGGCACTCCCGGGCCACGGCCACGATCTTGCGGGCGTCGGGTCCGGGTTGGCCCACGAAGAAGGTCTTGTTGGCGTCGGCGTAGTAGCCGTCTAAAATGGAGGTCACATCGACGTTGACGATGTCCCCCTCCTTGAGCTTCCGCTCGCCCGGGATGCCGTGGCAGATGACCTCGTTCACCGAGACGCAGACACTCTTGGGGTAGCCGCGGTAGTTGAGCGGGGCGGGGACGGCGCCGTTTTCGACCGTGAACTCGTGCACCCAGGTGTTGATCTGATCGGTGGTGATGCCGGGCGCGATGCGGGGCGCCACCAAATCCAGAGTGGCCACCACCAGGCGGCCGGCGCGGCGGATCGCCTCGATCTCCGCCGCGGTCTTGACCCGGATCCGGTGTTGGCGGAAATAGCTTTCAGCCAGCCCGGCGGACTGCACCGGTTCGGCCGCCTTGTCCACGCAGCATTTCTTGTATTTGAGGCCGCTGCCGCACGGGCAGGGATCGTTGCGCCCGACCCTCGCTGGCTTCGGATTCATCCGTATCGGTTTGATGGGGCCTCCCGTGATCACGACCAAAGGTGGCGGACACCCTGCGTGTAGTACATCGAGGCTTCGAATTCAAGCGCTCCGGCCTCCCGCGCCCCTCGCGCGGGACATCAGCCGGCATGCACCACCACGGCGAACGCCGTGAAGGCCGCCCGGACCCGACCCCCGGGGCGCAGGCCGAGCTGGTTCACGCGGTGCGCGGTGCCGACGGCGCAGAGCTCCGTGCCGTCGGCAATCCGGACCACGATCTCCGAAGCGACCCTCCCGCGCAGGATGCACTCGACCGTGCCGGCCAGCGCGTTGTCCGCCGGGCAGGCCGGATCATCCGCGCTGCGCAGGAGAGTGCCCCACGGCGCTTTCACCTCGGCCGCCACCAGCGCCCCCGGCTTCAGTCCAAGCCGCGTCACGCTGTGATGGGTGATGACCGCGCCGATGCGGCAGCCGCCGGGGGTGCAGATCTCGACCCAGGCATGGACATCGCCCTTGCGCAGGGCTTCGACTCTTCCGAAGAAGGCGTTGCGGGCGCTGGTCCGGCGCCGGTTTTCGCGCTCGACGAAAAAGGCCTCGGCCCGCCGCATCTCCTCCGCGGAGCAGCTCACCCACGAGGCGGCCAGGCTGGGGCTCGCGTGGCCGAGAATCCTCTGCACGACCGTCAGCGGGACGTTGCCCTGCATCAACTCAACGGCCCGGGATCTGCAGATCACCTCGGGCGCCCCCAGCCCGCGCGGCAGGCCGATCGCGGCCGCCCACTCGTAGAATTTGCGGCGCACGTGGGCCGGGCCCAGCCGCAACGCGCCGCCCCCCGCCGCCGCCCGTCGCGCAAAGAGCCCCGCAGCGGCGTGGATCTCCGCCGCCACCGCCGGCGGTATCTGAACGGCTCGGTCGGCATGCCGGCCGGGGCCGTCGCCTCTGTGAAAACGGACCGCGTGCGAGCCGCCGCCGACATCCTGCTTCAGGTCAAGGCCCAACACCTCGTTGAGCCGCGCCCCGTGTAGCGGATCAG
>JALOOU010000165.1 GCA_025454255.1 Desulfobacterales bacterium | reverse complement strand
CCGTCAGGTGTTCACTGCCCTTGCGGATGATGAGCTTTCTTGCTGCAGCAATGATCTGCGTTTTGCGTGCTCCCGTGCTCTTTCGTTTCTGCACCATCGTGACCGAATCCCCCTCGTCGTCTTGGCTCACGGCGCTTGGCGCGGGTTTCCTCCCAGGTGCCGGCCGTAAACGAACCGCGACCACCCTAACGCAACTACCTCTCGGAAGTCCACAATATTTTTCTGAAACGCCGCAGCACCGGTTGGCCGCTGCGGCCGCCGACCGACAGCGGGCAAGGCCCGCCCCCGCGCCGTTTGATTTGGTGTCGCCGGCATGGTATAGAGGCCGTACGCCACGCGAAGCGGTTCACCCGCGGGCACTATCGGTTTCCGGCGGGAGGGGCCGTCGGCAGCGATGCGCTTGCGCTCCCGCCAAAGCGGGGCCCGCCCTGAAAGAGGCCCCAACGCACACCAATCAAGGAGGCGGCAGGTATGGAGACAAAAAAAATTCTGCTCAGCGAGCAGGAGATCCCGCGCCAATGGTACAATGTCCTGGCGGACATCAAGATGAACCCGCCCCTGGGGCCGGACGGCAAGCCGGTCTCCCCCGACATGCTGGCGCCGGTCTTCCCGATGAACCTGATCGAGCAGGAGGTCAGCTCCCAGCGCTGGATCGACATCCCCGATGAGGTGCTCCAGATCTACCGCATCTGGCGGCCCAGCCCGCTCGTCCGGGCCACCTCCCTGGAGCGGGCCCTGGACACCCCGGCGCGCATCTACTTCAAATACGAGGGTGCAAGCCCTCCCGGCAGCCACAAGCCCAACACCGCGGTGCCCCAGGCCTATTACAACAAGGTGTTCGGGATCCAGCGCCTGGTCACCGAGACCGGCGCCGGACAGTGGGGCAGCGCGCTGGCCTTCGCCTGCGCCCAGTTCGGGCTGGAGTGCAAGGTCTTCATGGTGCGGGTCAGCTTCGATCAAAAGCCCTACCGCAAGGTCATGATGCAGACCTGGGGCGCAAGCTGCGTGCCCAGCCCGAGCACCGAGACCAAGGCCGGCCGGGACATCCTCGCCCAGCACCCGGACTCCACCGGCAGTCTGGGGATCGCCATCAGCGAGGCCGTAGAGGCGGCGGTGAGCGATACTTCCGGAAAAACCCGCTACTCCCTGGGCAGCGTGCTCAACCACGTCATGCTCCACCAGACCGTGATCGGCCTGGAGGCCCAAAAGCAGATGAAAATCGCCGGCGATTACCCGGATGTGGTCATCGGGTGTGCGGGGGGGGGCAGCAACTTCGCCGGCCTGGCCTTTCCGTTCGTCCTCGACAAGATGAACGGGCGCGAGATCGCCATTTACCCCGTGGAACCGGCCGCCTGCCCCACCCTGACCAAGGCCCCCTTCGTCTACGACCACGGCGACACGGCCGGGTACACGCCGCTCTTGCCCATGTACAGCCTGGGGCACACCTTCATGCCCCCTCCCGTACATGCCGGCGGCCTGCGCTATCACGGCATGGCGCCCACGGTGAGCCAACTGGTGGTCGAGGGCCTCCTGGAGCCGAGGTCCTATGGGCAGATGGCGACCTTCGAAGCCGGGATGCTGCTGGCCCGGACCGAGGGGATCATCCCGGCGCCCGAGACCAACCACG
This sequence comes from Desulfobacterales bacterium, assembly GCA_025454255.1. Classification (GTDB taxonomy): domain Bacteria; phylum Desulfobacterota; class Desulfobacteria; order Desulfobacterales; family SpSt-501; genus SpSt-501. The sequence goes on along the minus strand of JALOOU010000165.1, from coordinate 2,115 downwards.
CCCTGGCCTGCGTGGTCGACGAGGCCCGCCGGGCCAAGGAGGAGGGCAAGGCCAAGGTGATCCTGTTCAACTGGAGCGGTCACGGGCTGATCGACTTGGGGTCCTACGAAAAATATCTCTCCGGCAGCCTCAGGGATTTCGACTACCCGGCGCAGGAGATCGAAGAGGCGGGAAAAATTCTGGCGCAATACCCCAAACCGCAGCGGCTGCAGAGCCGCTAGCGCGGAGTCGGCGGCCGGAGAAGACGACATGAGCGTCGAGCCGCAGCCATCCGCCGCCGTCCCCTTGTGTCGGCGCTGTCCCCGGCTCGGCGGGCCGGTGACCTTCGGCTACTGCATGGGCTGCGAGCAGCAGCGGCCCTGCCCGAAGGTCACCGACTGCTGGTGGGAGACCTTCGACATCGTGCGTTACCTTCAGGAACATCTGCCCGCCGATCAGGTCGAACACCTGCTGCGGGCGCAGCCCAAGCCCAAGATCGTATCGCTGGTCGAGCTGATCGCAGAGGCGAGAAAGAGAGTCGAGTCATGATGAACGTTTTGGTGAGCGACAACCTCGAGGAGGTCGGCCTGGAGATCCTGCGGCGGGAGGCCGGGATCCGGGTGGAGGTGAGGCCTGGATTGAAACCCGATGAACTCAACGCCATCATCGGCGACTACGATGCGCTCATCATCCGGAGCGCCACCAAGGTGACCGAGGAGCTGCTCCAGGCCGCCCGCCGGCTCAAGGTGGTGGGGCGGGCCGGCATCGGCCTGGACAACGTCGACATCCCGGCCGCCACCAAGCGCGGGATCATCGTTATGAACACCCCGGCGGGCAATGTCGTCACCACCGCCGAGCACACCATCGCCATGATGATGGCCCTCAGCCGCAACATCCCCTGGGGCACCGCCTCCATGAAGGCCGGTGTCTGGGAGAAGAAGAAACTGCAGGGCCGCGAGATCTTCAACAAGGTGCTGGGCGTCATCGGCTTCGGCAAGATCGGCGCGATCGTCGCCGACCGCGCCCGCGGGCTCAAAATGCAGGTCATCGTGCACGATCCCTTCGTGACGGCCGAGGCGATCGAAAAAGCGGGCTATGCGGCCGTGTCGCTCGAGGAGCTTTACCGCCGGGCGGACTACATCACCGTGCACGTGCCCAAGCTCAAGGACACGGTCGGCTTGCTGAACCGGGTGGCCTTCGAGCAGATGAAGGACGGGGTCATGATCATCAACTGCGCCCGCGGCGGGATCGTCAACGAGGCCGACCTGAACGCGGCCCTGCGCTCGGGCAAGGTGGCGGGGGCGGCGCTGGATGTGTTCGAGAAGGAGCCCCCGGGCGAGTGCCCGCTGTTCGAGGTCGACCGGGTGATCTGCACCCCGCACCTGGGGGCCTCGACGCTCGAGGCCCAGACCAACGTCGCCATCCAGGTCTCCGAGCAGATCCTGGCCTTTCTCAAAACCGGCACCATCATCAACGCGGTCAACGTGCCGGCGGTGAGCGGCGAGCTGCTGGCCAAGATCGGGCCGCTGCTGACCCTGGGCGAGCGCATGGGCTGCCTGCTGGCCCAGATCTGCCGCGGGCCCGCGAGCGAGATCGCCGTCGAGTATGCCGGGGAGTTCCCCGAGCAGGACCTCTCGCCCGTGACCACCGCCATCCTGAAGGGGTTTCTGACCCCCATGGTCCAGGAGACGGTCAATTTCGTCAACGCCACGATCATGGCCGGCGAGCGCGGGATCAAGGTTTCCGAGGCGCGGGCGCCCTCGGATGACTACATCAATCTGGTGACCGTGAGGGCGGTGGCCGACGGGGCGCGGCACAGCGTGGCCGGGACCATTTTCGGCCGCAAGGACCCGCGCGTCGTCAAGATCGAAAATTTCCGCCTCGAGTTGGCCCCGCACGGCAAGTTCATCGTGATCCACAACCACGACAAACCCGGGGCCATCGGCAGCATCGGCACCCTGCTCGGGGCCAACGGGGTCAACATCAGCCAGATGCGGGTCGGCAAACAGGAGGACGGCGACAAGACCATGATCTACTTCCGGACCGACAACCCGATCCCGGAGGAGGTCATGGAAAAGCTGCGCCGGCTCCCGCTGATCATCGACGTCATGGCCTTCGAGCTTTGAACCGGCCGGG
>JALOOU010000164.1 GCA_025454255.1 Desulfobacterales bacterium | reverse complement strand
CCGCCACCCAGCGGCGCTATCAGGCCATGCTCGCCCGGGAATCGGTCAGCCGCCAGGAGTTCGACGAAGTCGATGCGCGCCGGCGCCAAGCGCAGGCGGCATTGGCCCAGGCGGAAGACCTGCAGAAGGCGGCCGGCCAGCGGGTGCGTCAGGCGGAGGCGTCTCTTGCCGGGGCGCGCGTTTCCGCTGGCGATGCCGTGGTGTCGGCGGCCTTCGATGGGGTCGTTACCGCCCGGATGGTCGATCCCGGGGACCTGGCCGCTCCGGGCAGGCCGCTGCTCCATATGGAAAAAGCCGGCGGCCACCGCGTGGACATCCGGGTTCCGGAGGCTTACGTGCGTTCGGTGCGCACCGGCCAGGCAGTCTCCGCCCGCGTCGAGGGACCGGCGCCTTTTTCCATGGAGGGGGTGGTCGACGTCGTGGCGCCGGCCGCCGATCCTTCAAGCCGCTCGTTTCTCGTAAAAGTCCGCCTGCCGTCCGGCGCGGATGTACGCTCCGGAATGTTCGTGCGGGTGGCGCTGGCCGTCGGCGAGGACCGCTTGACGGCCATCCCTGCGTCGGCCCTCATTCAGGAGGGCCAGCTCACCGGTCTTTATCTCGTCACTGCCGAAGGCATTGCGCGCTTTCGCCTGGTGCGCACAGGCCGCCGCCTGGGGGATCGGGTCGAGGTGATCTCCGGCCTGGCCGAAGGCAGCCGTTTCGTGGTGGATCCGCCGCCGGGGCTCATGGACGGCTCACGCGTGGAGACGTCCTCATGACCGCGCCGAAGCTCGGACCCGCCGGATGGATCGCAAGGGCTTTCATCGACTCCAAGCTGACGCCGCTGATTATCATCGCGTCGGTGCTGATGGGGCTTGGAGCCGTCATGGCCCTGCCGCGCGAGGAGGAACCCCAGATCATCGTCCCGATGATCGACATCTTCGTCCAGATGCCGGGCGCCGAGGCCAAGGAGGTCGAGCAGCGCGTCACCCTGCCCATGGAAAAACTGCTTTGGGAGATCCCGGGCGTGGAATACATCTACTCCACCTCCAGCCCGGGCATGTCCATGACCATCGTCCGGTTTTACGTGGGTGAGGATGAAGAGAAGTCCATCGTGCGGCTGCAGTCCAAGCTCATGGCCAACATGGACCGCATCCCCTGCTGCGTCACACCGCCGCTGATCAAGCCGCGTTACATCGACGACGTGCCCATCCTGGCGCTCACCTTCTGGGGTGAAAACCTGGACCATTACACCTTGCGACGGGTGGCGGCAGAGGCCGAAACCCTCGTCAAACGCGAGCCGAACGCATCCATCACCCAGCTGATCGGCGGCGAGCCGCGCCGGTTGGAGGTGCGCCTCGATCCCATGCGGCTGGCGGCCTACGGGGTCGACGCGGCCCGGGTCGTGAACATTCTGCTGGCAACCAATCAGGCGACGGATGCGGGCAGCACTCCGTCGCGCGATGGTCAGATCATCGTGCACGCCGGTGGACTGCTGCACACCCGCGAAGAGATAGCGGCGGTGGTACTGGGGGTCCACGAGGGCCGGCCGGTGTACGTGCGGGACGTGGCCGAGGTGGCGGACGGGCCGGCCGAACCCGATCAGTACGTCTTTTTCGGCAAGGGACCGGCGGCCGCCGAAAAAGGGCTCGCGGTCCAGCCGACGGCCAGGGGAGTAACGCCCGCCGTCACCCTCACCGTGGCCAAGCGCAAGGGCACGAACGCTACGCATATTGCCGAGCGCGTGCTGGCCCGCCTCGAAGACGCCCGCGGCACGGTCATTCCAGGGGATGTCCAGATCACGGTGACACGCAACTACGGCGAGACCGCCAAGGAGAAGTCCGACGAGCTGCTCTGGCATATGCTGATCGCCGTGGTATCGGTCGGCGTGCTCATCGCCCTTACCCTGGGCCGGCGGGAATCCGGCGTCGTGGCGCTTGCCATTCCGGTCACGCTCGCCCTGACCCTGACCGTATTCTATCTATACGGATACACGCTCAACCGCATCACGCTTTTCGCCTTGATCTTTTCAATCGGCATCCTGGTGGACGACGCCATCGTGGTGGTCGAAAACGTCGTGCGGCATTTCCGTCTGCCGGAAAACCGTGGAAGGCCCTTGACCGCGGTGGCGGTCGAGGCCGTGGACGAGGTCGGCAACCCCACCATCTTGGCGACGCTGACGGTGATCGCCGCCATCCTGCCGATGGCCTTCGTGGGCGGGCTCATGGGGCCCTACATGCGGCCGATCCCGGTCGGGGCCTCGGCGGCGATGGTGTTCTCGCTCATCGTGGCCTTCATCGTCACCCCCTGGGCGTCGCTGCGGCTGCTGCGGCCGGCCTCCGGCGGGAACGGCGACGGCCACGCGGCCGACCCGCATGCCGCAGAGGATGCGGCCACGCGGCTCTACCGCCGCGTGATGGTGCCCCTGCTGCATCATCGCGGCTGGCGCCTGGGTTTTCTGGGAGGAGTCGCCCTGCTGCTCGTGGCGGCCTGCAGCCTGGTGGCGGTGGGCCTGGTGAAGGTCAAGATGCTGCCCTTCGACAACAAGAGCGAGTTCCAGGTGATCCTGGACATGCCCGAGTCCGCAACTCTCGAAGGCACGGCCGCCGCGGCGCTCGAGATGGGCGATTACCTGCGCACGGTGAACGAGGTCGTGGACTACCAAATCCACATCGGCACGGCCGGCCCCTTCAATTTCAACGGCCTGGTGCGGCACTACTACCTCCGCCGCGGCCCCCACCTGGCCGACATCCAGGTGAATCTGGCGGCCAAGGGCCGGCGCCGCGACCAGAGCCATGAGATCGCCAAACGCGTGCGGCCGGCGTTGCAGGCGATCGCCGGGCGGCACCACGCGCGCGTGAAGGTGGCCGAGGTGCCGCCAGGGCCGCCTGTGCTGGCGACGCTCGTGGCCGAGGTCTACGGCCCGGACTACGAACGCCAGCGCGAGGTCGCCCGCCGGATCCGCGACATCATGGCGCAGGCCGACGGCGTGGTGGATGTCGATTGGTACATGGAAGAAGACCAGCCGCGCTACCGGATCGCCGTCGACCGCGAAAAGGCGGCATTGCACGGCATCAGCGTGGCACACGCCGTCGAGACGCTGGCGCTGAGCGTGAGCGGACGCAAGAGCGGGCTCCTGCATCAGCCGCGCGAACAGGAGGATGTTCCGATCCTGCTGCGGCCGCCGCTCGAGCAGCGCGCCGGGATCGACCGCCTGCAGGCGGTGCGCATCCCCGGTGCGGACGGCGGCATGGTGGCGCTGGCGGACCTGGTGCGGATCGAAAAGACCGAGATCGACCGCAGCATCTACCACAAAAACCTGATGCCGGTGGTCTACGTCATCGGGGAGGTGGCCGGGGCCAAGGAAAGCCCGGTCTACGCCATCCTGGAGCTCTGGAAGGCGATCGACGCGATCCAGCTGCCAGAGGGCACCCGCATCGCCCAGCACACTGCCGGCCTGCCGGAGAGCGACCGGCGCCTGGCCATGAAATGGGACGGAGAATGGCACATCACCTACGAGGTCTTCCGCGACCTCGGAATCGCCTTTGGCGTGGTGCTCCTGCTCATTTTCGTGCTGGTGGTGGGCTGGTTCCAGTCTTTCACGACCCCGTTTACGATCATGGCCGCGATCCCCTTTTCGCTCATCGGCATCCTGCCCGCGCACTGGGCCATGGGCGCTTTTTTCACGGCGACCTCCATGATCGGCTTCATCGCCGGCGCCGGCATCGTGGTGCGCAACTCCATCATCCTGGTAGATTTCATCGAACTACGTCTGCAGCAGGG
>JALOOU010000030.1 GCA_025454255.1 Desulfobacterales bacterium | reverse complement strand
ACCAGACCCCGTTTTTCAAGATGACCTGGGGCTCCTACGGCATGAACGACATGTCCGCCATCACCGGGCACTATTTCAAGTTCGAGAAGGTCGATTTCGCCCGCGACCCTCAGGTGCGCGACTGGCTGATCGAAGGGGACACCAGCGTGGATCCCGCGGTCCGCAAAGCGGCCTACTCGAAGGCGCTCCAGCGCATCGCGGAGCAGGCCTACTGGGCGCCCCTGTTTTCCTATGTCGCCAACTACGCGTTCACGAAGGACCTGGATTTCACGCCGCACGTGGATGCGGTGCCCCGCTTTTTCCTGACGAAGTGGAAATAGGGCAGTGACCCAAGCGGGCGGCGGCCGGGTCGGGCCGGCCCCGCCTTCACCTGGCTGAAAGGCTGGAGCGGGCGCCTTGGCAACGGCGCCCTCCAGCGGCGTCGATTTCGGTTTGGCTGATGCTTGCGTATACCCTTAAACGCCTGTTGGTGGCCGCGCTCGTCGCCGCCACGGTCTCATTCATGAGCTTCCTGCTCTTGAAGCTGACCGGGGACCCGGCGGCGGCGCTCGCGGGCGAGAGCGCCACCGAGTCCCAGATTGCCTTCGTGCGCGAACAGTACGGCCTGGACAAGCCCCTGCTGGTGCAATACGCCCACTGGATCGCCCGCGCCCTGCAGGGGGACTTCGGCGAGTCCCCCTATTTCAAGCAGCCGGTCAGCGCGATCATCGGCGGCCGCCTGGGGGTCACCCTGACCCTGGGCGGCTGCGCCCTGGTGTTCGCCGTCGCGCTGGCGATCCCCTTGGGTGTTCTCGCCGCCGTCCGGCCGAACAGCTGGATCGACCGGCTGGCGCTGACCATTTCGGTTCTCGGCCAGGCGATGCCCTCGTTCTTCTTCGGCCTCGCCCTGATCATCGTGTTCGGGGTGATGCTGCGCACGCTGCCGATTTCGGGCAGCGACACCTGGCGGCATTTCATCCTGCCCGCCATCGCGCTCGGCTACTACGCCACCCCGGCCTTCATGCGCCTGACCCGCTCCGGCATGATCGAGGTGCTGGCATCCGACTACATCCGCACCGCCCGCGCCAAAGGGCTTCGGCCGGCAAGCGTCCTCTTCAAGCATGCCCTGCGCAATGCCATCATCCCGGTGGTCTCCCTGGCCGCGGTGCAGTTCGGCTTCATGCTGGGGGGCTCGCTCGTCATCGAGACCGTCTTTGCCATCAACGGGGTGGGCTTCCTGGGATATCAGTCCATCGCCCGCTCGGATCTGCCGATGGTGCAGGCGATTGTGCTGATGGTTTCCATGTTCTATGTGGTGTTGACCTTTTTCGCGGACCTCCTGAACGCCTTTTTAGACCCGCGCATCCGGGTTCATTGAGATTGGAGGGACATGCCGCACCTCATCCCTGAGATCACCTATCCCTCCCCGCGACGGATTTTGATGCGGCGCACCCGGGCGCACAAGGGGTTTCTGATCGGGGCTGCGGTGTTGCTCATGATCAGTGCAACCGCGCTGTTGGCACCTGCGCTGGCGCCGTTTGACCCGTATCACCAGGATCTTTCCCGGCGCATGATCCCCCCGGTCTGGCATGCAACCGGCGGTTGGGAGCACCCGTTGGGGACGGACAACCTCGGTCGGGACTACCTGAGCCGGCTGGTTTACGGCGCTCGAATCTCGCTTCTCATCGGCGGCGCAGCCATGCTGATATCAGGCATCATCGGCACGACGCTCGGGGTTGCGGCCGGCTATTTCGGAGGGCGGGTCGATATGGTGGTGGGGTTTCTGATCACCGCCCGCCTGTCGATGCCGGTGGTGCTGGTGGCCTTGGCGGTGGTCGCGCTCGTCGGCGGCTCGCTCAACGTCATCATCTGGGTGCTGGGGCTGCTCATCTGGGACCGTTTTGCGGTGGTGATGCGCGCCTCGACGCAGCAGCTGCGCGGCATGGACTATGTGAACGCCGCCAAGGTCATCGGCTGCTCCACGCTGCGCATCCTGGGTTCGGAGATCCTGCCGAACGTGCTAAACAACCTGATCGTGGTGGCCACCCTGGAGATCGCCCACGCGATTCTGCTGGAGGCGGCCCTGTCGTTTCTGGGCATGGGCGTCCAGCCGCCGCTGCCTTCCTGGGGGCTCATGGTCGCCGAAGGCAAAGAGTTCATGTTCTTCAGCCCGTGGGTCATCGTCATCCCCGGCACGGTGCTCTCCCTGCTAGTGCTCGCCATCAACTTGATCGGCGACGGGATCCGCGACATTACCGCCCCGGAGGGTCGTGCATGACCCTGTTGCTCGACATCGACGCCCTGCATGTGGATATCCCCCTGGCGGCGGGAGTGTTGCGCGCCGTGCAGGAGGTGAGTTTGCACGTGCAGCGGGGTGAAACCGTGTGCCTGGTGGGAGAATCGGGGTGCGGAAAATCGCTCACCGCCCTGGCCGTCATGGACCTTCTGCCGGCCCGGAGCGTGCGTCGCGCCGAGCGCTTGGCGCTGGAGGGTGAAGAGCTCCAGCGCTTGAGCGGCCGCCGCATGGCGGATCTTCGCGGCCGCCGCATGGCCATGATTTTTCAGGAGCCGATGACATCGCTCAACCCTTGCTACACCATCGGCAACCAATTGCAAGAGACCCTCAGGCGCCACCGGCCGGTGTCGCGGCATGCGGCCCGCGAGCGCGCCGTGTTCCTGCTGGAAAAAGTCGGTATTACCGCGGCGGGAAGCCGCCTGCGGCAATACCCGCATCAACTCTCCGGCGGACTGCGCCAGCGGGTCATGATCGCCATGAGCCTGATGTGCGATCCGGCCCTGATGATTGCCGATGAGCCGACCACGGCGCTCGACGTGACGATCCAGGCCCAGATCCTGTCCCTTCTGTCCTCGCTGCAGGCGGAGTTCGGCATGGGGATGATCCTCATCACCCACGATTTGGGCATCGTCGCCCGGATCGCCCACCGGGTGGCGGTGATGTACTGCGGACGGGTGGTGGAAACGGGTAGCGCCGGGGAAATCTTTCGCCACCCCCTGCATCCCTACACGCAGGGCCTGCTGGCCTGTCTGCCGGTGCCGGGCAAAACCCGACCCGGCAAACACCTGGGCTCCATTTCCGGCATGGTGCCGACACCGATCGGCAATATCGGCGGATGCATGTTCCGCAACCGCTGCCCCCATGCCGTCGATGATTGTATCGGCGGGAGCATCCCCCTGCGGGAGATCTCCGCCGGCCGGGCCTATCGCTGCTTGCTGAGCCCGGAGAGCTGTTTGGCGAAGCGCGCGGCATGGTCGTGATCTAAAATGGAACATCCGCTCATCCAGATCCGCGACGTGACCAAGACCTATCGCGTCGGCACCGGGCTCTTGCGGGGCAAACGTGACCTCAAGGCGGTCAACGGCGTCACGCTGGGGGTGGCCAAGGGAGAGGTTTTCGGTTTGGTGGGGGAGTCCGGCTGCGGCAAAACGACAGCGGCCAAACTGATACTCGGACTGGAGCAACCCACCAGCGGGGAGATCCTTTACCATCAGCGGCCTACAGCCTCCATCCCGCGCCGCGAACTCGCCCGCTGCGTCCAGCCGGTCTTCCAGGACCCTTACGCCTCGTTGAACCCGCGCAAGTCCGTAGCCTCCATCATCTCGCTGCCGCTAAGGGTTCACCGCGTGGGGGCCAAGGCCGAGTGGCCGCAGCGGGTGGCGGAGATCATGGCGGTGGTGGGTTTGCCCCCCCGGCTCGCCGGCAGCTACCCGAACCAACTCTCCGGCGGCCAGCGCCAGCGCGTGGCGGTCGCCCGGGCCCTGATCATGCATCCGGATGTCGTGGTGTGCGACGAGCCGACCTCGGCCCTGGACGTGTCGGTCCAGGCCCAGATCCTCAACCTTCTGCTGGACTTGCGCGCGGAGCTGGGCCTCACCTACCTTCTGATCAGCCACAACCTCTCGGTGGTCGAACACATGGCCTCCCGGGTGGCCGTGATGTACCTGGGCCGCATCGTCGAAGAATCCCCCACGGCCGACCTTTTCCGAAGCCCCCGCCACCCCTACACCCGCGCCCTGCTGGATTCGGTCCTGACCCCCGAACCCGAGAAGGGTCTTCCGGAGACCCACCTGGGGATCGCCTACCCCAACCCCATCGCCCCGCCCCCGGGCTGCACGTTCCACCCCCGCTGCCCGCACGCCCGCGAGATCTGCCGCCGCCAGCCGCCGCCTGCCACCGACGGGGATCGCAGGGTGGAGTGCCACTTCCCGCTGCAGTGACCGCCGCCGGCCGTCAGTCCGCGGTGATCCCCTCGATGCTGATGCCCCGCACGAAGTAGGCCGGATCGTGGAGGAAGCGCAGAAAAATGACGATGAAGGCAATGGAGCCTTGTATCATCAGGGGCTTGTTCTGGTAGAGGCTGTCCAGCTGCTGGCTTAGAATTTTGCCGTCGGCGGGGGCGAAATAGGTGGCAAACAGGCCGTCGAGCAGCCGCTGGCCGTCGGGCCGCGTCACCAGGTCGCTGCGGCCGCTGTAGCAGTAGTCCATGGCGTCAAGCACCAAGTCGCGCTGCATCCGGTGGTCCTTGAGGTGGTAGCCGATCAAGTGCATCAGGGTGCGCTGGGCCTCCCGGAGACTGGCGTCCGCCACGGCGTTGAACAGGGTCCGGCGCGCGGGACCGCCGGGGGGGACCGCCGGCTGCCGGATCAGGGAAAGCAGTACCGCGTTTTTGAAAAGCTGGTAAAGGCGCCGCGAGCCGTTCATGGGAGTGCTCGGCTGGTGCTCGCTCGCCGGTGTGTAGCCGGGATGGTCATGGACGAAGAGCAGCTGAAAGAGGCTCTGGAAGCAGTCGATCCCGACGAGCGGGTCCTCGAGGTCGACGCGCATGTCCAGGGTGTTGTCCAGGCGGTCGGCCAACTTGATGTCCACCACGTCGGAGAAGACGGAGGAGCAGTCCAACATGCGCCCGATGTAGCGGTAGTAGGATTCCGACTTGGTGCGGGTGAGGCATTCCAGCCGCCGGATCAGTTGCCGCTCCTCCTCCGGCGCCAGGTGCGCCAGCAGCTCAAAGAGCCGCTGTTCCATCTCCTTCCATTCCTGCGCGGCGAAATCCACCGACTGGACGTCCTCCAGGATGTCGTGGAACAGCACCGTCAGAAGGCTCACCAGGCTCGCCTCGGGTTGGGCCCGGGTCATCAAGGCGGCCGCCCGCAGCGGATGCAGCACGGCCATGGGCCCGAGGCGCCGGCGCTTGTGGCTGTAGGCGCTGAAGAGATACCCCAAGGCCTCCATCATCAGGCTCTTTTTCTCCCGGTCCATGCGCTCATCCGCATCCAGCCGCTTGCCGGCGAGAATGTACAGCATGACGTTGTACCGGTTCAGCGATGCCGCGCTGAGGTTGTAGTTCAGCACCGATGAGAGCTTGAAGAATTCCGTCAGATCGTAAAAGGGCATGGCCCACCTCAACCGTTGCGTCCACCGGAGGGAGCCGGGGGAAGAGGTTCCCCCACCGCCGCCGGCGGGGTTTTAACTTCGCTCGGCCGCGGCCGGGAGTGTCTCAGGCGTTATCGGGTTCACCTTCGAGCTTTCTCACCCCAGCGATCATGTCGGCCTGCAGCCGGTCCAGGTCTTCGCGATCGATCATCAGAAAATCCAGAGCCTCCGCCTCCACCGCGATGGTTTCGACCTGCCCCGGCAGCGCCTCTGCCCTGTGGGCGACGGCGTTGGCCGTGTGGGCGATGTGGGCCAGAGCGCTTTGCGCCGGGAGCGCCGGGCTGTGGTGGAAACGGATCGCCTGCGTCAGGGACTCCGGGAAACGCCAGAACCGGCAGGCACGCGCCATCATCTCGGCGTGGTCGATGCCGAGGATCTGCCGCTCGGCATCCCGTGTGACCGGCGCCAAGGGTCGGCACACGGCGTCCAGCTGCGCCTGGCGCTGTTGCAGAAAGGGTTCCAGAATCACCTTGCCGGCATCGTGCAGCAAGCCGACCACGAAGGCGTCCGCCGCGATTTCGGGGAATCGCGTTGCGGCGATGCGGCGCGCGCAGAGCGCCGTGGCTAGGGAGTGCGCCCAGACCCGGCGGGCGTTGAGGCGATAGGCCGTCAACTCGCAGCCTAACCACAGGGCGGAGGCGGAGAGAGTGATGAGCTCCCCCAGCGTTTGGAAGCCCAGCAGGGCCGCGGCGTGCCGAACCGAGGAGACCTGTCCGCCGATGCCGAAGTAGGCGGAGTTGGCGAGCGCCAGCACCTTGGCCACAAGGGCGAGGTCGTCTTCGATGATGTTCGTCAGATCCCGCAGCCCGGCATTCGGGTCCGCCAAAACCTCTCGGGCCCTGAGAATGACCAGCGGTCGCGGGGAGAGTTTGACCAGGCTGCGCAGGGCTTGGCTCTTGATGTCGCCCGCGGCGGCCGGGCCGCCGCCGGAAGAGTGGGGGGTGTCCGCCATTTCCGAGTCCGTGGGTCAAGGGCGATCAGGATCGTTTTTCGGCAGATGGTGCACCGGCGCCCTGCTGGGGACGATTATGCCAATCCACGCGATCAAGTCAATGTCCAATCCGATCGCATGGCTTGACACCGGCGGCGGATCCGCTCATAAGATGGCCGCTGGGCACTCTGCCACGGAGGATGGATCTGCTATGGACGCTGCCGCCCATCGACTGCTGGAGATTTTCGAAACGATCAGCCGCATTCCGCGCTGCTCGAAAAACGAGGGGGCGCTTACGCGCTGGTTTGAGTCCTGGGCGGACGCGCGCGGTTTCCGAACACAGACCGACCGGGCCGGCAACCTGCGGATCGCGGTGCCGCCCTCACGCGGGTGCGAGCGTGCGCCAGGCGTCGTCCTCCAGGGGCATCTCGACATGGTGTGCGAAAAGACCCCCGAATCGCCGCACGATTTTTCGCGCGACCCGATCCGGCTGATTCGGGAGGCCGACTGGATCCGCGCGGACGGCACCACCTTGGGGGCCGACAACGGCGTGGCGCTGGCGCTGGGGGCGGTCCTCGCCGAGGAGGCCGGCAGTGCGCGGCCGCCGCTCGAGCTTCTCTTCACGGTCGAGGAGGAGACCGGACTAAACGGCGCCAAGCAGCTCCAGCCCGGATTCGTCCATGGCCGCCTCCTCGTCAACCTGGATTCCGAAACCGAAGGGGTCTTCACGGTCGGCTGCGCCGGCGGGCGGGATGTCACCATCACCCGCGCCTTGAGCCGGACGGAGGTCGCCCACGGCAAGCAGATCATGCGCCTGCAGGTCGGCGGCCTGCGCGGCGGCCACTCGGGCATCGACATCCATCGGCACCGTGGCAATGCCCTCAAGCTCTTGGCGCGCACCCTGATTGGGCTTGCCTCAGACGGGGAGGTGAACCTCATAGAGGTCGGCGGCGGCACGCGCCGCAACGCCATCCCCCGCGATGCCTTTGCGCGGCTGGCCTGTCCGGCGGGGCGGACAGACGCTCTGCGCCAGCGGGCGTCGGAGTGCCAAGCGCTGTTCCGCGGGGAATTCGCCGCAGAGCATGCGCTCGAGGTCACCGTCCGCCCTGAAGAGGCCCCTGCCGGCCGGATCGCGGCCCTGGGCGCCGCGGAGGCGGCGGCCCTGGTGCATCTGCTGCTGGCGCTGCCGCACGGCGTCGCGCAGCTCTCCCCGGACTTCGAGGGCGTGGTGCTCACCTCCTGCAACCTGGCCATGGCGGATGCGAACAGCGACCGGCTGCGCGTGATTACCAGCCAGCGCAGCATGAGCCAGGCGGCCCTGAACGCAGCCTCGCAGGGGGTGCGGGCGATCGCGGCTCTCGCCGGCGGCGGCTGCGAAACCGAATCGGAGTATCCGCCCTGGACCCCGAACCCGGGATCGGCCCTGCTGTCGCGCTGCCGGCGGCTCCATCGGGAGCGTTACCACGCCGAGCCCCGGGTCAGCGCCATTCACGCCGGGATCGAGTGCGCCATCATCGGCGGCATTTTCCCGGACATGGACATGATCTCCGTCGGGCCCACGACCGAAAACGCCCACTCCCCCAGCGAGCGGCTGCACGTGCCGTCGTTTTGTCGGTTGCAGGGGTTCCTGGCGGCCCTGCTCGCCTCGGTGGCAAGCGGGGAGCACCCGTAACGCCGGTGGGCAAGGCCGGCAGCGAGAGAGGCCGCGGGTCCGTGGCGTCCCGGGTGCCAGTGAAGGCGCCGCGGCGCGTCAGCGCCGCTCTTCGGCCGCAACCGGCAACGGCCGGGACCCCGGCCCCGGGTCGGGGGGGCCGTCGGGGGACCGCGCCGCGTCGGGCGCCAGGTTCTTGAGAAACTCGAGATCCTTGCGGCTGCGTGCGACCATGCGGGCCTCGACCTGCTCCCGATTCAGGCCCATGAGGATGGTGTAGGCATTGAACTTGGTCTTGCAGAAGTAGATGTCGAACGGTTCCCGCCGCCCCGGCGCCCGAAAGATGCGGATGCCGGGGATGTCGCCCTGCTGCGTGTATTCCGCCTCCGCGTTCACGAGCAACGGCTCGATGTCGTGCTTGTTCAGCCAGGGGATGCAGGCCCCTTCCATGCCCAGGTCGGAGTCCATGATCGAGCGGATCTTCTCGGTTACCCCCCCGACCGCAAGGATGATGTCGCCCGTGAGGGATCCGGTGACCCCGAAGCGCTGGTTGACGGGCTGCTGGATGAAATCCGAAATCAGGGCGATATCCATCGCAACCGAGGCGCTGTCGCCCTCCACCCCGCCGTGGGCCTGGATGTATTCCACATGCATCTCGTAGCCGACATTCGGCGCTCCGATGGTCTTCAACACCTTTTTGATCGAGGCCCGGACGTTTTGAGCGGCCGCCTTGGCGATCTCTCCCATCTTGCCCGGGGCGGCGACCCTGTCGGCGCTGCCCACCGTGATCTGGCAGTGAATCGGCAGCGGCTGGCCGATCATCTGGCCGCTCGACTGGGCGTAGGTGACGGCCAAGCCGACGACGTAGCCGATGGAGTCCGTCATCGAGGTGATGAATTTCTTGAGGTACTTCTTGTGTTCCCCGATCTCCCGGGAAAGATTGCCCTCCAAACTCAGGTGCTCCTCCAGCGCTTTGCGCACATGCGCGGGCTCCACCCGCGCCGAGTTCTCCAGAATGGCCTCGAACTCCGCGGAGCGGATGATCCCGTTGATCGGCCGCAGAATGCTGCTCAGCTTCCCGTCCGAGGCGCGGCACCGCAGCTCCTTGACGATCTCCATGACGGCGCTGCGGGAGAACTCACGCTCCTGCAGCCGAAAGTTCGGGGGCAGATATTTGCCGAAAATGTGCTCGCTGCGGCGGCGGACGCTGTCGTGGCCCTCGCGCGCGATCAACTCCCCCCAGTTGCGCCGGAACTCGTTGGCCAAGTTGACGATCTCCTGCTTGACATACTGCGCCACATGCCGGACGGTTTCGGGGGTTTCGGCCACGGCGCTTTCCATGTACACGATTTCGCCTTTGTCCTCGATGCGCGACAGAAAGGCCCCGTCGCCCTCCTGCTGGAGATAGGCGAGCGTATCGTGGTTGCAGCAGGCCACGATGAGATTGTCGGCCCGCAAGGGGGTTTCCGACCGGTCGGCGGCGCCGCTGCCGCCATGCACGCCGCCCTCCAAAATGTACCGCTTGTTCTGCATGATCTCCAGCAGGTCCGCCATGTAGCCCATCTTGACCAAGGTTTTGAGCTCGTCGATGTAGATGATGGGGGCCGTGGCGTGGGCGCCGAGATAGGCGCGTTTGTGGCAGGGGGTGTGCAGGTTGCCGGACTGGTAGGGGTCGTGGCGAAAGCCGCCCTTCATGTTGCGGGCGCTCGGCTCGGAGACCCGCGCCATGAGCTCCCGCTCCTGGCGGGGGTCGTAAAGCACCTCGGGCATCAGATCGTGCAGGTGTTTGACATCCTGGCGCAGTCCGGGGCCGGCCTCGCGTTGGATCTTCTCCTGGGCGCGCAGATGGTTGCCCTGCACGATCATGAAAACAGCCCCCATCCCGGCCAATCCGGCCGCCAGCAACAGGGGCGCAAAGAAAACCCCCGCCCCTCCTAAAAACAGCGCGGCCGCCAGCAGCCCCCACCTTACCCGGCGCGCCGCTCGGATCTCCTCCTCCAGGCTGAACTCCTCGCTGTTGGTCTGCGCGGTTTCCAGCGCCTGGCGCAGCGTCTCCATCACGCGTTCGATTTTTTCCGGGCGCTCATAGGCCATGCGAACATGGTTTTTGTCCTTGCCGGGATAGGCCACGATGGACTCCCGCGGGCGCAGGAGATCCCCGATGGATCGGTCCAGAACCTCCTTGAACATCTCCGCCAGCATCGATTTGCCGGTGCCGGGGCGGCCGACCATCAGCATGTGCCCGCGGTTCTGGGCGATCTTGCGGATGCACAGCTTGGCCCGGCCCTGAAAAATGACCCGTTCGATCGGATCAGAGGGGATGGCGATGCTGGCGGTGTCTTCGAAGAAGCGCAGCCGCTCCTCGAGGGCCCGGGGATACTCCAACAGCTCCCGGATCCACTCGTAATCCCCCGCGCGGTACTCATTGGCCATGGGTCGCTCCCGTGATCGAGTCGAGGAGGTAGAAGCGGCCGGCCTCCAAGCTGAACGCGCGGCGGCTGATCTCCGCATACACGTTGGGCAGACTCTTGCGCAGGGGGTCCAGCGCCCGCAGGTCGTGCAAAATGGAGATTTGCGTCAGCAGCTTCTCCTCGCCGGTATCGGTTGCAGGCAGATAGCTCAGCGATACCGCTGTTTGCCCGAAGTTCAACACCGGTTTGATGAGATTGCGCCCGCCGTCGCCCAGATCGGCCGGCCGAAAAATGGAACGGTAGAGCGCCGGCAGCCCGGCTTTGGCGTAATCCACCTCCAGCGCCTTGTTGAAGAACAGCCGCACCGCGCGCGCCTTGCCGAAAAAGCATCCGGTCAGGGCGCGCTGGAGGTCCGGGTTGGCGGTGAGCGTATGTTCGAGCAGGCTGAGGTATCTGAGGGCGCTCGGGTCGGCCAGCCGGAAGTCCACACTGCCCAAGGCGTTCAGGACGCAGGCGGCCGGTTCCCCGCCCCGCGTGTAGTTCACCAGCCGGAAGGCGTTGGACGGGTTGAAGGCGGCCGGCGGGAAGCCGCGCAGGTCGAAGAGGCCCTCGGACAGATGGGCGCGATGCAGGGTGACGCGAACCTCGCGGCCGACATGGGCGGTGAGGTAGCGCATCTTCTCTTCGAGGGATCCCTGCAGCTTCAAGTAGGAATACCCGCCGCCGATGTCCTCGCAGATGCCGATGAGGTGCGCCAGGCGCTCCGTCTTGAGCCGCGCAATTTTTTTGACGAAGGGGTCGTAGCCGCGCAGTTCGTCGACGAGGCGCCGGAGGTGGAGCTCCAGGTCCGGGTCGTCCATGGCCGGCACCTTCAACCGGAGCCCGGAGAGGATGACGTCGGCCTGTTTGCGCGGAGCGCTTCGGCGCAGCCCGGCCTGCACCCGCTGCCACCAGCGGGCGGGGGCGCGCCGCGCCGGGTGGACCTCGCAGCCGATCAGCCGCTTGCGGATCTCCACCGGGCCGGGGTGAAGCAGGTAGCGGCCGAGCTCCGACAGTCGACACCCCTTGACCCCGCCGCGGTCGGCCTCGGGGTCGAAGGATTCCGGGTCCATCCGCACCGGCTCCGGCTCCGAAACGACCCACACCCTGGCATCGACCCGTTGCACACCGGCCGGGGGCCGCAGGCCCTCAGGCATGGCGCCCCCTCCGGCCCGCGGCGGCGCCCGACGGGCGCCGCCGGGGGAGGCGGATGCTCGCCACGAGGACGGGCCGACCGTGGTTTCGCATCGATGGGTTCATTTGGGGGCCTGTGACTCCTTGAGACCAAACGCCTGGGAATCCTCCAGCATGATTTCCAGCCGGGCAATGTCGATCTCGGAAAGGTGCAGTTCGCTCGCCTCGGCCGTGGCCGCCAGCATCAGCGTAAGGTTCTGGCGCAGGCCGATGCCCATTTTGTGGCAGGTCAGATTCGCCAGGCGTACGCTCATCATCAGATGGTTTTCGGCCTCCATCGGTTCCGCGTGGTGGTCGCGCACCACGCGGCTGTACTTTTCCGGCAGATTCCAGTGGTGCATGAGGGCGTAGCCGTGGGTCGCGTGCAGGTCGTCCATGGCCTCCATCAGCAGCGCGACGGGAGGCTTGACCGAGAGTTCTCCGGAATGCTGGATGTCGTCGATCACCGTCAGGATGAACAGTTTGCCCACATCGTGCAGCAGGCCGGCGAAAAAGGCCTCATGGGCGACCCCGGGCAGGCCGCAGTGCCGCGTGAGCCAGTGGGCCGCCATGGCGGTGCCCAGCGCATGGCACCAGAGCTTGCGCATGACGCCGTTCAAAAACGGATCCTTTGATCGAAACTGGTTTTCATGGGCCACCATCATGACGATGTTGGCGACCTCGTTGATCCCCAGCCGCACAATGGCGGTGCGCACCGAGGTTACCTGCGAGAGCCCCTTGTAGAAGGAGGAGTTCGAGAAGCGCAGGACCTCGGCGGTCAAGGCCTGGTCGCTGACGATGAGCCTTTCGATCAGGCGCAGGTCCGGGTCCTCCTGGCCGACCTCCTGCTGGACGCGGATGGCCGTGGCGTTGAACACCGGCAGTCGTACGCGGTTGCCGGCAATGCGGTTTTCGACGATCTCGATGAACGACGGGGCGGACCCCATGCTCACACCTCCAGCAGTCGTTGGAGTTCAGGCAGCGGTCGGGGCCGCTGCAGCCGGGGCAGGCAGCGCAACAGCTCTTCGATGGTGGTCACGCCGGAGGCCGCCTTGACGATGCCGTCCTCCAGGAGGGTCGTGAGCCCGGTGGCGTCGATGCTGATGCGGCGGATCTCCTGGCTGGTCTTGTGATCGATGATGGCATTGCGGATGTCCTCGTTCAGGATCAGGAGCTCGAAGATGCCGACCCGGCCACGATAGCCCGTGTACTGGCACTGCGCGCAGCCCTGGCCTTTCTGAAACCGGGCCTGGGCGACATCCGCCGGACCGTAGCCGAGGCGCTGGAGGTCCAGCGGCGTGGGGCGGTAGGGCACGGCACAGTCGCTGCAGACCTTGCGCAGCAGCCGCTGCGCCATGACGCTCACCACGGTCGAGGAGATCAGAAAGGCTTCGATGTTCATGTTCAGCAGGCGCACCAGGCCGCCGATGCTGTCCTCGGTGTGGAAGGTGGTGATCACCTTGTGCCCGGTCAGCGCCGCCTGGACCGCCACCTCGGCCGAGAAGTTGTCGCGGATTTCGCCGATGACGATCACATCCGGGTCCTGGCGCACGATGTGCCGGAGCGTCTCCTCGAAGGTCAGCTGGATCCGGGGGTTGATCGAGCATTGGGAGATGCCGTCGATCACGTATTCGACGGGTTCCTCGGCCGTGATGATGCTGGTCTGGGGGTCGTTGATGTGGTTGATGCAGCTGTATACCGTCGTCGTTTTGCCCGATCCGGTCGGTCCGGTGATGAGGATGACGCCGCTCGGCAGGTAGAGGGCGTCTTCCTTGAAGCGCTCGAGCATGCGCGGCGACATCCCCACCTCTTCGATGTGGATCAGGAGGCCCTGGCGGTTCAGCAGGCGCAGGACGATTTTTTCGCCGTGGACCGTCACGTAGAACGACGCGCGCAGGTCGAGCTGGCTGTCCGCCTGATCGACGAAGAAGCGTCCCCCCTGGTGCCGCCGCTTTTCGGTGATGTCCACGTCGCACATGACCTTCAGCCGATTGGTCACGGCGCCGTGCAGGGGGGAGGGGAAGTCGTCGTAGTGAATCAGGACGCCGTCCTGGCGGAACCGCACCCGAATGTGCTCCTTGAGCGGCTCGATGTGGATGTCGCTCGCCTTGCGTTCGACGGCGGCTTGAATGATGCCGTCGACCATGGCGATGATGGAGCCCTCGTCCGACGGCGAGATGCGTTCGCGCTGCTTGGTGCGTTGGGCGCGCTTGATCGCGCGGTCTATGGAGCCCTGGCGGGCGATGGCGGTGGTGAAGGCCGGCCCGAAGACTTCGCGCGCCGCATTGAGGGCGGCTTTGTCCATCGGGTCGGCGAAGGCGATCAACGGCTTGCCGTCGTCCATGCGGACGGGTACGAAGCGGTGGGTCTCGTACCATTTGGCGGGGGCCTTCAAAAACAACCGCGGGTCGATTTCGGTGAAATCGGGCTCGACGTAGGGAAAGCCCATCTGCAGCGAGAGCACCTCGATCAGGGAGCGCTCGTCGATGAGGCGGCGTTCGAGCAAGATCTCGCCCAAGCGCTTGCCCGACCCCTGCTCCGCCTGGATCGTCAGGGCCACACGCAGGTCGTCCTCACGGATCCGCCCGAGTTCCACCAGGAGGTTCCCCAGGCACATGGGCGAGGGGTTTTTCCGGACGGCCGCCTTGATCTGCTCATCGGAGATGAATTTGAGGTCCTTCAGTACCTCCAGGATCGGGCGCGGGACTTCGAGCTTGGCCTGCACCCTCCGGGCATAGCCCAGCTGATCGCGGCTCACGTCGCCGGCATCGATCAGCAGTTCGACGATGTTGTGCGGGGCGGATGCGTCGCCGCTGCGGGCCGGGCCGCTGGCGGCCGCAGCCGCCTGGGTGTGAGGCGTCACAGGCTCGTTCCTTTTTCCACTGGGGTTGCGGATGCGGCCGAAGTCGGGGGCACCCGGGTTTCGTTGAACCGACGTGGCCCTCCGGCGGAGCCGCCACGTCGGTCTTGCTATCGGCCTTTTCTGGAAAAGTCTTTAGAAGAGGTTTTCCAACCTCGGATCACGGGCGGGCAAGACGGGAGGCCGAATCGAAAGCGCCGCAACCTTCCTATGTTGTGAGCACGTCCGAGAGGCCTGCAATCCCGCCACGGCGGGACCCCCAGCCGTCAGGCGGGGTTAGGAAACCACTTCTATACGGGGCTTGGCCGCGCGCCCGCTTGCCGCCTCGCGCCCGGCGTGGCGGAGCCTCTGCGGCCCGAGCGGGGGGCCCTGCCACGGAGGGCGCCGGGGGGGGCGCTCCGAGAGCCTGGTTGCGGCCATTCTGCGCTTGCCAGAAAGCCCTTTAGAGCATATAGTCGAAGCTGATATAACCCCCCACAGAAAGAGAGGAAATCAGGTTCTATGGCGAATGTGTACTACGTCGATGGAAAGTTCGTTGCGGAGGCGGAGGCGGTTTTCCCGGTAAATGATCTCGGGCTGTTGCGCGGCTACGGGTGCTTCGACTTCATGCGCACCTATCACGGGAAACCCATTTTCATCAAAGACCATGTGCGCCGCTTGTTCCGCTCGGTGCGGGAGATCGGCATCGAGCTGCCCTGGACCGAAACCGAAATCTGCGACCTCGTGCAGGAGACCCTTCGGCGCAACCCGCCGGTGGAGTCCAATGTCCGCATCCTGGTGACCGGAGGCCCCAGCGCCGATTTCATCACCCCGCAGGGCAAGACGCGGATGGCCATCATGGTCGCGCCGGTCAACCAGTATCCCCCGGCGTGGTATACCGACGGTGCCAAGATCATCACCGTCACCCACACCCGCACGATTCCCGCCGCCAAGACCATCGATTACACCCGGGCGATTATGGTGCTGGCCGAAGCCCGCCGCAAGGGGGCCATCGAGGTCGTCTACATGGACTCCTTGGGCCGGGTCCGCGAGGGCACCACCAGCAATCTGTTTTTCTTCCGAGGCGACACCCTTGTCACCCCCGGCGAAAACATCCTGCACGGCATTACGCGCCAAAAAGTCCTGGAGCTGGCCGAAAAGCGTTTTCAGGTCGATATCCGCGACATCCTCCGTGCGGAGCTCTCCTCGGCCGACGAGGCGTTCATCACCTCTTCCAACCGCAAAATCGTCCCCATCGTGCAGGTCGACAAGGACACCATCGGCAGCGGCAGACCCGGCGCCCGCACTCTCGTCCTGATGCAGGCCTTCGAGGAGCTGACGAATCGCCTGGCCGCCGCAGCCCAGTAAAAAAAGGGGACCGAATGAACTGCTCCGAGATGCACGATCTCGTCATCATCGGCGGCGGCCCGGGGGGGCTGACCGCCGGAATCTATGCCATGCGCGCCGCACTCAAGACCGTTCTGGTGGAGATGGCGGCGCCCGGCGGGCAGGTGAACCTGTCGGACGCCGTGGAAAACTGGCCCGGGGACGAGCGCATCGGCGGCTCCGAGCTGTCGCTGAGAATGCTCAGCCATGCCCAGTCCTACGGGCTTGAGATCCGTGCGGACGAGGTGGCCGCCGTCGAACCGGGGCTGGACTACCACACGGTGCACCTGGCCGGCGGCGCGTGCCTCACGTCGCACGCCGTCATTCTGGCCACCGGGGGCAGTCCGCGCAAGTTGGGGGTGCCCGGCGAGAAGGAGTTCTACGGGCGCGGCGTGTCCTATTGCGCCGTCTGCGACGGATTCTTTTTCCGCAACAAGAACGTCGCGGTGGTGGGCGGGGGCGACTCGGCCATCGAAGAGTCCCTCTACCTGGCCAAGCTCGCCGCCAAGGTCGTCGTGATTCATCGGCGCGACAAGCTGCGGGCCGGGGCCCTTCTCCAGCAGCGGGCCAAAGCCGAGTGCCGGATCGAATTCCGCTGGAATTCGGTGGTGACGGCCATCAAGGCGGACGCAAACGGCGTCACCGCCGTGGAACTCCAACACACGCAAACGGGTCTCCCCTCCGAACTTGCCACCGACGGGTTGTTTATTTTTATCGGGTTCGATCCGAACAACCGTCTCGTGCCCGCCGGCATCAAGAAGAACGCCGATGGCTATGTCGTGACCGATGAGAAATGTGCGACGAGCTTGCCGGGGATTTACGTGATCGGCGATCTGCGCGAAAAGTATGCGCGCCAGATCGTGTTGTCGGCCGCCGACGGATGCACCGCGGCGCTGGCGGCGGCCCACTATGTGGAAACCCGCAAAGCGGCCCTGGAGTGCGCGCTGCCGGAGAATCCGGCGGCCGGCCGGGCGTGAGGCGGAAAAGCGCTGCGGGAAAACGATCCGGCCGCAGGCTCGGCACCCCTCAGGCGCATGCGCTCAGGCCGGTTTGATTCCGCCGCGGATTTTAAATCGGAGGAGCGGCGGCGTGGCCTTTGTCAAAATCCCCGGGGTGCGCGGCATCGTCTATGTTCCCGAACCCTGCGCGGAACGTTCTAAAAAACACGCCTGCCGGGACTGCTTCGACTGCCAGTACTGCAGCGCTGAGCGCTGCAGCCTCTGCCGGGAAAAAACCTCCGCCGTATGCCCCCGCGAAAAGGGGCGCCGACCTGAAGAATAGCCGCTCGGCTTACGGTTTACCCGCAAGACGGTCCCATGCGGCCCGGGCCTGGTCCTGACCGCTGCCGGGCCCTGAAGCCGAAGAGGGGGGTGCTCCCCGGAGGCCTGTGCCGCGCAGGCGGGCGACGCGCTCCTCCAGCGGAGGGTGGGTTGAAAACAGGCTCATCAGACTGCTGCCCGAAAGCGGGCTGACGATAAACATGTGCGCGGTCGCCGGGCTTGCGTCCATCGGCAGGCGCTTGGAATACGCCCCGAGTTTTTCCAACGCGCTCGCCAACCCCTCCGGCGTGCCGGCAAACGCCGCGCCAGAGGCATCCGCCAGGTACTCCCGCGAGCGGGAGATCGCCATCTGAATCAGCATCGCCGCCATCGGGGCGATGACCGCCAGGGCGATCACCGCCAGGCCGCCTCCGCTGTTCTGCCCATCGCTGCGGTGGCCGCCGCCGAAAATCGCCGAAAACCGCGCCATGTTGGCCAAGATCATGATGGCCCCGGCCATGGTCGCCGCAATGCTGCCGATCAGGATGTCGCGGTTGCGGACGTGGGCCAATTCGTGCGCGAGGACCCCGGTCAACTCTGCACGGCCCATGAGCTTGAGCAGCCCCTCGGTGACCGCCACCGCCGCATGCTGCGGATCCCGTCCCGTGGCAAAGGCGTTCGGGGATTCCTGGGGAATCACGTAGACTTTGGGCATGGGCAGACCGGCGCTGCGGCAGAGAGACTGCACGATCCCGTAGAGCTCGGGTGACTCCCGCGGCCCCACCTCCCGGGCACGGTACATCTTGAGCACCAGCTTGTCCGAAAACCAGTAGCTAAAAAAGTTCATCCCGGCCGCCACCAGCAGCGCAAGGATCATCCCCTGGCGCCCGCCGAGCCAGTTGCCGATCAACACGATCAATGCGGTCAACAGCGCGAGCAGCAACGTGGTCCTGATTTGGTTGCCCATGTCGTCCACCCTTTATCGAATTTTCCAGAATAATAAGGTTGAACCGGTAAAAAGACAACTCCTGCAGCCAGCGCTTGCCGTTTCGGGGTCAAGGGCCGGACATCGGCGCGGGCCCTTTCCGACGCATGCTTTGAGCTTGAATCGGGCCTCCAGGGCTGGTAAGTAGGCGCTGCGGGCAGTCGATCGCTGCCCGATCATTATCAACCGGGAGGCAGGGCTGTCATGACCGAACAAACCGAACCATCCACTGAAGAGAGTTTTGCTGCATTGCTCGACGCCTACAGCGTGGAGAAATCCGTCGAGGTCCGCATCGGCGACCGGGTCAAGGGACGCATCGTTTCGATCGGCAAGGACACGGTCTTCGTCGACACCGGCACGAAGATCGACGCCGTGGTCGACAAAGCGGAGCTCCTCGATGCCGAGGGACGCCTGGGTCTCAGCGAGGGCGACGAGCTTGAGCTTTACGTGGCGGCCGTGGGCGAAAACGAAATCAGGCTTTCCCGAGCCGTCTCCGGCGCCGGCGGGGCCCAAGCCCTGCGGGAGGCCTACCAAAAGAAGGCCCCGGTGGAGGGCAAGGTCAAAGAGCCCTGCAAGGGGGGCTTCATCGTCGACATCATGCAGCGTCGGGCCTTCTGCCCCATCAGCCAGATCGACATCGTCCCGGTGCAGGACCCCGCCTCCCACGTCGGCGCGACCTATCAATTCCTGGTCACCCGCTTCGAGGACAAGGGCCGCAACATCGTGGTCTCCCGGCGCAGCTTGCTGAGCCGGGAGCTGGAGGCGCAGAAAAAGAAATTTATGGAGTCGCTGAAGTCCGGTGACGTGCTCGACGGCAAGGTCACGCGCTTGATGCCCTACGGTGCTTTCGTTGCACTCGCCCCCGGGGTGGAGGGCATGGTCCACGTCTCCGAGATCAGCTACTCCCGGACGGCGCTTCCCGAGGAGGTTCTCAGCCCCGGGGATCGGGTGCGCGTCAAGGTGCTCGGCATCGAGCCGGCTGCGGGGGAGAAGCCGGCCAAGATCGGCTTGTCCATCCGCCAATTGGAGGAGGACCCCTGGCTCAGCGCGGAAGAAAAGCTGCGGCCGGGGGATGTGGTCAAGGGGCGCGTCACCCGCTGCATGAACTTCGGCGCTTTTGTGGAAATCGCCCCGGGGCTTGAAGGGCTGATTCACATCAGCGAAATGAGCTACACGCGCCGGGTGATGAAGGTGGAGGAGCTGCTGACGGCCGGGGATACGGTCACGGTTTCCGTCAAAGCCGTGGACCTGGAGAAGCGTCGCATCGCGTTGAGCCTCAAAGAGGCCGAAGGCGACCCGTGGGCCGAGGCCATCGAGCGGTTCCCGGCCGGTAAGCGGGTGGAAGGGGTGGTTGAAAAAAGGGAGAAGTTCGGTATTTTTGTGCGCTTGGCGCCCGGCATCACCGGCCTGCTTCCCCTGGGGGCCATTCGGAGGTCAGCGGCGGCCGCAGCGCTGGAAAAACTCCGCGAGGGAGAGACCGTTTTGGTAGCGGTGGAGGAGGTCAACGTGCCCAAGCGCCGGATCTCGCTGGTCCCGGCCAACGCGGGAGAGGAGGGCGACTGGCAGAGCTTTTCCCCGTCGACAAAGGGGTCTTTCGGCGCGCTGGCCGAAAAGCTCCAGAGCGCCCTGGCCGGCCGCAGGCAATGACCTGCCATGGGCGGGGGTGGTTGACGATAAGAAAAACAAGGGCGCGCTTCGGTGAACGCGAGCCCCTCAATCGTTTCGATTCTCAGACCCGATAGTGTTTTCGGTCGGCAAACTCCGCCTGCTTGCCCTCGTTCCACTGGGAAACGGGGCGCAGATACCCTACCACCCGGCTGTAGACCTCGCACGTTTGATAGCCGGAAAGCCGGGGGGAGCTGCGGTAGCACTCGTCGCACTTGGTGAAAAACTTGTCCGGCTCCGGTTCGAAGAGCGCTCCGCCGCTGATGTCAAAACCCTCCGGGCTTAACGCCACCATGACATTCATATCCTTCTGGCAATCGTGGCACCTGCCTTCAAAGCTCAACGTGGTGCTGCCGGCGTGAGATTCAAACAGGTCGTGCAGTCTCGCGATGGTCATCATGAGGCCTTGGTCTCCCTTCCCGTATGTTCATCTGTGAATTGAGTACTTATCGTAACACTCTTCCAATTGTGTGTCAAATAACCCTATGCCCCAACATGTAGATGCAATTGATCCTCAAGGATCAAAAGCGAAAGGCTCTAACTGGTTGAACTGCCGCCAAATGATGCATATGGTAGCCCATGCTTACACAAAACCTCGGCAACTCAGGGGCAGCGGCGGAACAGCTACCGCGCGCTGCATTTGCGCTTGTTATCGACGGGTTGCCGAGTTAAAAGAGATCAGCAACCGATACCGGTGACGACTTCGTAAAAACCCCACTATCTGCGTTGCGCTTCATCCCGCGGTCGCTGCGTTCCCGCCCTGGCGGGAACCGTTTGGCGACGCGGAGGTTGCGCGCCTCGATCCTGGACCCTTTACAACGTCGTCCGTGTCAGGGACTTTTTGCGAGCCCCTCAACGTTCAATCAACCGGACACCTGATCGGGGGACATTTTGAAATCGGCCGTAAAATGGGTTGGCATCGCTCTGCTTTTCCTGGTCGTAACCGTAATTGCCGCCCTATTGATCATTCCACGGTTCATCGACGCCAGGGCCTTCCGCGAGCCGCTCGAAAAAATGGTCTCTGCGGCCACCGGCCGCACTTTTTCAGTGGGCGGTGACGTTCGTCTCTCCCTTTTCCCCTGGGCCGGGGTTTCGTTTGAGGAGCTTAGGCTGGGTAATCCGGCGGGTTTCGCCGAGCCGGAGTTCGTGACCATCAAGGCTTTCGAGGTTCGGGTGAAACTGCTGCCCCTGCTGTTTCGCGACGTTCGCGTCGACCGCTTGGTGGTTTCCGACCCCGTTGTTTTTCTGGTCAAAAACAAAGACGGCCGCGTCAACTACGACTTCGGATCCCAGCCGGCGGCAGGGGCTAAACCTGCCGCCCCAGGCACCGGGCTGCCGTTCCAATCCCTGGCGGCCGGTGAGGTGAGCATTCGCGAAGGGGGCATCGCGCTGATCGACCACAAAAAAGGCAGCCGGCACGACCTCTCCGGCGTCAACCTGAGCCTGAAGGATGTGACCCTCGACCGGCCCGTTGAATTTTCTCTGAGTGCCGCAGTCAATCGCAAACCGGTCTCGGCGCAAGGGCGTTTCGGACCGGTGGGAGAAAACATCGGCAAGGGCAGGGTCCCTGTACAGCTCACGGTGGAGGCTGCCGGCCAGCTCAAGCTGCTGGCCACGGGCGCCCTGGAAAACCTGCTCGCCGGTCCCCGTGCGGAGGCCGCGATCGATGTGGCGGAATTCTCGCCGCGCAAGCTGTTGGCCGAGTTCGGCCTGAGCCCGCCGGCGACTGCGGATCCCAACGCCCTGGAACGGTTGAGTTTGAAGGCAGCGGTTAAGGCTGGGGCAGACAGTTTCAGGCTGAGTGACGGCACGCTCGAGTTGGACCAATCCAAAGTGAACTTCAACCTGACGGCCAAGGAGTTCAACAGGCCCAGCGTCGCCTTTGAACTGAGCCTGGATCAGATCGACCTCGACCGCTACCTGCCCCCGCCGGCCGAAGCGAAAACGGCTGGGCCGGCACCATCCCCCGCGGTCGCCGCGAATGCAAAAACGGACTACGGGCCGCTGCGCAGACTGGTCATGGATGGAACGATCCAAATCGGCCGACTCGCTGTCGCCAAGGCCAAGGTCGACAATGTAACCCTCAAGATTTTCGCCCGGGATGGCGTCCTCTCCGCGGACCCCTTCGACCTCAAACTCTATCAGGGGCGCGCGTCCGGCAAGGCCGTTGTAAACGTCAAGGGTGAACGCCCGGTCACCGAGGTTCAGCTGGCGGTCGACCAGGTGCAGGCGAACCCGCTGCTCAAGGACCTGGTCGGAAAGGATTTCATCGAAGGCGCCGCCAGCGCTCGCCTCGGCCTTTCGCTGGCCGGAGAGGATCCGGCCAGCCTCAAGCAGTCGCTAAACGGCCAGGGCCGCATCGATTTCGCAGACGGCGCCGTCGTGGGGGTCGACTTGGCCAACATGGTGCGCAACGTGAAAACGGCGTTTGCGGGCGAGGCCCCCTCCGGGCCCAAGCCGCGCACCGATTTTTCGGAGCTGGCCGTGCCCTTCACCATTCAAAACGGGGTGTTCAGGACCCCCGAGGCGCTGCTGCGCTCCCCGCTCTTGCGGCTGCAAGCCGCCGGGAGCGCCGATCTCGTACGGGAAATACTGGATTTCAGGGTGGAGCCCAAGCTCGTCGGCACCATCAAGGGCCAGGGCGACGCCAAGGAGCGTACCGGGTTGTCCGTTCCCGTTTTGGTGTCGGGCAGCTTCGCCAGCCCCGTATTCCGCCCCGACCTCGAATCCCTGGCCAGAGACCAGTTGAAGGGCATTCTGCCCCCAACGGGTGCTGCGGGCGGCACACCGCTTAAGGAGAAGGCCGGCGGGGTGCTCAGGAACATCCTGCCCGGGAAAAAATGAGGTGCGAATGAACGCTTTCCCTTCCATCGCAAAGGCCGCCGCAGCCTGCGGGGCGATCCTGGCGCTGATGGGCTGCGCGGGCATCGGAAAACGCCTGGAGCCGCCTCGCATTTCGCTGGCCGACATCCGGGTCCAGCAGAGCTCCGGGCTGGAAACCGCATTCATGCTGCAACTGCGCGTGATCAACCCAAACGATGTCGATCTGGAGGTCCGCGCCGTCAGCCTGGACTTGGAGATCAACGGTCAGCCCTTCGCCAGCGGGGCTGCCAGCAATCCGGTGACCGTCCCTGCCTACGGATCCAACCTGGTCGAGGTGCAGACCTACTCGTCCGTGATTCGGATGCTCACGAGCATGATCGGCATCCTCCCATCCGGCGAAATCGCCTACCGGGCAAGGGGCCACCTGCGGATTGGGGGCGATGCGCTGCTGCCGCCGTCGCTTCCCTTCGACGCTTCGGGGACATTTGATTTCAGCGAATTCGCCAAAGCGGGGAAATAGGGCATCATGGGGATGACCCGAACGCTCTCCTCGACCCGGGGCCGACCCGCCACTCGCCCTGCGGAACCTGCACGGCCGCGGGGCCCGCTGCCGCACAAAAGGTGTTGTCGATGAAACTGGGAATCATCGGGCTGCCCCTGGCGGGGCGCTCAACGATCTTTGAGGCGCTCACTCGCCAAGAAACGGACTCCGCCCTGCGCGGCGAGGATCGAATCGCCGTGGTCCGGGTGCCCGACGAACGCGTCGATGCGTTGAGCCGCATGTTCGAGCCGCGCAAGACGATCTATGCCCAGGTGGAGTACCTGCTGCCCGGGACCGGGGGATCGAAAAAAGACCAACATCCGTGGCTGGCCGTGAAAGAATGCGATGCGCTGATCCACGTGGTGCGCAACCATGGGCCGGAGCGCAACCCGCTCAAGGACCTGCGGGCGCTCGACCAGGAGCTGATCCTCTCCGACCTGGTGCAGGTGGAAAAGCGCTTGGAGCGCATCGGTCTCGATCAACGCCGCGGAAAAAAGACGCCCGCGGAAGAGCTCCAGCTGCTGACCGACAGCCGCAACCTGCTGGAAACGGAGGTCCCCCTGCGGCACCGGCCGGAGCTTGCCGCTTCCAAAACTCTCAGGGGGTTCACGCTGCTTTCGGCCAAACCGGTCCTGGTGGTGTTCAACAACGACGAAGGCGACCTCAGGCCGCCGGTGATCGGCGAGACGGCCGCCCGGGAGCGCTGCCTGGTGCTGCGCGGCAAGCTCGAGCAGGAGCTCGCGCGCATGGGCGCCGAAGAGGTCGGCGTCTTCATGGCCGAATACGGCATCGATGCCTCCGCCATGGATCTGATGATCCGCTTGTCCTACGACGTGCTGGGGCTGGCCTCCTTTTTCACCGTCGGCAGCGACGAAGTCCGCGCCTGGACCATTCGTCGTGGCACCCCGGCCGTGGAGGCCGCCGGCGTCATCCACACCGACTTCCAGAAAGGGTTCATCCGCGCGGAGGCGATCGCCTACGAGGATCTCATGGCGGCCGGCTCCATGGCCGAGGCGCGCCGCCGCGGCACGTTTCGCTTAGAGGGAAAGACCTACGAGGTCATGGACGGGGATATCATCAACTTCCGGTTTAACGTCTGAGAGGGACAAGGCCGATGGCGGCTGCGGATTTCGTAGTGGACATCCTCGCCCAGGGGGCCTGGAACGGCGGTACGCTCGTGGACAACTCGATTTACGAGAACAGGGGCATGGTCTTCAAGGGCGGGATCCCGGTCACCCGCCAGAGCATCGAGGAGCGGATCGGGGTGCGCACCCGCATGGCGGCCCCGACCGATGCGCGCATCGGGCTCACCGCCTTCCATGACCTGCTCGACACCTCCGGCATCGACCCGAGCCGCATCCGCGTTCTGATTTCCGCCACGAATGTGGGCGAAGACAAGCGCGACCCCGGCCCGACCAGCCTCATCCTTTATGAGCGCATCCGGAACGCCTGCCCGGGGGCACTGGTGTTGGATGTCTATGCCGGCTGCCCCGGCTTCAACGTGAGCGTGGAGCTGCTCAACCTGCTGGCGCTCTCCGGAGGGCTTGCCCCCGGGGACATCGCCGTGGTCGTCGGCGCCGAGAACATCCATCGCGCCCAGGCCTTCAAGCCCACCGACACCAGCCACATCATTTTCGGCGACGACGCCCTGGCCACCGCACTCATCGTCGGGGGGCTCGCCGGCGGGGGCCGGCCCGGCCGTGTGATGGCCGAAGCGACGCTCGCGGCCGGCGATGATTTCATCGCCGCCATCGCCGCAGGACTCCTGCCCTGGGCGCGCGAGGGTCGGCTCGACGGCATCTTGATAGACAACCAGCTGGGCAGGGTCGAATGCCGAGTTCCGGCCTCCGCCGCCCGGGTTCAGCATGCCCTCATGCAGCGGTTGTTCCCGCAGGAGGCCGCAGCCGGGGCGTTCGGAAATTTCCGCTCGGCCTTCGAGATGTATGAGCGGTATCGTGCGGGTTTCGGCTACGATCTGATGACCGCCGGGGGCGACCCGCGCACCGTTCAGCGGATCGCCGCCGCCTACACCGCCTCGGGCACCTACCGCCGGATGGCCGCCGTGTTCCTCAAGCCCGGCGAGCCCGTTCGCCTGAGCCTGATCGAAGCCACGACCCCGGCGCCGACGGCCCCCGGCAGAGGGGTCGTCGGCACGCTGACCCGCACCCACGGGTGTTTTGCGAGTTTCATCGAAGCCAAATTCGAAGCGGACGATGTCTACGGCACCATGGACGGGAAAGGGGTTTTTCTTTACGCCACCCGCGGGGCCAAGACGCATCTCTCGGCGCTGTTGGGCCCTCACCGCCTGACGCTTGCGGATATAGATCTGCTGATCGAACACCAGGCCAACTTCGCCATGCTGCCGCTGACGCTCGAGCAGGTGTTGGGGGACGGCAGGCCGGCCCAGCGCGAGGCGGTCGCCCGGTTTTTGGCCGAAAAGATGGTGACCAACATCCATGTGCGCGGCAACTGCTCGGTCGTCTGCATGCAGCGGCTGCCCTACGATCTGGCGCGCGGGGCGCTTCAGCCCGACACCATTCAGGGTTTTCCCGTCAACCAAAACGTGAAAGGGCTTCAGGCCGCCCGTCTGATCCTGTATGACTCCGTCGGGGCCGGGATGACCCGCAGCTCCTTCTTGCGGCGGGTTTAGCGGGCGGCGTGGTCGAGGTGCTGGAGGATCCGGTCGAGCGTCTCGCCGGAAATAGGCCGCGGCGCAATGAATTTGAAGAGCGACGCCACCTGACCGGGGTGGACCACCGGGATGCCCTCCGGCGTGGTGCGTTTGACGAACCAGCCGGGAACGGCCACCACGGCCCTCACGGCTACGGCCTCACCGATCGCGCGTTCGAGCCTCTCCGAGAGCCACTGCGCGCGCGCTTCGGCGTGGCCGATGGTGTGATCATCGCTCCAGCGCGGGAAAAAAAGCGCATGCCCGTTATACGCGACCGTGGCATCCTCCACCCGCGTTGACCGCGGCGGCTTTTTCCCGCTGGAGGTATGCACTGCAAAGACGCCGTGCGGGCCTGCCGCCACATGGTGGAGGCTGAATCCCTCGCCGGGCACATCGTGATAAACGCGATATCCGTCGGGCGCGAGCGCATTCAAGGCCCGGGCGACCTCGATCCGTCCGTTGTAGCGCCGCTGGTGCTCCTTGCGCGCCTGCGTCAGCCGGAGGATGCGGGCCATCGCCATGCCGAAAAAGACCACTCCCACGCCTCCCGACCAGGCGGAGGACTGCGGGCGGGACGGTGGATCTGCGAACGCCGCGGCAGCGACAACGACCCCCACGAACAACACCAGGAACGCGAGGCTGCCATGGGTGTAATCGCCGATCTCCTGGTTGATGCGGTCGATTTCAGCGAGGATGGCCTGGCCCGGGACGGATCGTGCCGGCGGGACAGGGCGCCGGAGCGCGGCGGACAGGCGCCGCTGCCGGATCTCACGGTAGAAGGCGAAAAGCAGACAGACCCCGCCCAGCAAAACGGCCGCCGGCAGCAGGGTGGGAAAAAACGGCATGCGTACAGGATCCTCCGCTCTGAGACGATTGGACGCATCGCGGCCGGCGGCCGGGGCGCCTGGAGGCTATCGGCGGCACCCGCGCGGCCGGCCGCGGAGGCAGACTATGCCACAGGTGGTTCGATTTTTAAAGGACCAACCGCCGGCTCTGCCGGGCGCAAGGCGAACCCGCGGGGTTGACATGCCGGTGAACCTTGCCTACCTATCAACGCAATCGCATTGCACCCAACCGAAAGGCCGGCCACCATGCAAATCACCTTTTACGGCGCTGCGCGGGAAGTCACCGGATCCATGCACCTGATCGCCTCGGGAAGCGAGCGCATCCTGCTCGACTGCGGGCTTTTCCAGGGCCGGCGGCGGGAGGCTGCGGAGAAAAACAGGGTCCTGCCATTCGACCCTGCGCTGATCACCAACCTGGTCCTGTCCCACGCCCACACCGACCACTCCGGCCGGATCCCGGTCTTGACCGCCAACGGGTTCAACGGCCGCGTCGTCTGCACCCGCGCGACCGCATCGGCATGCGCCTATCTGCTGCCGGATTCGGCCAGTATCCAGGAATCCGATGCAGACTACCTCAACTACAAAAGCGTTCGCACGGCGCTCTCTCACGGCGGCGTCCCCCGCGCGGCCGGCAACGACTCCTCCGCCCGCCGGGAGGCGGCCAAAAAGATCCTGAAAAAAGGCCGCCATGAGCTCGATGTCGAAACGATCAACCGTTTGGCGGACGAGTTGCGCATCGAACGCGTCAAACCGCTTTACACCCTGGCCGACGCCGAGAAAGCGCTCGGTTTCTTCGACGGCACCCCCTATCGGCACCCGGCCACGATCGGCGCTGCAGCCCGCTGCACCTTCTACGACGCCGGGCATATCCTGGGCTCGGCCATCAGCATCCTCACCTTCCAGGAGAACGGGCGGCCGGTTCGCGTGGGCTTCACCGGCGATCTGGGCCGCTTCGGCAAACCGATTTTAAACGACCCTACCCTGTCGTTCGCCGAGGAGGATCGCTGCCTGAACCTTCTGATCATGGAGAGCACCTACGGCGAACGGCGGCATGAGGCGGTCTCCGACCTCAAAGCCACGCTGCTGGACGTCTTGACGGAAACGGTGCAACGCGGAGGCACCATGCTGATCCCCGCCTTCGCCTTCGGCCGCACGCAGGTGCTCCTATACGTGCTGCATGAGCTGCACAACGAGGGAAAACTGCCCGACATCCCGATTTACGTCGACAGCCCGTTGGCGACCAATCTCACCCGGGTTTTCGCCGAACACCCCGAGCTCTACGACCGCGATGCCCAGACCGAGTTTCTATCCAAAGGCCAAAATCCGTTTCGCTTCGACCGGGTTCGCTTCGTCGGTTCGGTGGAGGAGTCCATGGCGCTCAACCGCCAGGACCGGCCGCAGATCATCATCGCGGCCTCGGGGATGTGCGAAGCCGGCCGGATCCTGCACCACCTGCGGTTCAAGATCCATGGGGAGAAAAACACCATTCTGATCGTGGGGTACATGGCGCAGAACACCCTCGGCCGCCGCATCGAGGAGCTGGGGGCCGCCTACGCGGCCGACGGCCGCCAGGGTCCGCCGCCGCTGGTGAAGTTTTTCAACAAGGAGTATCCTCTCAGGGCCCGCGTCGTGAAGATCGGCGGGTTCAGCGCCCACGCGGACAAGGAGGAGATGCTGCGGTTCCTGAAGCAGTCCAACCTCAAGGTCGGGCGGATCGCCCTGGTGCACGGCGAGGAGGCCCAGGCGCTCTCCTTCGCCGGCGAGCTGACGGCGGAGGGCTTCAGCGTCTGCGTTCCCCGCCGCGGAGAGAGTCTGATCGTGAATTGACCCGAGAGGGCGGGCGCACCCGGCGCTCTGCCGCCCGCCGTGGAGCAAACCGTGGCCCATCCGAGCAGCCTTCACCCGGCCTGGATCATGCTGGCGATCTGTTTCGTGAACCTCTTCGTCAACTACTCGGTGCGTCTGGGCTACGGCGTGGTTTTGCCGGAGATGATCCGGGAACTGGGGCTGAGCCGAACCGCCGGCGGCTCCATCTACAACGCCTATCTGCTCACCTACATCCTCGTCGCCCCCTTCACCGGCTACCTGACCGACCGGCTCGGAGCCCGGCGGGTCATCAGCGTCTGCCTGCTGCTGCTTGCCGCCGGGGTCCTGCTGCTGGGGTCGGCCGAGAAACTCTGGGCGGCCTGCGTCGCCTTCGGCATTACCGGTCTGGGGGCGAGCGGGCTGTGGGTGCCGGTCATCACGCTGGTCCAGCGCTGGTTTTCCATCCGGCGCAAGGGGCTGGCGTTAGGGATCATGTCGACGGGCTACGGGCTGGGCTTTGCGGTCATGGGGGTGGTGTTCCCCTGGGTGGTGGAGCACTTCAACTGGCGTTACGCATGGTATTTTCTGGGGCTGGCGGCGCTGCTGCTGGCGCTGCCGAACGCGGCGCTCCTGCGCAGCGATCCGGCCGACCGCGGCCGGCGTCCGTGGGGGCCGCAGGATCCCGCGCCGCTGCGGCCGGCCGCAGTCGAGGGCCCGCCGTCGCTGGCCTCGATCCTGAGGCAGCGCAACTTCTGGATCATCGGTGCGTCCTACTTCTGCCTCTCCTACGGGCTCTACGGTTTTACCACCTTCATGGTGGACTTCGCCGTGCACCAATTGCAGTTCCCCATCCGGCAGGCGAGCCTGCTCGCCACCGTTCATGGGCTTTTTCAAATCGCGGGGGTGCTGATCGTGCTGCCGCTCTCGGACCTGTTCGGCCGCAAGCACACCATTCTGGTCTCCAATGCCGTCATCACGCTCCTGCTCGCCGCGCTGGTGCCCGGCGGGGTCTCGTGGCCCGCCCTGTGCGCAATAACGGCCGCCATGGCGGTGTTCTACGGCGCCACGTTTCCGATCTACGGGGCCTGCGCCGGAGACTACTTTCCGCGCCAGGCGATGGGAACGGTCGCCGGCGCCTGGACCCCCTTCTATGGGTTGGGCGCCATCTTGACCCACTGGATCTCAGGCGCCATCCGGGATACAACCGGAAGGTATGAAGGGGCCTTTCTCGCCTGTGCGCTCATGGCCGCATGCGCGCTGGCGTTCATGGGGCTTGTCAAAACGGCACGGCCCGATGCGGCGGCGGCTTCGCGCCGCTGAGCGGACGGATTCGTTTCTGCGGCCATCACTATCGCCAAGGAGGTCGTATCCATGTCTCTGTATCGCACCGTTTCCGAAAAGGAGGCGACCGGCAAGGTCAAGGCGGTCTATGACGACATCATGGCCACCAAGAAGATCGATTTCGTGCCCAATTTCTGGAAGGCCATGTCGGTCAACCCCGATCACCTGGAGGCGGCCTGGCAGAAGCTGAAAGCCATCATGCGTCCGGGCAAGCTCGACCTGCGAACCAAGGAGATCATCGCCCTCGCCGTGTCGATCACCAACAACTGCGAATACTGAATCCACTCCCACAGTGCCGCCGTGAAGCGGCTGGGGCTGGACAACGAAGCCATCGGGGAGATCATTGCGGTGGTCGAGCTCTTTTGCGGCACCAACCGCATTGCCAACGCCTACCAGGTGGAGCCCGACGTGACCCCCGACCCGGGTTGACGCACCTGCGCCGCCTTGCCATCATGCGGCCGAAGCGGCCACAGAGAAACCCTTATTGCCGGTCAAGAAGACGATGAACCCGCTGCGGGCCACCCCTCACGACCACCCCAAGCTGACCCTTTTGGGAAGGTTGCGCAACTATTTTCTGGCGGGAGTCTTGGTCACGGCCCCGATCGCCATCACCTTCTATCTGACCTGGTCGTTTCTGCAGTTCATAGACGCCAAGGTCGCCCGGCTGCTGCCCGCCAAATACAACCCGGACACCTATCTGCCCTTCTCCGTGCCGGGGATCGGGCTTCTCGTCGCCATCGTGTTTTTCACCGCGGTCGGCTGGTTCGCGCGCAATTTTCTCGGCCGCCTGGTGATCAGGGCCTCGGAGTATGTGGTGGACCGCATGCCGGTGGTCCGCAGCATCTACGGCGCCCTCAAACAATTCTTCGAGACCATGATGGCCGGAAAATCGCAGGCGTTTCGCGAGGTGGTGATGTTCGAATACCCGCGGCCCGGCATCTGGGTCATCGGGTTCGTCAGCGGCACCACCCAGGGCGAGGTCCAGCGCCGGCTCGCGGAGGATGTGGTCAACGTTTTCCTGCCCACCACCCCCAACCCCACCTCGGGTTTCCTCCTGTTCGTGCCGCGCCGTGACCTCGTCTTTCTGGAGATGACGATCGAGGAGGCGATCAAGATGGTGGTCTCCGCCGGCATGGTCACCCCGCCCGATCCCGGCCGCAACGCGGGGCATCCCCCGGAGGTCGCAACGACGAAATGAGCGCCGCCGGCGGAGCGGTTTTTATCGCCCCCGAACAGCGGGATACGCCTAACGGTTGCGGGTGGCGGGCGGATCGAGCGCGAACCGAATCGGTACCTGAACCCAGGCGGCGACCGGCTGGCCGCCCCGCCGGGCGGGTTTGAAGACCCACGTTTTTACGGCGCGAAGCGCCGCGTCGTCCAGCATCG
The DNA here is from genome assembly GCA_025454255.1 of Desulfobacterales bacterium. Lineage (GTDB taxonomy): Bacteria > Desulfobacterota > Desulfobacteria > Desulfobacterales > SpSt-501 > SpSt-501. The sequence goes on along the minus strand of JALOOU010000030.1, from coordinate 1,540 downwards.
AATATCCGCTCGAGACGGCGACGTTGACCTCGTCGACTCCCCCGTTGGGGTTGACCTTGACCCGCAGCTGAACGGTGCCCTCAAATCCCAGTTGCCTGGCCCTGCCGGGATATTCCGGCGCGGGGTTGCGCTCGTATTCGGCCCTTGCCTCCTGTTCGGCGGGAGCGGGCGGTTGCGGGGCCGCTGCGGATGGCAGCCCGTCGGCCGAAAACCGGCCACCTGCGGGGCGCGCCGCCGGCAGGCCCTCTTCGTCGGCTTGGGGTTCGACTCTGGAGGCCTCCGGCGCGTTCGAGCCCTGCGGATTGGAAGAGGGGGGGCCGGCGGCGTCGGGCGGCCCGGGCGCGGCCGGGGCTTGGGTTTTGGGAGGCGCTGCGGCCTTCGCCGTCCGCGCCGGATCCGGCTTCGGTGGAATGGCCCGAAGCGGCGCCGCTTGCGGGACTGGCGCCATGCCCGGCTTATTCCCGGGCGGTTCCGGCCGATCCGCGTCCGGAGGCAGGCTCGCTTTTTCCGCTCGCGGCGCTGCAGCGACCAGGCTCACCGTCACCGCACCCTGCGGCGGCGGGTGTCTGTCGCGGAGGCCTCGCCGGTCGACATCGAGGCTGAAAAGGAGCAGATGCAGCCCGACCGCGACGGCAGCTGCCGGTGCCAAGCGTTTCACGGCGACGGCCCCGGTTCGGCCTGGAGCGAGACACGGCTCAACCCGGCCGCACGGATTTGCTCCAGGACCCCGAAGAGATCCTGGTAGGCAAGATTGCGGTCGGCAAAGATCATAACCCCCGGCGTGCGGGCGCCCGCCTCGCCGGCCCTGGCGGCCAAGACGGCTGTCAGGGCTCGGAGGTCCACCGGTTCACGGTCGACGTATATCGCCCCGTCTTCCTTGACCGTGACCGAAAGGGTGCTGTCCGTCTCCGCTTCAGTCGCATCCGATGTGGGCAGGCGAATCGGAAGCCCCCGGTGGACCGCCATGGAGAGCATGGCGTACATGAAGAAGACCAGCAACAAAAACAGCAGGTCCATCAGGGGGATCATCTCGATGCGCACCCGTTTGCGGCGCTGCACCTTGATTTTCATCAGAGCCGTCCTCCTGCCGCCGGCGGATGACTCCGCCATCTGCCGGCGCCGAGATCCGCCGCCCAGCGATGCAACCGGCTAGGGTGCGCCGACCAGCTTCTCATAAACGATTTCGAGGCTCGTGGCATATTTTTCAATCCTCAGCGCCGCCCCTTCGCACAAACTGTCGAAGAAGTTGTAGGGGATGACCGCAAGGATCGCGATGCCCAGGCCGGCGGCGGTGGTGATCAGGGCCTGGGCGATTCCGGCCGTTACCTCCACCGGCCGCTCGGCCCCTGTCGCACCGAGGGCTTCGAAGGAGTGGATGATGCCGATGACCGTGCCGAAGATCCCCAGGAGCGGGGCCACCGTGATCATCGTGTCCAGAATCCCCATGAAGCGCCGCATGCGCTTGATCTGGTCGGCTGCGGCCGACTCCATGGCCTTGGTCATGGAGAAGTCCCGGTGCAGAATTCCGGTGATGAGGATC